>JAUSEN010000005.1 GCA_030650025.1 Candidatus Magasanikiibacteriota bacterium | reverse complement strand
CGACCGCACTTTGGTTTTGGATTTCAAAAATGCCTTTAAAATTGCGGAAAAATACCATGCCGAGGCGCTTTGCGCCGAGGCTGTTTCTTACGATTTCACAAAAAGTGAAAATTGGCGGAGAGGGTGAGATTCGAACTCACGGACCACTTGCGTGGTCTCCGGTTTTCAAGACCGGTACATTAAACCGCTCTGTCACCTCTCCAAAACGTCCATACCATATCACGCCCCGAGACCAAAATCAAGACAGCCGGCCATCCGCCCAAACTCATTTTGACCTTTTCTGATAATTACTATATAGTGCCATGGTTATGAGTTTTTATCTGCGAGAATTTTTTGTTTTTGGCCTCAAACAGGCGCGCGCCTGTATTTTTGCCGGTTCGTTTTTTCTGCTCCTCTTTCTTTCCCACCACATCCACATTCCGGGCCTAGCGCGATATGATTTTCTTTTTTTAGCGGCGGTGGCGATTCAAATAATTTTATACTTGACCAAAATCGAAACCAAAGACGAAGTAAAGATGATCTGCTTATTTCACGTCATCGGCCTGATTCTCGAAATCTACAAAACCAACCCCGCGATTGGTTCGTGGAGCTACCCGGAGGTTGGTTATTTCAAAATCGCTAATGTGCCACTTTACAGCGGCTTTATGTATGCCGCAGTCGGGAGTTACATCAGCCAGGCCTGGAACATTTTTAAACTCGAGCTCACCGGGTATAAAAATTATACCCCCAGCATTGTTTTGTCTATTCTTATATATCTCAATTTCTTTACCAATCATTTTTTACCGGATTTTCGCTGGGTGCTCTTTGGCCTAGTGGCCGTTGTTTTTGCCAAAACTATCGTGCAATTTACCATCACTATCCGCCGCTACGCCATGCCTCTAATTATTTCTTTTGTTCTGATTGGCTTCTTCATCTGGATTGCCGAAAATATCTCCACCTACTTTGGCGCCTGGAAATATCCCGACCAACTTATCACTTGGACCAGCGTCTCCACGCGCAAAATTACCTCCTGGGCGCTCCTGGTCATCATCAGTTTCATCATCGTGGCGTACCTCAAGCACTTCAAAAAACAGAAGCGGCCATTAGGTGGTACTTACGATTAGAAAATTTCTGCACGGTTTTAAAGCCAAATTGTTTCTGATAAAAAACAGGTAAACCAGCCACCGCCCGCGCCGTTAAAAGTATCAGCGCCGCACCGCGCTGTTTTTTTATTTGCCTAATAGCAGCCTGTACCAGCCGCTTGCCAATGCTTCGTTTTAGGTAGCTGGGGTGCACGTTGACCCAAAAAATTTCATAAACATCATAATCCATCCACGACTGCATATAAGCAACTAAGCCCACGATTTGGCCGGCCTCTTCGGCAACAATATAGATTGGTTTAATAGCGGCCGAACCAAACATATCAGCTAGTTCTCGCCGGGCGCGGCGCGCGAATTCACGCGAAAAATTTTGCCGGATAATAGCTACGGCCGCGGGAATATCTGATTTCTTTAGAAGTCTAAGTCGCATGCGGAGAGGGTGAGATTCGAACTCACGGTACCTTGCGGTACTCCGCTTTTCGAGAGCGGTACTTTAAACCACTCAGACACCTCTCCATGTATAATCTAATTCGGTGTGCGCGTGCGCCACCTCTCCATGTGTAATCTAATTCGGTGTGCGCGTGCGCCACCTCTCCATATATAACTGCTCTAAAATACCAGATCTCTGAAGAAAAATCAAGTTTACCCCGCCCTCAAGTAGCGGGGTCTCTCCGCTTGCCAACGACCGTATAAACAGATAAAATGAAATCACTATGGCCAAAAAATCTGGGCTTCCTAAAAATGCTAAACGCGTCTTTAAAGGCGTGATCTTTGACGTCTACCAGTGGCCCCAAACAATGTTTGATGGCTCAACTGAAATTTTTGAAAAGCTCAAGCGCCCCGACACTGTCCAGGTTATTGCCATAACCAAAGACAAAAAAATACTAATTCTAGAAGAACAACAACCTACCAAAAAACCCTTTCTGGGAATTCCGGGCGGACGTCACGAGCAAAAAGAAACTCCCTTAAACGCGGCTAAGCGCGAATTACGAGAAGAAACCGGCTACACTGCCAATCATTGGCGCCTTTGGTACGCCGAACAGCCTTATAGTAAAATAATCTGGACAATTAGCATTTTTATTGCCGATGGCATCAACCAAACCACTTCTCCCATGCTCGACGCTGGCGAAAAAATTAAAGTAAAAAAACTATCTTTTAATGAATTTATCCTGCTCGGCCTAAACCCTGATTTTCACGAACCAAGCCTGAAGGCCAAACTGCTTGAAGCCTTGTATAACCCCCGGGCCAAGGCTAAATTAAAAAAATTATTATTTAGATAGCCCGGTAACTGACAAATTTAATAAAATCATATGCCGGATATTTACGAAGTGCTAAGACAGCTCAACGTCCCCTACACCAAGTACGACCACCCGGCCGTGTTTAGCTACGAGGACGAACTACGCCTGGGCGTCAAAGTACCCGGGGCCACGAGTAAAAATTTATTCCTCAAAAACAAAAAGGGCGATAAACATTATTTAGTGTGCCTCGAAATTGAGAAACGCGCGGACTTAAAAAAATTAGCCGCGCTGTTAAACGAGTCCAACTTAAGTTTTGCCTCGCCCGAGCGTTTGCAAAAATATCTGGGCGTCACTCCCGGCTCAGTCACTCTGCTTGGCCTTATTAATGATATTAATAAAGAAGTGGTAATTATAATAGACAACGACCTCTGGAAACACGACGAAATTAATTGCCACCCGCTTATTAACACTGCCTCGCTAGTTTTTAAACGCGAGGATTTAAAAAAATTTCTAGATTATTGTGGCAATAAAATACAATTTTTAAATATATAATTGCGGAAATAAACAAAATCATCTAAAATACCGGCCAGCTCCAATGGCTTTGCTCTAATATATTTTATGGACTGGGATAAGATTCCCACCGACAAAATAATTCAAACCACGGCCGCGGCTTTAGAGAGTAACGGCGTGGATGTTTTTATTGTCAAGAATAGCGCGGCGGCCAAAGCCATGGTGCTCGAAATTATTCCGCACGGCGCCGAAGTTATGACTATGACTTCCCAAACCGTGGAAAATATCGGCCTCGCTACTGACCTGAACGACTCGGGCAATTATAATTCGGTACGCCAAACACTCACTGGCCTCCCTAAAGACACAGACCCGATACAAAAACTAAAAATCGGCGCCGCTCCCGAATGGGCTGTGGGGAGTGTGCACGCCATAACAGAAGACGGTAAAATTATGGTGGCTTCACAAAGCGGTTCACAGCTACCGGCTTACGCAAGCGGCTCGGCGCATGTAGTGTGGGTTGTCGGCGCCCAAAAAATCGTACCTGATTTAAACACCGGTTGGAAAAGAATTTCCGAATATGTTTTACCGCTCGAAAGCGCTCGCGCCCACTCTGCCTACCATATTCCCGCCAATCTCCCGGGCAGCGCCATTAATAAACTCTTTATTTTAAATAAAGAAACCAAACCCCACCGCCTGACAGTAATTCTGGTCAAAGAAATTCTGGGCTTTTAGTATTTTAGATCAACTATGGCCTCGTATAAAATAACTCTGCTCGACCGCGCTATTATTAACCACCTCAAACAATACCAAGGGCCGATTACGCGTCTAGCGCTTTTTATTGTCTATTTCTGGTTTGGAGTTTTAAAAATTTTTGGCACGAGCCCAGCGAACCCTTTGGTGGAAGCCCTGCTTGAACGTACTGTGTCATCATTATCATTTCCAACCTTCATAATATTTTTTGGCTTATACGAAATGCTCATTGGCGTTTTGTGGCTTATCCCCAAAGGCGAGCGCATTGCCATTGCCCTCTTAATTCCACACCTTTTCATGATTATTAGTCCGCTTATATTGCTTCCCTCTCTTACTTGGCACGGCTTATTTATCCCCACCCTCGAAGGCCAGTACATTATTAAAAACGTCGTCATTATTGCCTTGGCCATGACTATTGGAGCTAAACTCGAACCGTTTAAACACCACTGGTGGCAGCGCTAAATTACCGGCGCGTTTGAGTCCATTAAATTTGGTGCATAATTTGACGTGACGCCACTTGACAATTGCCCGATTTCTAGTATATACTAAGTATATACTTTGTATTTTACTATTAAGTTTCTCATCTGTGGCTACTACTATTTTAAACGTCAAGGTTGATCCGCGCGTTAAATCCCGCGCCAAACAAGTGGCCTCTCGCCTAGGGCTTAATTTAAGCGTGGTAATTAACGGCTACCTGCGAGAATTAATCCGCACTGAAACCTTTACGGTCAGCACTCGCCCCGAAGAGCCCAGCGAGTTCCTGCTCGCGGCCCTGCGTGAATCAGAAGAAGACCTGCGGAAAGGCCGGACGATTGGTTTTGACGACCCAGAAGAGGCGCTTAAATTTTTGGACACTCTAAAATCCAAAAAACGCCGCTATGCGCATTGAATATTCACGCCGTTTCCTTAAAGAATATGACAAAGCTCCGTCAGGCATCCAGGCGGCATTTAAAAAACGTGTGCGCCTTTTTCTCACCGAAAAATTTCACCCGCTCTTGAGAAATCATCCGCTTACCGGTCAATACCGTGGTTGTCGTAGTATCAATGTTACCGGCGACTGGCGGGCTATCTTTGAAGAGCATAGTGGTAGAGCGATGGTTTACTTCCGCATGATTGGCACCCACAGCCAACTATATAAGATGAATTAATATTTGTATTAACGTAGTAATACGTTGATACATATCCGATATTTTTTTACGCCATTTTTCTCGCCAGCACCAAATCCTTTTTTATCTGCTCCCTCAAGCGCTCGATGGTATCAAACCGTTTCGGAGCCCGCAGATATTGTTTTGTTTTAATTGTTAAATATTTACCATATAAATCACCGACAAAATCAAACACATGGACCTCCAAAGTATTTTTATTAGTTACTGAATTATAGCCGTAATACAAAACTCCGCGCTCTGCCTTTTTGGCAATAAAAATTTCGCAAACATACAGGCCCTTTGGCAGGTGCTTTGCCAAAGCCACGTCCAAGTTAGCCGTCAACGCCCCCACGCGCTCTCCATTCCCCTCTCCTACCCGCACTATGCCGCTAAACGTATGCGTCTTTAATCGCTTAATTTCTCTTACTAAAAACCAAACCAGCATGCCTAAGAGAGCCAGAGCCCCCAATAAAAAATAAAAAATATCATCTAGCATAATATTGTTTGGACTATATTTTATTATACCCTGCTCTCTAGGAATAAACAAACAGTGGACATTCTAACCGTTTTTCTGTTACAATCACCCTGCTTTACTTAATACACTTCTATGGCTATATTAGTTTCCGGGTCTCTCGCCTACGATTATATAATGAATTTTCCCGATTCATTCAAAAATCACATTTTACCGGACCAAATCCATATTCTTAATGTCTGCTTTACTGTGGATAAACTGGCCAAAAGCTGGGGCGGTACCGCCGGTAATATTGCCTATACTTTAAGCCTCCTCGGGAACGAGGTTTTAATTGCTTCCGCGCTCGGGAGTGACAGCCGCGAATACCTGGCGCATCTGCGAACTAAAAACATCAATACGGAATATATTTTAAAAGACAGCGCGCGCCTGACTGCTTCGGCCTATATCACGACCGACATCGACGACAATCAAGTAACCGCTTTTTATAACGGCCCGCTCGATTTAGCGGCCAGCTTGGACTTTCGACCGCTCCAAAAATCTGTTACCTTGGCTTTAATATCGCCCACTAACAAAGATGTGATGATAAAACACTTGCGCGAGAGCCGCTCCTTGGGCTGGACCACTGTATTTGACCCCGGCCAACAATTGACCGCTTTCAAATCTGAAGAACTTACCGCCTGCTTAGGGCAGGCTAATATAGTGATTGGGAACGATTACGAAATTAGGCTTCTCGAAAAACAAAGCGGCCTAACCACAGCTGATATTTTAAAATCATCGGACCTAATTATTACCACGCTCGGCGCCAAAGGCTCCGTCATATCTACACAAGATGGCCAAATTATCGCCATTGCTCCTTGTAAACCAAATTCCGTGGACGACCCCACCGGCGCTGGCGATGCCTACCGCGCCGGGTTCTGCGCTGGTTATGAACACTCTCTTCCGCTTAAAACCTGCGGCCAAATGGGGGCAGTGGCGGCCAGCTTCGCAATTGAAACCTACGGCACCCAGGCGCACACGTTTACTAAGATTGAATTTGCCGAACGCTACGAAAAAACGTATGGAGAGAAATTGGGATTGTAACCAGGCGTTTACCCTTGACAACTCCCACTAATTAAACTATAATAAATACATATTCAATACATAGTCATTTATTCTTATGCAAAGTGCTTTTCAACCGCTCACCATCACCGTTCCCCGGCCGTTCTTTCGGCGCCTTAAAAACGAAGCTAACCGCCGCCGCACCAGCGTTTCTGGGCTGCTCCGCGACTCATTTACATTCTACACCAACACCGAGGCGGCGTTGTATTCAAACGCAGAAATTGGCCGATTGCTTAAAAAAGACGCTCTGCCGACCGGCTTAAAGCGTGACTTGGACCGTCTTTTGAAATAAACGTGTGAAAATTTTTCTTGACGCCAACATTTTAGTGGCCGCCGCTGGCAGCGAGAGTGGTGGCTCACGATATCTGTGGCGCGTGGCCGAAAAAGACGCCCGCTGGCAATTGGTAACCAGCGCCTATGCCATTGCCGAGGCCCGGATTAATGTTGCTACCAAACTCCCGGCCAAGCGCGAAGAGTTTAGCGCGCTTATCACGAGCCCGCTACTTACGGTGGTTCACCCACCGAGTACTGGACTTATTCAACACGCGCACAACTTGATGCCGTTAAAAGACGCGCCCATCCTGGCCGCCGCCCTGTTCTGCTCCGCCGAGGCGCTATGCACGCTAGATAGAAAAGATTTTCACACGCCAAAAGTAAAACAACAATGCCAGCTCTGGGGTCTCAAAATTGTTTTGCCTAAAGATTTACTGGAAGATTGGCGAGCGAAACAAGGATAAGTGCGGCAAAAAGAATAAACAAATCAACCTATGACCAATTATTTATCAATAACAGATATGCAAAAACTACTGGATGCTGGTCATTTAAAGATTAAAAAATAAAAACTATGAGCTACAAAGTTGCCGATATAAAATTGGCCGCCGCTGGGCGCAAACAAATTATTCTCGCTGAAAAAGAAATGCCGGGCCTCATGAGCCTACGCAAAAAATATAGCGATCAAAAGCCCCTCGCCGGGGCGCGCATTGCCGGGTGCCTCCACATGACTACTCAAACCGCGGTTTTAATTGAAACTCTAGTTGCGCTCGGCGCCGAAGTCCGTTGGTCTTCGTGCAATATTTTTTCCACCCAAGACGAAGCCGCGGCCGCCGTGGCCAAAGCCGGCATTCCGGTGTTCGCCTGGAAGGGCGAAACGGAAAAAGAGTATTGGTGGTGCGTGGAAGAGTCGCTTAAATTCGCGGGCGGAAAAGGCCCTAATTTATTGCTGGATGACGGCGGCGACCTCACCGTACTTGTCCACGAAAAACACCCCAAGATGCTAAAAGAAATCAAAGGCGTATCCGAAGAAACTACTACTGGCGTACATCGCCTGTATCAAATGATGGAAAAAAAGACTCTCGGCACCGTGGCCATTAACGTCAATGACTCGGTTACTAAATCTAAATTCGACAATAAATACGGTTGTCGCGAAAGTTTAGCAGACGGACTCAAGCGCGCCACGGACATTATGCTCGCTGGCAAAACCATAGTCATCGCAGGCTTTGGTGACGTGGGTAAAGGCTGCGCGCAAAGTATGCGCGGCTATGGCGCCCGCGTCATTGTTACCGAAATTGACCCCATCAACGCGCTCCAAGCGGCCATGGAAGGCTACGAAGTCTTATCAATGGAAGAAGTCGCGGGAATAGCTGACATTTTTGTTACTGCCACCGGCTGTTGCGACGTCATCACCAAAAAACACCTGGATGCTATGAAAGATGGGGCCATTGTCTGCAACATTGGGCACTTTGATAGCGAAATCGACGTCGCTACTCTTACCGCGGACAAAAAAATCAAAGAAGAAAATATTAAACCGCAGGTAGACAAATTTACGTGGCCAAATGGTAAATGTATAATTTTGCTCTCGCGCGGCCGCCTCGTTAACCTCGGCAATGCCCACGGCCACCCCAGTTTTGTCATGTCCACCAGCTTTACCAACCAAGTTCTCGCCCAGCTCGCCATTTGGAACAATAAAGGCGAATATAAAAATGGTTGGGTGTATGTTTTGCCCAAAGAACTAGACGAAGAAGTGGCGCGCTTACATCTGCCAAAACTTGGCGTTAAACTAACTAAACTTACCAAAAAACAGGCCAGCTATCTAGGCCTTGGCCAAAACGGTCCCTTCAAACCTGATCATTACAGATATTAAAAATTTAAAAATATTTATAATCAAAAAACCATCGGCTTTCAAACCGAAGTTTTTTGTTCTGACAAAATGCACTTTGTTTAGTCCCGAGCTATTATAAGCCGCTCGGGGAGGCTAAAAAAGAACAATTTTCTAGAACTAGAAGATGGTACCGGGCCAGCCGTCATCTTCTTCGAACGAATCGAGCAAGTTTCGGTAGTTGTAATAGGTGGCGATCGCGTCGAAGTGATCGAACCCGAGCGTCTCGCTGTCGAGCGAATTCTCCGTTTCGTGCAGAATGACTTCGGCGGCGTCATCACCCGCCTTGGCCCGGTCGAGCTCCTCGGGCTTGAGCTCGACGTAGAACACCGTTGACACCCTCCTCCCCGGGCGCGGATCTCGCCCGGGCGTATCGAGCGTGCAAAGGAACTGGAACCGACCGGCGTCGATTTCGAGCCCCACCTCCTCGCGCATCTCGCGCTGAGCCGCCGCGATCATGGTCCGGTCAGCCTTTTCCTTGTGGCCACCCGGGAGAACGAGCTTGTCCAGGAACGGCGGCTTCGCCCGCCGAATCAGAAGCACGCGCTTCTCATCGGACAGCACCACGTCAACCGTCCGAATGATCTTTCCCGAGCGCTCCACCTTCTTCTTATTTTTCACTGGTCTTCTCCTTGGTTTGGTGTTTGGTTGTAAAGAACGCTGTAACCGATTACGCCTGTACTTTACAATTCCCCAAATAACTTCTCCATGAAAATATGTGGATAACTTGACTAACTAAAAAATTAACGCTAAAATAAGGCTATATTTAGTGTTTAATAACTACGAAAAATCTCGTAGATACTACTTAAATAATTGTCCATGCCTTTATCTGTCGCCCAAAAACAAGAAATAACCGAAGTGTTATCGTCATTTGGGCTTAGAGACAAAGAACAGCTGGTTTACCTCGCTCTTCTTAGCCTCGGCCCCAGCACCACAACCCCTCTCGCGAGAAAAGCCAGGCTCCGCCCCACCACCGCCGAGTCTATTATTAAGCGTCTATATAACGACGGACTAGTTTTTGCTACCAAACATGCCTCCCGCCATATTTATACGGCGCATGAACCGAAACATCTTAAAAAAATCTTAGAAAAAAAATTGGAAGAAATCCAAAAAATCGTGCCTCTTTTAGAAACGCTAAAAAAAGAGCATACTACCGAGGCGGCGGTTAAAATTTACTATCGGGAAAGATTCAACGATATTTTTGATGATTTGTTCGCGGCCAAACCAGTCACGGTTTACGAAATAGTCGCTCCGCGCCAAATTCAGGATATTTTAGGCGAGAAGTACCATTTTACCAAACGCCGTGTGGAAAAAAATATTAGCCTGAAAAGCCTGCGCGTCGAGGTCGAGGAAATAAAAAAATATTCGCGAGCCTCTCATCAACGCGAACTGCGCGAGGCCAAATTCTTGCCACGCGAATTAACTTTTGAAGCCTCAATATTTTTCTGGAAGCAAACCGTGGCCATCTTTACTACTCGCGCCGAAGGCACCGCGGTGGTCATAACTAGCCCGGTCTTGTCTCAAATGATGTTGCAACTATTTAATTTGCTCTGGAGTATTAGCCGCCCCATGGAAACCGAAACCACCCCTTGAATACTCTTGGGGTTGAATCGTATTCCGCGTCTTGAGCGCGCTAACACATTGCACCGAGTATCTTCATTTTCTCACTTCATCCTTGCTCTGCGGCAAACCTTAGCCGATCGCATTCTGAAGTAACGAAGTGGAGAGATTTCTCATGCACAAGCCGTAGCCGGTGCCATTTGTAAAATCTAAAAGGAAAACTGGGATAATTGTAAAAAGGACTACTATTTCGCTACAATCATAACAGCAAAGTATAGCATAAAATAGGAGTTTTGTCAAGGGGCTATGTCAAATGGCTATTGACCATATCAAAACTTTAGTGTATTCTATGTATAGATATACCTAATAATTTAAGGTTTTGAATATATGAAATATACTCAAATTTCTGCTAAAAATACTGAAATATTGGAGAACTTGATTATTAAGCATGGACAAATCATCAGTGTTCAAAATATTTATGCCGAAACCGGTAATCTTTTGAACCACAAACAGACGGAATATTTTATCAGCGCGCTTGCCAAGCAAGGCTGGCTTATCCGGATTAAAAAAGGGTTGTACATGATTTCCGATCTTAGCGGCCGCGGCTTTTTGTCGCTATCTTCCTATGTTGTCGCGAACCTGCTGAACGCGGATTCCTATGTTTCCTTTGAGTCGGCGCTCCATCATCATGGCATGTTCGATCAACTTACCAACAAAGTCGTTTCAGTCTCGCTCAAACGATACAAGACGGCAAAATTACAGGATATTGAATACAGCTTCATCAAAACTAAGGCGGCGTATTATTTCGGCTGGCAAGAAGTTGCGATAGAAAATAAAACCGCGCGCGTTGCCACAGCCGAAAAGGCCCTGATTGACATTGTAAACTTTCATAAGAGCGTTTATGCGATCGACCTGGTAATTGAAAAATTGCGCGAATACAAAAACAACATCGACTTTGCCGCACTCGTTGAACACTTAAAAAAATTTTCCACTACCACAGTCAAGATTTTTGGATTTATATTTGATCTGCTCGGCATTGACTCTTCTGATTTGTTTACGTTGGTAAAAAATCAAGATGGCGCCCATCGCATGGTGGCCAACGCCAAAAAATTCAATGCTAAATGGCGGCTGTATTACGATGAGTACTTTAATAAGTACGCGACTTTATAACCCCTATGATTACGAGACAACAATTAGAAATTATCAACCGCCGCACGCTTAGGTATCCTTTACAGATTGCGGAGAAGGATTATTTTTTAGCCGTAATTCTACAAATCATCGCCGAGTCCCCGGTCGGCGCGCGCCTAATCTTTAAAGGCGGAACGGCCCTGCACCATTGCTATCTTGAACAATACCGTTTTTCCGAAGATTTGGATTTTTCCGCCGACAAAAAACCATTGACGCTCGGGGAGGCGCGCGGCATGTTTGCCGAGGTAGACTATTTAAAAATCAAACGGGACTATATATCCGGGGCGACTATAAAAATTCAAAATTTGCAGTACACCGGCCCGCTTGTCCAGCCAAATTACATAAAAGTGGACATAGATTTTTTGCAGAACGTCCTCCTCCCGCCCCAAAAGAAAAAATACCGCAATGTCTGGGGTCTTGATTTTGAGGTAAACGTGATGGATATAAGAGAAGTGGCGGCGGAAAAAATCCGCGCCATGAGCGACCGGGCGCGTTACCGAGATTTTTATGACTTATTTTCACTGCTACGTGATTTTACTATTAATCTGCCGGAAATCATTGGCTATATTAAACAAAAAGAAATTCGCCGACCGGTTACTAAAACAAGCATCAAAAATAATTGGCTGGTGATTGCCACGCAGAAAGAGGCGGAAATGAGACAAATCTATTTTTCACGCCCGGTAGAAGACAGCGACATTGAAACCCTTATCAAAAACTTACCCTTTGAAGAAATATCTTAATCTTATTAATTGTTCAAAAATGCCTTACCTAGCGCTTACTGCTTACTGCTTACTGCTTGCGTACCTCGCCTGGCGCAATTTTCGCTCCGCGCTTTTTATTTTTATCCTGCTTCTCCCCGGTTATTTGATTCGTTTTACTATTGTGGGTCTGCCCACCACGCTCCTCGAAGTAAGCTTTGGCATAATTTTTCTTGTCTGGCTTATTAAATACGCCCGCGCCGATTGGCCGAAGATTAAACAATTCTTTTCGGCTAACAAATTTTTTGCCGCTTCTCTAGCGGTGTTTTTTTTGGCTTCAATATCTGGTATTTTTGTTTCTGACATGTGGTGGTACTCGCTCGGCCAGTGGCGCGCCTATTTTCTCGAACCCATGTTGTTTTGCTTGGTGTTAATCGGCCGCCTCGCCCCCCCTCCTAACAAGGAGGAGTCGGGGGAGATGTCAAAAAACATCGTCGCCGCTCTTCTCACTTCCACCATTCCCCTTAGCATCGTCGCCATTATCCAAAGTCTTTCTGGCAATCTCTACCCGCCGAGCCTTTGGGATGACATCACTCGCGGCCGCGCGGTCGGCTATTTTACATCTCCCAATGCCCTCGCCTTATATCTTGTTCCAATTTTAATGCTCTCCCTCTCACTTCTTAAAAATTTTAAGCAAACTAACCAAAAAAAATATTTTTTCCTAACTCTGTTCGCCTTCATTCTTGGCTGTGCTGCCCTTATCTTCAGCCAATCATATGGCGGCGCTATCGCCCTCGTGGCTGGCTTATCAGTTTGGTTTTTCTTAAACTCTAAAAATCGCCCCAAAATTTTCAAACACCTCCTCGTCTATGCTTTAGTCATAATCGCCATTTCTTTCCTAGGGTTAAATAATTCGGCTTTGCGCGCTAAATTCTCCACAAAAATCCGCTCTGGCAATAATCGGTTATTACTCTGGAGCCACACTGCCACCTTTCTCACCGCTACTCCCAAAAACTTTATTTTTGGCGCTGGCATCCGCCAATATTTTCGCAAGATCGAAAAACCGCTCTATAACCCCGCAGAACTAGAGCGCCTTATTTACCCCCATAATATTTTGCTTAACTTCTGGAGCGAAATTGGCCTCCTCGGAGCCACCGCTTTTTTACTACTCCTCTTTACTTTGCTACAATACAGTTGGCGCGCCGCTAATAAACAAAACATTTTCGCCGCCGCGCTTTGCGCTGGCCTCATCGCCATCTTAATTCACGGCCTAATAGACGTGCCCTATTTTAAAAATGATCTAGCGTTTTTATTTTGGATAATCGCTGGATTAGTAATTGCCTCAAAAAATAATGTCGTGAATATTCCCGAGCGGGTTTGACCCGCCCGAGGCGGGTCGCCCCGAGCCCGCCCTGGGCGGGGGCCGAGAAAAGCGAGGGGGTATTCACGACATTATGAATAAAATATTATTTATGGCTTGGTATTATTTCTACTCTCTCTTTACCGCGCCGGGCGTTATGGTCCACGAGTTTGGGCACCTGGTTTTTTGTTTGCTCGCCGGCGTAAAAATTCACAAAATAAAGCTGTTTCAATTTGGCAAAACTGCCGGCTATGTGGTGCATGATGAACCCCACAATTTTTATCAAGCGGTCTTAATTTCGTTTGGGCCTCTCATCATCAACTCTCTAATAACTTTATTTTGCTTTTCTCAAGTTAAAACCCCATTTACTTCTTGGCAACCATATTTTTACCTCTGGCTCGGGTTTGCCATCGGCATGCACGCCATTCCTTCAACTGGCGACGCCAAATCCCTCCTCCAAACCACTAATTCGCGCGTTTGGCGCAATCCTTTAATTCTCGTTGGCTATCCCTTTGTAATAATCTTATATTTCCTCAACCTCCTCAAACGCATCCACTTTGATTTTGTCCTGGTGGCCGCGCTATTTTGGCTCGGTCGTTTCTACTTAAAATATTAAACAAGACCTCGAGCCTGTCGAGAGGGGCGATTTTATTTGTAAAATTTAAACAAATTAAAAAACCTCTTTTTTACAAGAGATTTTTTGATTTTATAGAATACCGCTTAAACCCAAACTTATTATTTTTCTTGCTTTCGAAACTTGCTGTCGTTAATGGCAAATAAAATCAACATTATCACCGCCCCGCCCACCGCTAAAATATAATGCCCGGTGCCGACCGCCATCCCGACCGCCGCCGAAGCCCACAGCCCAGCGGCAGTGGTAAGATTATCAATGTGGCCATCGCGTTGAAAAATTAAGCCGGCTCCCAAAAACCCCATTCCCACGACTATATTTGAGGCCACTCGCGCCGTATCATTCGGCCCAAACCCATATATAGACAAAATAGTAAATAAGGCCGACCCGGCTGTGACTAGAGCATATGTCCGTGGCCCCGCGGGCTTGCCTAAACGTTCGCGCTGGAACCCCAAAAGCCCTCCGAGTACCGCCGCCAAAAGCACCTGCCCCAAAAATATAAATTCTATATTCATATTTATGTTTATATCAATTAAAATAAATTATTTCTTCCCTCCAAATAAATTATAGCACTGATTGACTTTTCTGTTAATTGCTGATAAATTATACCAACTAAAGTCAGGGCTTCTGGGGTTTACCCTGCGAAGCTTTAGCGAAGCAGGGCCCTTAGCTCATCTGGAACCATGAACCACAAGGGTTCATGGCCGTGCACCCTTGTGGTGCACGGGAGCAATATATATCTGCAAATATGTTTTATACCTACATATTAATGATGTGCAATAAACAATTTTACACGGGCTATTCAGCCGATCTTAAACGCCGAGTCAGAGAACACTCCGCGGGTGGGGATAAAACAACAAGCAAATTTTTACCGGTCAAACTTATTTTTTATGAGGCCTTTTTACACGAGCATGATGCCAAGAGGAGAGAAAAATATTTCAAAACAAACAAAGGCAAAACAACATTACGATTAATGCTGTACGAATACTTGAGGTCAACTAAATAAAGGGCCTGTAGCTCAGTAGTAGAGCGGCGCCTTTGCAAGGCGAAGGTCAGGGGTGCGAATCCCCTCAGGTCCACTGGTACCATGAACCACAAGGGTTCATGGCCGTGCACCCTTGTGGTGCACGGGAGCGCCGCGTTTGCAATGCGGAGGTGGTCGGTTCGAGCCCGACAGGGTCCACCAAATAATATTTCTACTCTATGTCTCTCCCTACCCACATCGCCATTATCCCCGACGGCAACCGCCGCTGGGCCAAAGCCAAAGGCCTGATTGGATCGCTTGGACACAAAGCTGGTATTGAAGGCGCCGAAACTCTTTTTAAAGCGGCCCGTGAAGCTGGTGTCCCTTACTTAACATTTTGGGGCTGCTCGGTCCGCAATGTTACCAAGCGAGATTCCGCGGAGGTGAACTTTTTATTTGGCCTTTTTGAGGAATACTTTACCAAATTATTGAATGAAGTTAACAATTCTAAAAGTCTGGTTCGGGTGCGCGTATTTGGCGAGTGGGAAACATATCTTCCGACCTCCCTGCAAAAAATTTTACGAGAGCTGATTTCAAAAACTGCTAATTTTACTGAATTTAACCTTACTTTTTTACTAGCTTATAGCGGCATTATTGAGATGCTAAAGGCCATCAGCGCCTTAACGCGCCTTCCTAGCGCTAACACCACGGCCATTACTGAAGAAGGTCTAAAAAAACAGCTCTATACTCACGAGCTCCCTCCGGTTGACTTGGTTATTCGCACCGCGGCCGAGCCAGAGTTTGCTCATTTTTCCGAAGGATTCCTGCTGTGGGAGGCTAAAGACGCCCAACTGGCCTTTACCCCCACTCTATTCCCCGATTTTACTGCCCTGGAGCTCCAAGCAATTATAAAAAAATACGGCGACACTGAGCGTCGCCTGGGAAAATAGCCTGATTACTCTAAAAATACCCAAAAACTACCGGTAGTACAAAAACCTGTGGATAACCCACTAGATGTAGTATTTGGAAATGTATGCTATACTTAGAGAGGTGCCGCTAAAAGCGGCGCCTCTTATTCTCTAAAGCCAAATTTATATGGCCATCACTAAAATAAAAAAGCGCAATGGTTCCCTCGTTGACTTTGATCCTCAAAAAATTATTACCGCCGTGGGCAAAGCCTTCTCTGATGTCCGCAAAAATTTCGACCCGGAAAAAATCAAACTGTTAACTGACAGCGTCTTGGCGGATTTAGAAACAATTTATACCGACCGCTCGCCCGGCGTGGAAAACGTCCAGGATTTTGTGGAAAAACAACTGATGCAAGACGGCTACTACGACGTAGCCAAAACTTATATCCTCTATCGCTATGAGCACGCCAAGATCCGCGCGGAAAAGAAAAAAGAATTGCTCGAAAAAATTGAGAAGAATGAAATTAATGTTAAAAAAGCTAACGGCCAAACCGAGCAGTTCTCGATGGATAAACTCCGCCACGCCTTAAGCTTTGCGATGGTCGGTTTGGAACCATCCGTGGATGCCGAAATTATCCTCGCCCAGTGCCGCTCCGAACTTTACGACGGCATTTCGACCAGCGACATTAACCGCGCCCTTATCATGACGGCCCGCACCATGATTGAACAAGACCCGGCCTATGCCACTGTGGCCTCGCGCTTACTCCTCTTCACCAACTACAAAGAATTTATTGGCGCGGATAAAATTGACTGGCAAAAACTAGCCGCTCAATACCGCGCGGCCTTTATCCAAAACATCAAACGCGGCGTGGAAATCGAGCGCCTCGATCCGCGCCTCTTGGCTTTTGATTTAGAGCGGCTCGCGGCGGCACTCGTAATTGAACGCGACGACCTGTTTATCTATATGGGCCTCCAAACTTTATACGACCGCTATTTTGTGCGTGACACGGCCACTAAATTAGTTTTAGAGACACCCCAAACTTTTTGGATGCGCATTGCCATGGGTTCGGCTCTCCTCGAAAAAGAAAATCGCCACGAAAAAACCATTCAGTTTTATGGCATCATGTCGCGGCTCTTGTATACTCCTTCCACCCCCACCCTATTCCACGCTGGCACGCCGAAGCCACAACTGTCTTCTTGCTACTTAAACACGGTCTCGGACTCGCTCGATAATATTTTCAAAACCTATGCCGACAACGCCCAGCTTTCCAAGTGGAGCGGCGGCATTGGCACTGACTGGACCAATTTGCGCGGTACGGGCGCTTATATCAAAGGCACGGGGGTGGAATCCCAAGGTGTTATTCCTTTTCTCAAAATCGCCAATGACGTCACCGTGGCCATTAACCGTTCTGGCCGCCGCCGCGGCGCCGCCTGCGTCTACCTCGAATGCTGGCACTATGACGTGGAGGCTTTTCTCGAGCTCCGCAAGAATACCGGTGATGAACGCCGCCGGACGCACGATATGGATACTGCTAACTGGATCCCCGACCTCTTTATGAAACGCGTCAAAGAAGACGGCGACTGGACTCTCTTTAGCCCCGAGGAGACCCCGGACCTGCACCATATCTATGGGCGCGCTTTTGAAGATCGTTATGCTATGTATGAAAAACGCGCCGCCGAAGGCAAAATCGCTTTATTTAAAAAACTCAAAGCCCGCGACCTTTGGAAAAAGATGCTCGCCATGCTGTTTGAAACCGGTCACCCCTGGATTACCTTTAAAGACGCGGCCAATGTTCGCTCCCCACAAGATCATATAGGCGTGGTGCATAACTCCAACCTCTGCACCGAGATTACCTTGAACACCAGCGAAAACGAAACCGCGGTTTGCAACTTAGGCTCTCTTAACCTCGCTAAGTTTGTGACGAACAGTCAGTTTGACGTGGAGCTGATTAAAGAAGTGGTACCGGTGGCCATGCGCATGCTAGATAATGTTATTGACATTAACTATTACCCCACCGAGGACTCGAAGCGTTCTAACCTTCGCCACCGCCCCGTGGGCCTCGGGCTCCGCGGTTTTCAGGATGCTCTTTACCAGCTGGGCATTAATTTTGATTCCGAAGCCTGCGTGGCCTTCTCCGACTCGAGCATGGAGACCATTTCTTATTACGCCTACCTGGCCTCTAGCGAGCTCGCCCGCGAGCGGGGAGCCTACGAATCTTATCGCGGCAGTAAGTGGGACCGCGGCCTCTTCCCTCAAGACACCATTGATCTTTTAGAAAAAGAACGCGGCGAGATCATCAATGTCGCCCGGGGCGGCCAAATGGATTGGACGCCAGTCCGCCAAGCCGTCAAGCTCTATGGCCTGCGCAACTCTAACTGCCTGGCCGTAGCCCCGACCGCCACCACCGCCAACATCGTTGGTTGCGTTCCAACCGTGGAGCCAATTTACAAAAATCTCTATGTCAAATCCAACCAGGCCGGCGATTTTGTGGTAATCAATGCCTATCTGGTGGAGGATCTCAAAAAACTTAACCTCTGGGATTATGAAATGCTCGGCAAAATCAAATACCACGATGGCAGTATCGCGCAAATTTCCGAGATTCCCGAGCCCATTCGCGCTAAATATAAAGAGGTATTTGAAATTGACTCGCGCTGGCTAATTAAAGCCGCGGCCTACCGCGCCAAATGGATTGATCAATCACAGTCCCTCAACATCTTCTTCCGCAGCACTTCTGGCAAAGAGCTGTCCGATGTTTACACCTATGCTTGGGAAATGGGGCTTAAAACCACCTACTACTTGCGCACCCTAGCCGCTTCTCAAGTAGAAAAATCTACGGTTAGCACCAAAGAATTCGGTTCCACCCACCACCGCCGCTTTGCGCCCGAGGCCGCCGGCGCCACTGTCAGCACGGCCTCGGTGACTTCTGGTTTAGCCTCTCCCTCCGAGCCAACGGCCTCTTCTGCCGCCCCTTCTTCTCCTCCGATGGCCACCACCACTAAACCACTTCCGGTTATAGCGAAACTCAAAGTCTGCTCCATCGACGATCCGTCCTGCGAATCTTGCCAGGGGTAACATCACGTCATTGCGAGGAGGCTCGCCTAGGCGAGCCAACGAAGCAATCTTTAATAATAAAAATTTATCCCTCCTATGCCCATTTCTAAAACCAGCGAAAAAGTTGACATTAACAAACGACGTGTAATTAACGGGGCCGATGCCGATGTTATTCAGCTCTACCCCATGCGCCACACTTTTGCCTGGGAGGCTTATAATGTCGGCAATGCCAACCATTGGCTCCCTACGGAAATCAGCATGCAAAAAGATATTGAACAGTGGAACTCGCCAACGCTCCTCTCGGATGATGAGCGCAAGGCCCTTAAAACCGTGCTGGGCTTTTTTACCACCGCGGACTCCATTGCCGCCAATAATGTGGTCTTGGCCATGTATCGCCACATTACTTCGCCCGAATGCCGCATGTATTTGCTCCGCCAAGCTTACGAGGAAGCCATCCACACGCATTCGTATCAGTACATCGTCGAATCTTTGGGGCTAGACGAAAGCGAAATTTTTAATATGTATCGCGAGGTTGATGCTATTTTTAATAAAGACGCTTTTATTTTGAGTTTCAACGAGGGCATCTTTAGCCCGGACTTTAAAACCGGCACTTTTAAATCCGACCAGCAATTTTTGGAGAACATGGTAATTTTCTCCCTGGTTTTAGAAGGTATCTTTTTTTACAGTTCATTCGCGGTTATGTTTGGATTCCAAAGAATGAACAAAATGGTGGGCGCCGCCGAACAAATTCAATACATTATGCGCGATGAAAGCCAACACCTTAACTTTGGCATGAACATTATTAATACCATCAAAGAAGAACAGCCCGAGCTCTGGACTCCCGAATTTCAACAGCATGCCGTCGACCTTGTTAAACAAGCGGTCGACCTCGAGGCCAAATTCGCGGCCGAGGTCTTCCCCAAAGGCATCTTTGGCCTCAATGCCGAGGGGTTCCGCAAATATATTGAACATATTGCCGATCGCCGTTTAACTCGCGTTGGCCTGCCGGAGCAATACCACACCCCCAACCCCTTCCCCTGGATGAGCGAAGCGATTGACTTAAACAAAGAAAAAAACTTCTTTGAAACTCGCGTTACCGAATATAAAGTCGGCGGCACGCTAGACTGGTAATTGCCTTATGTTACCCAGTTTAATTATTACCTTCCGCGAAGTTTTAGAAGTCGCCCTAATCGTGGGGGTTGTTATTTCCTACCTCGCTCGAACCAACCAAACCGCTTTCAAAAAGTCGGTCTATTTTGGTTTGCTCGCTGGTATTTTCATAAGCATCTTAAGCGCTGTGCTGTTTGAAAAATTAGCGGGCGGCTTCAGCGGGCAAAGTGAAGAAGTTTTTGAAGGAGTTATGATGCTCGTTGGCGCCTCCCTGCTGACTACCATGATAATTTGGATGCGGAGACAACAGTCGGCGGTAAAAAAACTTGAGGCCAGGGTTGAAGCCAAAATCGTGAAAGCGGAAAAATTTGGTTTATTTTTTTTGATGCTGGTGTCGGTTTGGCGAGAAGGAGTTGAATTGATAATTTTTTTAGCCTCCGCGAGCTTGGTCGCCGGAGAAAATAATATTATCGGGGCCTTATTAGGCATGGGTTTAGCCACAACCACGGGACTAGCCCTGTTTGTCTGGTCACGTCACCTTCCCCTAAAACGTTTTTTTAATATTACTAGTATACTATTAATTTTATTCGCCGCTGGCCTGGTTGCGCACGGTGTCCACGAATTCCACGAGGCCGGTCTTATTCCGGAGGGTATCAAAGAAGTTTGGAATATTAACCCAGCAGTTTCAGATGATGGCTCCTTTCCTCTGTGGCACGATAAAGGCGCGTTAGGGAGTATCCTCAAGGGGCTGTTTGGGTATAACGGCAATCCTTCGTTAGTTGAAGTTGTTAGTTACCTCGCCTATTTAAGTGTCGCTTTTTGGTTTTTTAACAAGCGTCCCGCCCCACTCTCTCTTCACAAATCTACTGCCTAGCCCCCAGTGACTTTACTGCCTAATCGGCATCACAATATAACGAAACCCCACTTCTTTCTCGGCAGTCAAAAGACAAGGGCTCTCGGGGCCGGCTAATTGCAATTTAACTTCCGGCGAAGCCATCTGATTAAGCCCATCTAATACATAACGGTGATTTAATAAAACTGTTACCGCCTCACCCATCACCTCGCATTCCACTTCCGAGGCATACTCGCCGGTTTGCTGTGAAGACGCTGTCAAAGAAATTACCTTCTTTTCTGGCAATGCTTCTACAGCCACCGCGTTAACGCCGCTCGTGGTAAACAAACCGGCGGCTTTCATTTCTTTTTGCATATGGCTAGTCGCGATCACCACGGTAGTTTTAAACTGCTGGGGAATTATTTGGGTATAATCAGGATATTGGCCCGCCACCAAGCGCGAAATAATTTGAACACTATCATAATTAACCACTAATTGATTGGCGCTCACTAATAAACGCACGGATTTTTCTCCTTCTTCGGCCGCGCTTAGTGCTCGGGCCACTTCCTGGGCAGTCCGGCCCGGCACCACCACGCCAAGCGCCTCGGCTCCGCTTTCTAAAGCGATTACTTGCTCGGCTAATCGATAGCTGTCTGTAGACGCCAACACTAGTGTTTTGGCCTCGCGAGTGTTAAAACCAAAGTATACTCCCGACAACTCTGGCCTAATCTCATTTCTCGCGATAGCCGGGAGCACTCTATTAAGAGCCGTAGTTAGAGTGTCTACTAAAACCGTAAAACCAGCCCCACTGCCCAAAGCCGGTAATACCGGAAATTCATCTGACCCCATCCCTTTTATTTTGGTACTGGTTTTTCCGCAAGCCAAGGCCAACTCGCCTCCCACTAATTCAAAATCAATCCGCTCGTTAGGTAACAGCCCCACAAAGTCGCTTAGTGTCCGGGCCGGCACCGTAAAAGCCCCGGTCGCGTCTACCTTTCCCCTCACCACCACTACCACTGCCAATTCTAAATTGGTGGCGACAAATTCAATTTTCTGTTCCTCTACTTTTATTAATACGTTATTCAAAATCGGCAAGGTAACATTTTTACTAGTTAGCCCGCCAATTAAACCGAGGGCTCGCGCCACGTTATCCTTGGTACAGGAGAATTTCATATATATTTAAGTAATAACTATAATAAGCGAGTGGATAGTGGGGATAAGTGAAAAACTATTAGATTTTATTAATTTTTCTTGTGGGTTTAACTGTGAGCCGCCCGGTATTAACTGTGAGCCGCCCTAAGTCTTTTTTAAAAATCATCATAGCACAGGGGATAACATCCTTCTCTAAAAACATCTTATCCCCATCATTCCATCCCGAACCCCCATTACTATCCCAAACTAATCCACAGGTTTTCTAGACGTTATTCACATACAAACGCTGCCGGAGCAATTCTATTTCTTGGCGCAAGCGCAAATCATTTTCTACCTCTCTAAAAATTTTTTCATACGCGTGCATGGCGGTAGTATGATCGCGTCCGCCAAGCTCGTCTCCAATAGCGGGGTAGCTCATTTTCAACTCCTCTCGCATCAAAAACATTATTACTTGCCTCGGCAGAGCCACGCGCTTCTCTCTATTTTTGCTCACAATATCTTCTTGGCTGATATTAAAGAATTGGCTGGCGACATCTAGAAGCTGGCGCGCGGTTACGGACTGGCGGGCGCTGCCTGTACCCCACGAGGAGAGAATCGATTTAACTGACTCCAAAGTAGGAGCCATATTTTTTAATTGGTGGAAAACAATAACTTTGTTAAGGGCGCCCTCCAATTCGCGCACGTTACTTTGCACGGTCGCGGCAATGGCTTGCAAGATCTTTTCCGAGAGTGGGAAGGCCTTTTCCGCGCTTTTTTTACCCAGTACCGCCACCCTAGTTTCAAAATCCGGAGCGCTAATATCCGCAATCATTCCCCATTCAAAACGCGAGCGCAAGCGATCCTCGAGAGCCGGGATTGCCTTAGGCGGGCGGTCCGAAGTAATTACCACCTGTTTATTTTGTTGGTGCAACTCATTAAAGGTATGAAAAAAAGACTCTTGGGTGCCTTCTTTCCCGGCACTAAATTGAATATCATCGATCAGCAGTAAATCAATGCCGCGGTAGCGCGACTGAAAATCTTTAGTGACGCGCTCTTTAATAGAATTGATAAAATCATTAGAAAAACGCTCGGCGCTAACATACATTATGGAAGTGCTGGGGCGTTCTTTGCGCAGTTGGTTGCCGACCGCTTGCAGGAGGTGGGTTTTTCCGAGGCCCACTCCCCCATATATAAACAGGGGGTTATAAGCCACTCCGGGGCGAGAACAAACCGCCTGGGCTGCCGCGAAAGCCAATTCGCTGCTTTTGCCAACCACAAAACTTTCAAAGCTGTATTTGGGGTTAAGAGTAAACCCTTGGTTAGGAGCCGTGGTTTCTTCCGGTATGGTTTGCGGCGAAAATCCTTGCCCCCTACCTTCCGCCTGATTTTGCGCTTCAAGCGCCTGTTCTGCCACATTCTTGGGGCTTTCAATGCGATACTCCAAACGCTTGATCGGCTTCCCGCTTACCCTCTCTAAAGACTTAATTAATACTTGATTATATTTTTTTTCCATCCAAGCCTTGGTAAAGGCGTTGGGCACAAAGAGAGCGACCTGACCATCTTGAAATGATATTATCCCTGTATTTTTGAACCAAGTGACGAAATTAGCTTTAGAAATGCTTAATTCTAGTTCGGCCAAAACAGACTGCCACAGTTCGTGATTCGTCATAATAATTAGTAATTTGAGGCAAAAAACAACCGCCAATAGGTTGAAGCATCTTAGCACAGCCCCCCCTCCACATCAATACCCATCAAAGCGCGTATTTAGTGGATAAGATGTGGAGAAACCCGCTCTTGACAAAGTTTACTTGGCTGGCAAAGCTGTTGACAATCCATCTTAAATTATATATACTAGCCCCACTTACTTAATTTTTATGGCTACCAAAAGAACCTATCAACCAAAAAAGCGTAAACGCGCCAAGTCACACGGCTTCCGCTCTCGTATGAGTACTAAAGGCGGGCGCAGTGTTCTGGCTCGTCGCCGCGCCAAGGGGCGCAAAAAACTCACGGTTTCCGACGAGATCAAAGGCAAACTTCGCCGTTTCAAGAGCTAAAGGTTCAGCAACCGGCTTCTATAAATTGCCACACACCCTGGTCGTCTTAGCTACCGGGGTTTTTTGACTTGTAACATTAATTCTTATACACTAATCTTATCGTTGAAATTACAGCGATTTTAATCAATATTATGATTGGATTGTCATATATCACCATCACTAAAAAACGGGATTTTGATTTAGTTGCTAAGCGCGGTTTTTGGGTAAACAGCCAGAGTTTTAGCTGTAAAGTGTTAGAGTTAGCCAAAAACAGAAGTTATTTTCCTAAAAAAGTCGATCCTGATAAATTCGTTAAACAGCTAAAATTAGCGATTTCTACCGGCGTCAAGTTCTCTAAAAAGGCTGTGGTGCGTAATCGTGCCAGGCGTCTTTTGCGTGAAGCCATTCGCCTGGAGAGCGTTGGTCAAACGCTCCGTCCCGGACTTTACTTATTATTCGTTCCTAAAATAACTATTTTAACAAAAAATTTTGCTGATCTAAGAGCAGAAGTAAAGTTATTTTATAAAAAAATAAATTTATTTTAGTTTTTTTAACCAAATTTCCCCGCCACTCCCTCGCTTCTCGTTTTAATCCTCCTCAAAAACACGATTACAAATCATCGCACCTTCTTTCTCAAGCAATTAACATGTTAAAAATAAAATTAGTATTAATTTTTCTCTTAACTCTGCCAAAAAACGCAGTTTTATTTTTAATTAAAATTTATCAAGCCACCCTCTCTCCCGACCACAGCTGGCTTAAAGCCCGCCACCCCACGGGGTTTTGCCGGTTTTATCCTTCTTGTAGTGAATATGCTTATCAGGCTATAAAAAAACAAGGTCTAATTTTCGGCCTCGTTAAATCTGTTTGGCGAATACTCCGCTGTAACCCCCTGGGTAAAGGTGGGGTTGATCTGCCTTAGATAATTTCTATAACTTTTTTTCTGCTTTTAAAACCGCGCCGTACCCGGACGCGGCTTTTGGCAACGCCATAGTAATCCGCCAGTAGCTTTATTAAAGCCTCGTTCGCCGCGCCATTAATCGGCGGCGCGGTCACCCAGGCTTTAAGTGAACCATCGGTTAAAATCTCGATTTTATTTTGGGCGGACGTTGGCACGAGGTGTACAGCGATTTTCATAGTTCATAAATCAACCCCGAATGGTTTTTAAAATTTTTAAATCCTCCCTCACTTTATTATGTTCCGTTTCCAAAACAAAATTTATTTTTTGAAAATCTTTATTGCCTAATATTGCTTTAAAGCCGGCTAACCCAATTTTACCTTGTCCAATATGTTCGTGCCGGTCGTGGTGCGAGCCAAACTCGGTCTTAGAATCGTTGCATTGTACTAATTTTAATTTATTTAAGCCAATGATTTTATCAAAATCTCGGAGCGTTTTTTCTACCTGCGCTGGCGTCCGGCAGTCATATCCGCTCGCAAACGCGTGTTGGGTGTCGTAACACACGCCAATATTATATTTTTTTAATTTTGAGTGATAAATAATTTTGGCAATTTCTTCAAACGTATCGCCGATAATTTGGCCCGCTCCGGCCGTAATTTCAATTAAAAATTCTGTACTGCCGCGGTAGCCATTAAGGGTTTTGTCTAACCCTTCCACCAACTGTTTAAAACCCTCTTTGGCGCCCAAATCTTTATAACTTCCGAGGTGCACCATTACATATTTAGCGCCGAGGAGCGTTCCGCGCTCCAATTCTTGTCGTATTACTGAGATTGATCCATAACGTATGCGATTGTTAGCGGACGCGTAGTTAATAAAATATGGCGCGTGAATATAGCATTCGCTCTGCGCGCATAAGGCCATGTTGGTTTTAAATAGCGCCGCCACTTCTGGTGTAATAGGTTTCACGAGCCCACCATGTGGCGAACGCGTAAACATTTGGAATACCTCACAGCCAATCGCCGCGGCATTGAGCGGGGCATTGAAAATGCCTCCGGCAATAGAAACATGGGCGCCGAAGAGCATAGTGTTATGTGTTTTGTGGCTGTACCGGAGAGTTTTTTTCTATACACTCACCAATTGTTTGTAATGTAAAAAGCATGTCGGTTGGGCCCGGGGCCCCCTCGGGGCGACGAATATACATGGCCGGTTCGCCAGATTTACCCAGCGGATTAAAACCAAAATCGGCAACTATGGCATCTCGAAAAACATTCCCTGTATCTGGGAATTTTACCACAACCGCATCTCCTCGTCTAAATGTATAGCCGGCGCGGGCAAACAATTGTTGGACAGCACCCCGTATTTGCTCTGCTTCAAGGTTTTCACTCATACCAGTAGAATTAAATTTTTATGTAATAATTTTTTCTTTTAGATAACTAATTACCTTCCTATTTTGCACGGTCGCGGCGATGGTGTCAATCACTTCTGGCCGTTTTAAATTTTTCGCCACCTTTTCGTCTCCCGGGTAAGCTTTTTTGATTTCTTCAATTTCTTGGTCCAACTCCGTCTTTTCTACTTTTATATCATTGTCTTTAGCCACTTGGCGCGAAATTAAGGCGGCCTTGGCGCGCTTCTCGGCCCCTTCTTTAAAATCCGCAAAAATTTGGGCCTCGGTTTTTTTGATGTCCAGCAAATATTTAGCCATATCCAAGCCGCGGCGTTCCAAGTCATTTTTTAATTCGTAAAACATTTTGCGTTTTTCCGAATCCACTAAAATCTCGGGCAAGTCCTCGAATTTAGATTTTTCTATCATCTGCTCCAAAATGGCCTCTTCCTGGCGGTGATCCTCTTTATTTTCGGCTTCACGCGTGAGGTTGCCGAGCAGAAGTTCTTTGAGCTTGGCCACACTGGCTTGGCCAAGCGCTTTGGCAAAGACATCATCAACTTCGGGGTACTCCAGAGTAAAAACGTCTTTTACTTTGATTTTAAAATCAACATTTCTGCCGGCAATATGTTTTTGGTAGTGGTCGGCCGGGAATTTTAAATTAAACTCTTTTAACTCATCTTTTTTGAGGCCAACTAATTGCTCGGCTAAACCCGGGATATAATGCGCTTCGCTCAAGTATACTTGGTGGTTAGGCGCCTGGCCGCCTTCCACCGGAACTTTATCCAAAAACATTTCCATCGCGATTATTACTTTGTCTTCTTTAGTCGCCGGGCCATTTTTTATTACTTCCTTAGATTGCATCTTTTTCAAATTGTCGAGAGTTTCGCCAACTTCTTTATCACCCACTGCCACTGCCTTTTTTTCTATTTTAATTTCGTTTAAATTAGGAAGTGTTACTACCGGGAGGAGCGCCGCCGTGGCTTTAAAAATCAAATCATTGCCCGGCGCTAATTTTTCTATTTTTACATCCGGCTGGCCAATCGTAATTAATTTTTCGGTAGTCACGGCTTCAAAAAACGTCCGCGCGACGATCGACTGCAAGGCCTCCTCTAAAATTTTTAATTCGCCAAGCTGTTGTTTTACCATTTCGTAGGGCGCTTTCCCTGGCCGAAAACCTTTAATCGCCGCCCGCTCGCTTAAGCGCACCGCGGCTTTTTCTAAATCCTTTTTATATTCCTCTGGTTTAATCGTGATTATAAACTCCGCTTGAGATTTCTCTAGTTTTTTAAATTCGTAGGACATATTTGTTTGTACAAGACTCTGCCGTGCCGACCCCAAGGATTTTCTGCGCCCAGCAGAAGACCGAAGGGGAGGTTGGCGATGCTCTAAAGATTAATTAAAGTAGTGGCAGTTTAGCGAAAAAGATTGTCTCTGTCAACCCGCTTATCAAAAATAAAAATCCTCCCGTTTTCACGAGAGGATTTTTAAATTTTTAAAATTTAGAGAAGCTGCGCGGATGGTTCCAATAGGTCACCTTTTAGATTGGCCAGTTTGTCGTCTAAATATGCCTTGTCCGGCAGGTTGGAGAATTTTTTATCCACATAGTCCGTCAGGTATTCTTTAGTGGGAAGTTTTTCCATTTTTTTATCAACCGCGGTAAAACCCGTGGCCATGGCTACAGCCAAATCATCGATTTTTTCATCAATAGTTTTCTTAGGCATACAATAAATTATGTTGCTTAATTATCATACTGCCGCCAGCAACCACTGTCAACCGCAGGCCTATTTTATTAGCAACCCCACGATGAGCAGAGCCACAATATTCGCCACCTTAATCATCGGGTTAATGGCTGGCCCGGCCGTGTCTTTGTAAGGGTCGCCGACCGTGTCACCGGTCACCGCGGCTTTGTGCGCTTCGCCGCCTTTGCCGCCGTAATTCCCTTTTTCAATATATTTCTTGGCATTGTCCCAGGCGCCGCCGCCCGTGGTCATGCTGATAGCCACGAACAAGCCGGTGATAATAGTGCCAACCAGCAGTCCGCCGAGCGCCTCTACTCCCAAAAAATATCCGACCACAATGGGCATGACAATCGGCAACAGCGAAGGCACAATCATTTGGCGAATCGCGTCACGCGTCACAATGTCCGAGCAGGCCGCGTAATCTGGCTTGCCCGTGCCTTCCATAATGCCGGCGATTTCTTTAAATTGGCGGCGCACTTCTTCCACCACTTTACCGGCTACCTTACCAACTGATTCCATAAGCATCGCGCCAAACAAATATGGCAAGAGCCCGCCGATAAATAAACCGGCTAAGACTTTGGGGTCATTAATTAAAAATTTAGTCCCCTCCGGGAGCTTGTGAGTGAAGTCCGCGAACAAAACGAGCGCGGCGAGGCCAGCGGACGCAATCGCGTAGCCTTTTGTTACTGCTTTGGTGGTGTTGCCAACAGCGTCTAAAGGGTCAGTCACCGCGCGCACGCTCTCTGGCAGGTTGGCCATTTCCGCAATGCCGCCGGCATTGTCCGTAATTGGGCCATAGGAATCGATTGTCACTATAATACCAGCCAAGGACAACATGGCCACAGCCGCGACAGCGACGCCATAAATACCGGCTAAGCCATATGCCCCAAGCATGGCCGCGACAATTGCCAAGACTGGCCAGGCCGTGGAGCGCATCGATACCGCGAGGCCGGCAATTACATTGGTGCCATGCCCAGTCACGCTCGCCTTGGCGATGTTTTGGACCGGCTTATGAGCAGTGGAAGTATAATATTCAGTGATCCAAACCATGAGGCCGGTTAAAACCAAGCCGATTATCGTGGTGTAGAAGAGAAAATTTTTGGCAAAAGGCAAGCTTCCCACTAACCAATTAGTGATTGGGTAATAAGCGACTAGCGAGATAAGACCGGTCACGATTAAACCTTTGTATAGGGCGCGCATCACATTTTGGTCGTTATTTTTTCCGAGGCGTATAGCGAGAGTCCCGATGATTGAAGCAACCAAGGACACCCCGCCCAAAACTAGAGGGTACACGACAGCGCGTTCATTGCTTGGAAATAGCAAACTCGCGAGCACCATGGCCGCAATCGTGGTAATGGCATAAGTTTCAAACAAATCCGCGGCCATGCCCGCGCAATCGCCGACATTATCGCCCACATTGTCCGCGATTACCGCCGGGTTTCGGGGATCGTCCTCGGGAATGCCCTTTTCCACTTTACCAACAAGATCAGCTCCGACATCCGCGGCTTTAGTAAAAATACCCCCGCCAATGCGCGCGAAAACCGAGATCAAGCTACCGCCAAATCCAAGGCCAATTAAGGCCGGCACATTTTTAGTGATTAAATAAAAGACCGCTACTGACAAAAGCCCTAAGCCCGCCACGAGCAGACCGGTAATTGATCCGCCTCGGACCGCCATGTTTAAAGCTTTGGCAAACCCGCTTTTGGCTGCTTCGGCAGTGCGGACATTGGCGCGCACTGACACGCTCATGCCAATAATCCCCGCGAGGCCAGAGCAAGTTGCCCCAACTAAGAACCCAACAGCCGTGGTCCAATCAAGCACAATACCGAGGAGCACAAATAAAACAGCCGCCACGAAGGCAATAGTGCGATATTGCCTGACCAGGTAGGCCCTAGCCCCCTGTTGGATAGCCCGAGCAATCGCTTGCATGCGGTCGTCCCCCGGGCTCTGGCGCATTATCCAGATGATTAATATTACGCCATAGGCGATAGCCAAAATTGCTGGCAATAGTGCTAAAATAACGATTACTAAAGTTGCTGACATAACTAATAAATTAATATATGAATTAACGAAAACGGTGATTGTTACCGTTGATTCGGGCTCTATTATATGGTACAATTGCCCACACGTCAACTTCTCCTATGAAGAAATATCAAGTTCTTTTGTTAATTTTACGAGGTTTTATCTATCTCAAGCGCGCTCTCTGGTGGGGAGGGCGGGTTTTGGGTAAGGGAGCCGGGGTGGCCCTTTGGCCTGTAGTCAAAGGGGTATTGTGGTTAAAATACAAGATTTTTTATCGTTTCAAAAAAAGTTTGGCCAGCGGCCTTGCCACCGTGCTGTGGGGGCGCGGTTTAATGCAAACAGCGCTTTTTGGAGCGCTTTTTTTGGTAGCTCTACCTCAAACGCGCCTTTTAGCGAAAACAGACCCGGCCCTGGCCGGCCGCCGCACCCTGGCTTATACCTTAATTGGGCTAGATGATAAATCCGAAATTCAAGAGGTGACTCTCGCGGAAATCCCCCTCGCCCCCGTGCCGGCTAACCGGCGAATTGGGTCCTTAGAATCCCAAAGAGTTTCAGGTGCTGACGCCGCTTTTAATTATGAAGAGCTAGCCATGAGCGCCGTGGCTGGCGGCAGTGCCCTGCTTAAGCCCATTATGTTGCCCGGGGCAATTAGTGTTTCTTTGACTGCGCGCCAAACAACCATTAATTACGAAGTTAACCCGGGCGACTCGCTTAATTTAATTGCCGCGCGCTTCAATATCAAGCTAGCTACTATTTTATGGGAGAACGGCCTTACTGAAAGAACCCTAATTCGTCCCGGCCTGATTCTTAAAATTCCTCCGGTTGATGGCGTGATGCATACTGTCAAAAAAGGAGATACCATTCAAAAAATTGCCAAACTGTATACTGCCAAAGTCGATGATATTATTGCTTTTAATAATCTGAATCAAAAAGCGACCAACCTGATTATCGGCGATCGCGTGATGATCCCGGGCGGTGTCAAAAAAGTCAGCGGTGTGCCTCTCGCTACCAAAGGGCGCACTACCGGGAGCGCCGCGGTACGCGCCGCGCCGCCGCGTTCTTTGTCTGGCCCCTCGGCCAGCGGGTTTATTTGGCCAAGCGGCGCGCGCATGATAACCCAGTATTATAGCTGGAAGCACCACGCCCTTGATGTTGCCGGCTCTTGGCAAACCCCTAACTATGCCGCTAAAGCTGGCACCGTGGAAAAGGCGCAATGTGGTTGGAATAGCGGCTATGGCTGTATGATTATTATTGACCACGGCGGCGGCGTCAAAACTCTTTATGGCCACAACTCTGTGCTCTTGGTTTCACCGGGCGACTATGTTGACGCCGGCCAAACTATTGGCCTCATGGGCAACACCGGCAAAGTGCGCGGCAAGACAGGCATTCACTTGCATTTTGAAATTATTATCAACGGCGTCCGTCGCAACCCGCTCGGATACGTGAGATAAAAATAAAAAAATCTTGCCAGGCAAGAAACAAGAAAATTGTGAGGCCACGGAGGGACTTGTCTCCCTACGGGAGATCCCCCGCAGGGGGACACCCAACTATTCAGCCTGAAGAGAATTGATAAGTTTAAGTTTTAGCTGTTCTTTCTGCTGGCTATTATGTTTAAGCTGATATTCTCGTAGAGTCGCATCTTTCTTGTTCAGAAATGCTTCGTAATAAACTAATCGAAGTGGTCTATATTTAGCTGTAGAAATAACTTTTCCGCTTGTATGTTCATCAAAACGGGCCCGTAAATTTTCTGACGAGCCAATATATAGCCAATTTTTATTTTTCAGACTTTGCAGTGCGTAAACGTAGTACACAGTGAGGCCCGAGCGGGAGTTGCACCCGCGCATGAAGGTTTTGCAGACCTTTGCCTTTCTAACTTGGCTATCGGGCCGTGGTAATTAATAAGTTTATAATAGGTTTTGTCCCCCTGCGGGGGATCTCCCGTAGGGAGGCAGACCTTTGCCTTTCTAACTTGGCTATCGGGCCGTGGCTCTAAAAATACCACAAAACAAACAACTTTTCAAGTTGAACAGGACGAGTTATAATGATCGAGTAGTCTATTTTAAAAATTCCAAACATGAACCGATTAGTAATTATCGATGGTAACGCCATTATCCATCGGGCTTACCACGCTATTCCGCCCATGAATACTAAAAGCGGGCTCATGGTTAATGCTGTCTATGGCTTTACTTCCATGCTTTTAAAGACCCTTAAAGACTTAAAGCCCACGCATCTAGCCGTTACTTTTGATGTGGCGGGCGGCAGCCATGCCCGCTTAAAACGCTATGATCAATACAAAGCCACGCGCGTTAAGGCTGATCCGGAACTGTATTCGCAAATTCCCCTGGTGCACGATTTAGTACGCGCTTTTAAATTCCCGATTTTTGAGCAGGAAGGCTACGAAGCCGATGATGTTATTGGCACATTGGTGGAGATAAATAAAAAATTAGCCCAAAATAAAGAACTAGAAATATTTATCGTCACGGGCGACATGGACACCCTGCAACTCGTGCACGATGGCATAAAAGTTTATACTCTTAAAAAAGGTTTGTCTGATACGGTTATTTATGATGAAAAGGCGGTAAAAGACAGGTATGGTTTTGGGCCCGAGCTGATGCTCGATTACAAAGCCTTGCGCGGTGATGCTTCGGACAATATCCCCGGCGTGCCGGGCATTGGCGCCAAAACCGCGACTGATTTAATTAAAGAATTTGGCAGTTTAAAAAATATTTATAAACAATTAACAACTAGCAAAGAACAATTAACCAAAAAAATTAAACCCGGAGTGCTTCAGAAATTAATTGCCGGCGAAGAGAGCGCCGAGATGAGCTATGAACTTTCCAAATTAGATAACGCTGTGCCGGGGTTAAATTTTAAATTGGAGGATTGCGCTATTAAAGAGCTGGATCGTGGTCCGATTACGGCCTTATTTCAAAAATTGGAATTTATTTCGCTATTAAAACGTTTGCCGGGGAGCCCTGATACTGCCGAAGAAAAAAAACCAAAAATTAAAAAAAGCCAAAAATTAATCGATTTTATTTTTACAGAAATAAAATCGACATCAGAAGTAAAAAATTTAGTTGAGAAAATTTTAATCGCCAAAGAATTTGCTTGTCGCGCCGCTTTCTCTGGCAATGATGTTTTTTCCGGAAATTTAAATGGGTTTGTGATTGTCGTTGGTAACGAAGGTTTTTTTGTCCCGAACAATTTAAATCAATATCCCGTAGGGGCGGGGTTACCCCGCCCCTACGTAATTGACGGAATTTTTACCAACCCAGAAATCACAGTCATCGGCCACGATTTAAAACAATTGGTAAAGATTTTGACAATTCATTCCTCCCCCTTCGCAAAGGGGGAGCCAGCCCGCCCGCAACGGCTTCGCCGTAGCGAAGTCGGGCGGGGAGGGGGTCTCGCGTGCCATCTTTTCGACACCATGATCGCCTCCTACCTGCTTCAGCCCGGCAGTCGCGCCCACGATAGCGCCGCGATCATTTTAAAAACTTTAGGCAAAGAATTGACAGCCGGCAGTGGCCAGGAAAGTTTATTTGGCTTTGACGCCCGGGCCGCGGCGCAAGAATTATTTTATTTAGCTACTGCTGGAAAAATTTTAAAACAAGAATTAGAGAGCGCCAATAATTTAGGTTTATTTACTAATGTGGAAATGCCTCTTATTAAAGTGTTGGTCGCTATGGAACTGGCCGGGATTAGTATTGATCGGGTCAAGCTCGGCGGGCTGTCTACAGACGTGGCTGAAGCTATCAAAAATTTAACGCAAAAAATTTATAAATTAGCGGGCATGGAATTTAATATTGCTTCGCCTCTCCAACTACGCGAAGTCTTATTCGACAAATTACAAATTCCGACCGCGGGTTTAAAAAAAGGCAAAACTGGCCTCTCTACTGATGCCGAACAATTGGAGAAATTGCGTGGCGTGCATCTGGTGGTTGACGAAATTCAAGAATATCGCGAATTAGCCAAGCTCCAAAATACTTACATCGACGTTCTCCCGACCTTAATAAACAAAACCACCGGTCGGATTCACACTACGTTTAATCAGGCGGTGACAGCCACCGGGCGCCTTTCGAGTTCTGAACCTAATTTACAAAACATCCCCGTTCGTACTGCTCTCGGGCGAGCCATTCGCTCCGCGTTTATCGCTCCTCCGGGCAAAGTTTTATTAAGCGCCGATTATTCTCAAATTGAACTGCGCATTGTCGCCTCGCTCGCTAAAGATAAGCGCCTCATGGAAATTTTTGAGGCTGGTGAAGATGTCCATACCGCTACGGCCGCCGCTATCCATGGCGTGCCTCTTAAAGACGTATCCAAAGAAATGCGGCGCAGTGCCAAAGAAGTTAATTTTGGCATTCTTTATGGCATGGGCGCTTATGGCTTGGCTTGGCGCGCCGAGATCCCCCACGCCGAGGCTCGGGATTTTATTAAAAAATATTTTAGCGAGTTTAGCGGCGTCAAGAAATATCTGGACGGAACTTTACAATTTACCAGAGAGAATGGCTACTGCGAGACTCTCTTTGGACGCCGCCGTTATATCCCCGAGCTCACCGCCAGCAACTTTCAACTGCGCTCCGCGGCCGAGCGCATGGCTATTAACCACCCCATTCAAGGCACCGCCGCGGACCTCATGAAAATGGCCATGATCGCGGTCGCGTCCAAAGTCCCCGCCCGACTTCGCTACGGCGAAGCCGTTGCGGGCAGGCAAAGTCTAGGGTCCAAAGTCCAATTACTCCTCCAAGTTCACGATGAATTAATTTTTGAAGTGGATAAAAATAGCGCCACGGAAGTTGGCGCGCTGGTTAAAGATATCATGGAGAACGTGGTAAAATTGCTTGTCCCGGTTCGAGTCGAAGTTAAAGCAGGAAAAAATTGGAATGAGCTGGAGACAATAAAATTATAAAGAAAAATTTTGTTAACAAAAAATCCCTTTCTAAATGATTGGGATTTTTTGCCTTGATTTGCTCCCGTGCTGAGCGTAGTCGAGGTGGCAGGAGCAAGGTGAAATGCCGGCTTTTGAAACTGCCCGGCTCAGTCCTCGGTTTTTGGTTTCGCCACCGAGGGGGCGGGAGCGCTGTTCTGGCGGAGGGTAATGAGATGCATCAGCAGCTCTGGTTCGATGCTACTTCGCCCAAGCCCCTCCATCACTGTTTGTACAAACGCCAGGTCCTCCTTAGAGACCGGTTGCGGCGGCATAATAAGGAGAAACCTGTTTGCTGTCGTTGGTTGGTTCAGCAGCCCCATGATTTTAACCAAGGTGATGCCCAAAACCTGGGATAAGTTACGGAGAGACTCTCCCTGCGGTTTTTGGCGTCCGACTTCCCAAGCCGAAATAGTGCCTTGGGGTACGCCGACCTCTTTGGCCAACTCGTACTGTTTTAAATCCCGCTCTTTTCGCCAGCGGCGAAGGAAATCGCCGAAGTTATTGACTTCCTTATTCCCTCTCGGCAAGCGTACCTCCTTTAAAAAGAGCCACCCCCCGAAAATCGGGCGGGTCAAGTTTCTAGCTTGACTGGACATTATAGTATAAATTAGCATTTATGTCAATTCTGTCGTCATAGTTGTGATATTGACAGAATTTTTGCTTTAATATAGAATATATTATGTTGACGGTTCAACCGACAAAATATGCAAAAAAGGCGTTTATTATCAATTTTAACCACTCTCGGCCTGACCGAACATGAGTCGGCCGTGTATTTGGCGATGCTGGCAATAGGGCCAGCTACGGTGCTTAAAATTGCCGCGGCCGCGGAAATTAAACGGACCACCGTGTATTCGGTGGTGGAAGCGCTAAAAATTAAGGGTTTAGTAGTGGTTCAAATTAAAGGATTCAAGCAGCTTTTCGCGGCAGCTGATCCGGAGCAGCTCCAAACGATATTGGACAATCGTCGCCAACTTTTAGCCAATGCTCTGCCAGAATTTTCGGCGCTCTACAATCTCAAGGGCGGCGAGAGTACGATTAAATATTATGAGGGCCTGGCGGGCATAAAATCGGTTTATGAGGGGTTGATTAAAGATGTGCGTCCCAAAGAAGATTATTTAATCATCTCGCACCGAGAACAATGGCTAAATTTGGATAAAGAATTTTTTTTAGACTTCACCAAACGCCGCGCTAAACTCCCCATTAAAATCCGCCTCCTGGTGCAGGATTCGGCCCTAGCGCGCGAACATAAACGGCTGGAGCAAACATTTAATAAGAAAATTAAACTACTGCCGCCCGGCACCTCGCTTAATACTAACCTGGTCATTATCCCCAAGCGGGTGGTTATCCATCAGCTGGAGACGCCCATTATGGCTATTGTGATAGAAAACCCCAGCGTGGTGCGCTTGCACCGCGAGCTGTTTGAAATTATGTGGCGGTCACTGCCGGAATAGTGAAGGGCGATGTTGTCATTTTTTATTTTCTATATTATACTTAATCGAACTTGCCTTATAGCCAGTTTTCATAATAATTAGTATTTTATGAGTCCAATTAGACCAGTTCTAAATTTAGCAGATTTTGTGGCGCGTTCCAGGGCGGTACTTAAAAATGAACCCCCCTTTGTTAGTGATTTTTTGGATAATCCACAAGACCATGTAACTGAAATTCTTGTCTATATGACTTCATACGCTGTGGGGGGAGGAGAACCCCAACTCTTGCTCACTTGGTTTCAGAATTTTTTAGCAGAATCAGAAATTAAAAGGATTGACCATAAATAAAAATCTAAAAATTAAGTCAAATAAAACAAAACACCCTCTGCTAAGCAGAGGGTGTTTTAAAATTTTTATTATTTATTTGATATTTACTTGGATTGAGGCATGCTTCCGGTTGGTTTGTCATGATCGCAACCGCAATTCCCGCCACAGCCACCACCCTCGCCACCCGTCCCACACATCATGCAACCGGCGCGACAGGACTTGCAACAACACTGCATTTTAAGCAAGCGATATTTGCCCGCGCCTGTGCCCATCAATGCTAAACAACCACCCAAAACTGCGAGTGGCAAAAAATATCCGGTTACGGGGTTGCCCCGGTGCACGGTGAATATTGCTACCAGCAAAATTAGGCTTTGCCAAGTAGCCGCGATTGGGGCGTAAACCCCGGTCATAATCATGAGTCCGCCCACAAACTCTAAAATGCCTACCAAGTAGGCCCAAAATACCCCGCTCCCAATGCCAATAGTAGCCATCATGGTGGCAGTGGCCTCGGGGCGTATCCACAGTTTGCTGTAGCCCATGTAGGCGATAATAAAACCAACCGCGAGCCGGAGGCCAAGGAGCCCCCAGTGTTTCATGTACCCATGGCACCCCATTTTGCCGTCTATTTTACACATATTACAGTTGTTAGTCCCGTTTTTAGGCGAGGTGTAAATTAATAAAATTTTATCTATACCGGTTATTCCGACTCCGAGGATTTTCCGCGCCCAGCGGAAAGCCGAGGAGGAGGAAGTCAGTGTTTATTTTTTAGTAGGCGTGTAAATCTTCATACTTACTATATCAGCAAAACCAAACAGGCGCAATGTCCAATCCACAATGATTTTGATTTTGCGGATCATGCCCGGCATAAAGAATACGTACACTGTGCGGCGCAGCCACCAGGCCAAAAAACCGCCCACCACAAAATTATTTTTCACAAACAGCCCATAATTTTCTCCAATTGGCATCATGGTGCCAAGCGATTCAAAACTAAAAGGCTTAGTCATTTTTTCGCGGAGAGTGTTAACCAGGTGTTTGGCCGCGTAGTCGGCCTCGCGGTGCGCGGCTTCGCCCATTTGCGGAATGGGTTTGCCAGTTTTAGGGTTTACCCACAGCATCATATCGCCGATGGCGTAAAAAAATTTATTTTTTTTGGTCTGCAAAAATTCATTAACCGGTATACAGCCGCGTTCGCACCAATCCGCCGGCAAAATTTTGTCCGCCGCGTTCAACACGCCAATCGACCACATGGTTAAATCACTTTCCATTTCGCGGCCATCGCTCAAAATCACACTATCTGGTTTTATTTCGCGCACGCCGGTATTTAGTATTACCTCAACGCCCAGTTTATGGAGGCGCCGCGCAATCAGGCGGCGGGCTTTGGGCGGCAAAAACTCCACCAACTCTTTGTTTTTTTCAATTATTTTTATAGATGAAGTTTTTTCCGGATAAAGTTTTTTTAAATCAAAGTTTAAAAAATGGGCAATATGGCTGCCAATTTCAATTCCCGTCATGCCGCCTCCCACCACGGCTACCGTGATATGCTTATCCACGGTATCAAAACGATTAATCAGCGCTTGGCGAAAAGTAATGGCGTGTTCCAGGGTTTTAATGTGGTGAGCGTACTCGGCCGCGCCGGGCGTGTTAAAAAAGTTAACGCCTGTGCCGAGAGAACTGATGCAATAGTCATAGCTAATAGCATCGCATTCAATTTGGTCGCAGTCCAAATATACCAGTTTTCTTTCTACATCAATGTGTTTTACTACCGCCTTCACAAAGGCGTGCGGCCCCCCCGCCACTAACTCGCGCAAGGCCACCGTGCAATGCTCTGGCTCCACCACCCCGGTCGCTACTTCGTGCAGGAGCGGATAAAAAGTAAAATAATTATTTTTATCAATTATAGTAATTGTTTTTTTGATCCCGTATTTTTTAAGTCCTCGTGATAATTTTCGAAAAGCCTGGTAGCCGCCGATCCCGGCTCCTAGTATTAGAATGTCCGTGTGGATTGATTTCATAAAAAAATTAACAACCCGATTATATCATACTACCCTCTATCGCGCCATTTTTATTGCCAAAGAGCTTCCAAAGCGGTAAGATGAACCGTATCAAGCCCATTTTTATGATTATATATATTTACGGCGAGGATACCTACCGTTCTCGGGAGTATCTGCGCCACTCTATTAAGCAATTTAAAACTACGCGCGACCCAGCCGGGTACAACGTGGTTATTTTACCCGTCACAGGTGGATCCGTCCGCCTTGATGAGACTAGGTCGAGGCAGGCCTCGGGCGGAGATGATCTAGGTAAAATTCTGGGTGAGTTATCGGCCACGCCCTTTTTAGCCGAAAAAAGAATGGTGGTAATAGAAAATATTTTAGCGAGTAAAGACAAAGAATTGCTTGCCGTCATGATAGAAAAAATAAAAAAACAGGTTTTTGGCGACAGCCCGGTGGTGGTTTTCTGGCAGGGGGAGCCGCTCTCCAAAATTAAAGAAGCTAAAGAGCTAGAAGCGTTATTAAAAAAAGAAAAATACGCGCGCGAATTCGCGCCTCTCGCTGGCGCCAGTCTTAATGCCTGGGTCAAGTCCGAGGGCGCTGCGCGCGGCGGCAGTATTACTCCCGAAGCCGCGGCTAAAATTGGCGCCAGCGTTTCGGACACCTGGGAGGCCAGCAATTTAATAGATATTTTGCTGGCTTTTTGTGGCGCCGAACCAGTGACTCCGGAAGCCGTTGGCTTGTTTGTTAAAGCCAAGTTAGATGATAATATTTTTTCTCTGGTTGATGCCGTAGCACAGGGCGACCATAAAAAAGCGCTCCAGCTTTTGGCGCATCAGCGCGGTTTGGGCGAAGAAGATGGGAGGATAGTCGGCCTCGTTATTTGGCAATATAGAATTTTATTGCAAATAGCGGATTTTTTAGAAGGCGACAGCGCGGCCACGAGCGACGCCATCGCTCGGGAGCTCGGCTTGCACCCTTTTGTTGTTAAAAAAAATTTGGGGCTGGCGCGCCGCGCCCCCCTCGCTCAACTGCAAAAAACGTATCGCAAATTTTTAGAGCTAGAACAGCAAATCAAAACTAGCCTGGCTCCGCGCGAGTTGCTACTCGATTTTTTTGTGGCCGCCATTTAACCTGCTTTAGTTAAGGCGCTTAACTTAAGAGACTTAATTTAAAAACCCTCTCCGCGGAGAGGGTTTTTAAATCTTTTATTTTGCCTATTTTTTGAGGGCTGCCACTTTCTTCATAAGGCGTGAGATTTTGCGGGCCGCCGCGTTCTTTTTTATGACGCCGCGTTTGGCGGCTTTGTCGAGCGCCTTTTGGGCGACCACGACCAGTTTTTTGGCTTCGTCTCCGCTGGCGGCTTTTAACGCCTTTTTGATAGCGGTTTTAAAAGCCTCTTTGCGAGCGGTGTTCCACGCAAAGTGTTTTTTGGTTTGGCGCAAGGCTTTTCGCCCCGCAGCTTTGTTGGGCATAAAAATTTATTCAATTAATCACCGCCGCGAGGCGGGATCCCGCTGTGGCGGGACAAGTAACAATTAACAATTTGAGAGCCGATTGAAAATTGTTTATCGAGTATATGTTAGTTTCGCCGTAAAGTCAAGCATTATTCAATTTCCACGTTCGGCTTTTCAATCGTCAAAACTTCAATTTTCCGTTCCCCATCGGTTATGCGCACTACGTCTTTATCAATTTTATTCAGCTCTTTATAAGCAGTATTAAAAGAATTTACGGTCGTGCCCAAATTATTCCCGAGTTTAGTCATGTAGGTTTCGTAGGCCACGATGTGTTTCCCCAATTCTTCCACTCGCCCCCGAATTTCTTTGGCAGTTTCTTCTATACGCAACGCGCGCAAACCCTGCATGACAGTTTGGAGGTAAGCGAGAAACGATGTGGGCGACACAATAATTACGTGCTTCTCTTTAAACGCATAATCAATTAAATCGTTCGTGTTTGTCTTCATCGCCCCTACTTTATTAATCAGGAGGTCGTAGTAAATCCCTTCGGACGGAATAAACATAAAAGCAAAATCCATCGTCCCTTCTTTGGGTTTAATATACTTGCTGGTTTCGTCAATGCGTTTTTTTAAATCTTGTTTAAATAAATTTTCCAGTTCTTCTCTCTTATTTAAATCTCGTTCCTCAATCGCGCGGTTATAATTTTCTAAACTAAATTTAGAATCCACGGGAATAATTTTGTCTTTTACAAACACGGCCGCGTCCACAATATCGCCATCGCTAAATTTGTATTGCATCTCGTAGCCATTGGGCGGCAAGACATTCTTCAGCACATTTTCTAGATAATACTCGCCAAGAATGCCGCGTTGTTTAGGGTTCTGCAGAGTCTGTTGCAAACTCTCCAGTTGTTCGGCAAACCCCACCACCTGTCGATTAGTTTCATCGAGCTTGGTTAAACGCTCCGTCACGTCCGTCACAATTTTCATACTTTGCCCAAACTGCTGTTGAATCGTTTTGTTTAATTCTTTTTCCGTATTCTGCATTTGCTTATGCGTGTCACCAATTTTTTGGTCCACCAACCTCGCCAAATCCTGCATCTGCTGTTGCATCATTAAAAATAGATTTTCCTCTTCGGCTTTGGGTTTTTGTCCCGTCCGCAACTTGTTATAAATCAACCACCAAGTCGCCAGTCCGGCCAGCAGAAAAACGGCTGTAATAATTGTTAGTATGGTTGGCATAAATTTTTTTACTCCTCAATTAGCCACTGCCAGAGTGGGGTCACTTTAATTTTAAATCCTTTAATAATTAAATTGTCGCTCTGACTGCGAGTTAAAATTAACCCTTGTTTCAATTTTCCCAAAGACAAAGCCTCAATTAAACCCGCCAGTTCACGTTCGCGATTTCCGTCATCAAACAAATCGGCCACCTGAATAGCGGCGGTAATTTTATTTTTTTCAACGGTCACAAAATCGCATTCCGCCTTGTCTTTGGCGTAATAAGGCGCCTTTCCCCGCCGGCGCAATTCCAGGTATACGATATTTTCCAAAATTCTACCTCGATCTTCCGAAACAACAAAAGCCACTTCACCGCGCAAACCCGCGTCAATCGCATAAAATTTTCGTCCCGATATGTATTGCCTCTTGAGCGACCAATCATATTTAACCATTTCAAACAGCAAATATGACTCGGCCATAAAGGCGACATGATTTTTTATTGACGCGACGCTTTTTACCTGCAGGGCTTTTGCCAAAGCATTATAGTTTGTTTCTTTGGCAATGTTAGCAAACAGCCAACCGGCCAGTTGGCGAAAAGCGCGCGTTTCCCGAATTTTATAGCGCACGATTAAATCGCGGTAAACCACATCTTCATAAATACGGACGGCAATTTCCGGCAAACGAAGTTTTAGCATTTCCGGGAAGCCCCCCAGGCGCGCGTACTCGTCAAATTGTTTTAGTAGACGCGCTTCTCCGGTCGAACTCTTGTCCGTCGTCGAGACACTCTGCCAGCGCAAAAATTCTTTAAATGAAAATGGAAATAGCTCTATTTTTAGATAGCGTCCGGTCAGGCGGCTGGCCAGCTCGCCGCTCAATAGTTTGGCGCTGGAGCCGGTAATAAATACTTTGTGCCCGGCTTCAAACAAGCGGCGCGCGAAGCTTTCCCAACCAATGACATTTTGCACCTCGTCTAAATAAACAAATTTAGCCGCCCTTTGTTTTTTGAAGGCTAAAAGTAAATTTTGAAAATCGGAGGCCGTAAAGCTCAATAAACGGTCGTCTTCAAAATTTAAATAATAATACGGCGCGGCGCGGCGCGAAAATTGTTTAAGCAGGGTGGATTTGCCACAGCGGCGGACGCCGGAAACAACCACAATTTGCGGCACGGAAAGATATTTTTTAAAATCAATATCCCGTTCCACGTCGGTGCCTTTATCCTCAAAAGCCGCTTTTTGGTCCAAGATTATTTGCTCTAAAAATTCAATAGTGAGCATAAATCACATTATCAATATCAATTTAAGTACTAAAATCAATATCAATAATATCAATTTTAAGAATGGTTGTCAAGGGCTCCTCTTCTCGTCCCAGCAAAATTAAAACTCACTAGTATTTTATCACTATATCGGCAAACAGTCATCTACCGCTCGCCGAACCGCCTGTTAACCGGGCGGTTTTTGCTGTTTTTAGAATGAGTTAATCTTAAACAATGGACGCCGCGCTTTAGCTATGCTAGGCTAGACCCATGTCACAAAAGACAGCCCCGAAACGTTATTGATACTGAAGATCTTCTAAATAGTATGGGTGAATCAATGCCAGAATCAGCCGCCGATTTAGTTAAGCTTTTGCAAGCCGCCAAAAGCGGTGATAAGCAGGCGTTTGGCGCTGTTTATAGCGCTTTTTATTTGCCTATTTTTCGCTATTGCCAAAAACGGCTACGACACCTCTCTGATTCTGAAGACATTACCCAACAAGTATTCCTCCGCCTTTACAACTCGCGTACCGAATTTTCTAATCAAAACCGCTCCCCGCTCAACTATTTATATACGATCGCCAGAAATTGTTTGGCCGATTTTTGGCAAAAACAAAACCGTACCCCGGTAAACCTGCCCGAGGATTTTGATACGCCTGACAGCCATGATGTTCCTGAAGCCACACTGTCACAAATTGCCGCCGAACAGCTGTTACAAATAGTAGATTCAGAAGAGCGCGAAATTTTAACACTGCGCCTCATTGAGGGTTTTAGTAGCCGCGAGGTGGCGCTAAAAATAAATAAAAGCGAAGCGGCCGTGCGCCAAATTCAGTGCCGAGCGCTTAAGAAGATTAGAGAGAAAATTAAATAATATGGATTACAACGAAGAAAAATTAGAAATTGAACTGGACGAGGCTTTAGACGAAGCTTTATTTGATACGCCTTGTAGGGGTCGCATATATGCGACCCCTACAAAAGAGTTGTTACGAGCCTCCGAAATTTTTGTTAACGCCCAAGAAGACGCCGCTGCGCGCGCGAGCTTTTCTAAATTAATCCCCAAGCTATCCCAGTCTAATTCATCTGTTAAAAATAATATGACCCAAAACAATCCACAACAGCGAGAATCAATTTTTACTAAAATCGGCAATGCGATCGCTCGCCAAGTCGCGCCTTTTACTCTTATTAAAGTAGGCGGCGGCCTGCTTATCGTTGTGGTCGCAGTTTACAGTGTAGGGTCTTTTGTAGTTAACCAACTGGTGACTGCCACTACTAGCGGCGGGGCGGGTAGCCCTGGCAATTACTCTGGGGGTGGCGGGAATCTTCAGATGGCGCAAGAGTCTGGCCTCGGTGCTTCCGACATCCGCGTATCTAACCCCATGGCTCGAGCGGTTAGTGCCGTAGGCGGAATGTTTAAATCAGACGAGTCCGCCGAGTATTACCCTATGCCCCCCGACTACTCTAGCCAAAACGACATTCGCGATACCCGTGAATATTTAAAAACTAGTTACTATGCCAGCCTGAAGACACGGAACCCGGGTGATTTAGCCGAACGCGCCGCCATTACGGTGCGGGGGTTTGGTGGTCGCGTGGACAATGCCAACATCTCGGATATGAATAGCTATATTAGTTTTGCTCTCCCTAAAGACAAGTTTGCCGAGTTTAGAGAAGAAATCAAAACTTTTGTTGGTGCTAAATTTATTAAAGAAAATATTTCTTCGCAAAACTTGTTACCCCAAAAACAAGTTATCGAAAAAAATACCGACAAAACTACTGCCAGCTTAGCGGAACTTACCAAGGTACGCAATGAACTAACTAAAAAGCACAACGCCACGCTGGCTTTGCTCAACAAGCAATTGGCTGCCAAAGAAGTAGAACTACGAGAATTAGAAAATGCTGTACCGATCGATTATATTACGCCCGAAGATGAAACAGCGATGAGCGCACGTAAAGCCGAATTACGTCGGCAAATCGCTTCGCTAAAAAATCAGATTGCCGCCGAAAACTCCAGCTATCAACAAAAATTAAATAGCTATAATACGCAGATCAATAGTAAGGAGAAAACTCTGGACAATCTGGCCGAGCAGGACACGAACTTAGATGCTAACGTTGAAACTGTCGAGGGCTCACTCTCCTTTACCAAAATAAGCACCTTCCAGATGTTAAATACCTATTGTTATGGTTTCCTTCCTTTAATAACCGTGGTCGCTTTTGTCCTCATCGTATATTTTATAGCCCGCCGGAGCGGAGCCAAGCCAGACATTCAGCCCGTGCAATAACGAGCCAAAAATTCTCACCACAGCCCTGCTCCCAAAATGAGCAGGGTTTTTGTTTGCCTACCGGCAGACAGGCCTTGACAGTTAATAGTATATAGTATATAATTAACTATATACTATAGATTATGTTGACAACAGAGCAAAAAATAGTGGATTTAATTAGGAAACAGGGCGGCATCAGTGCCCACGACATAATTAGCCAGTTGGCCAAGAATGCCTCGGGGATATTTAGGCATCTTAAAAATTTACAAGAGAAAAAAATTATCTATAAAGTTGGCAATCCGCCTTCGGTCAGGTATTATGAATATGCTAATAGTATGAAAAATAACTCTGCGCTAGTCATAAATTCTATAAATTGGGCCATTTCTGGCGACAACAATCTTTTTGGCTCCAGAGAGCACTGTCAAACCCGTGATGTTTTTCAGGCGCGTTGTGATCGTTTGGCGGGAGTTATAAAAAAAATATTAAACAACGAAAATATAGGTTTTTTGATGGCAGCGGTAGTCGGTGAAATTGGTAACAATTCGTTTGACCATAATATTGGGCAGTGGCTTGGGCTCCCCGGGTTAATTTATATTCTTGATGAGGTCAACAAAATAATTATCATGGCCGATCGCGGCCAAGGCGTGCTCGCCACTCTTAAGCGCGTGCGGCCAGCACTAGCCGACCACATGCAAGCACTACAGGTCGCTTTTACAGAAAAAATATCCGGCCGCGCGCCCGAACAACGCGGTAACGGTTTAAAATTTGTAAAAAAAGTAATTATAGAAAATAATTGGCGCTTAACTTATTATAGCGGCAATGCTGTGGCTGAAATAAATTCTGGCGGCCTCTCTATTTTTGAATCTCCGACTACTATCCCCGGTACGTTGGCAGTAATTAATTTTTAAGTCGCGTCTCAAGTAAACCATATGCGTCTGGAACTAAAAAAATTCGGTCTTAATCTTACTTCGCGCCCGGCTGGCAAAGAAGCGTATTTAGCCGCAGAGGCTTATACTTTTCCAAAAGACAAAACTGAACTAATAGAAATTGATTTTAGCGGCGTGCAAGTTTTAACCCCGTCGTGGGCCGATGAATTTATTACCCCGCTCATGGCCGCCCGCCCGGGGAAAGTGGTTTTGTTGTCAACGAACAATGCTTCGGTCAAAGCGGCGCTAGAAGTAGTATTAGAAAAATAATAATTTTAATCAAAAAATCCCAGCCAATTTTGGAAGGGATTTTTTGTTATCCCTGAACCACGTAGGGTTCAGGGCTCGCTTCTTGGATCCAACAAGTTTTGAATTCAACAAGAGATTCCCAGCAGGCTCGAATGAGCTTGAACTGCGGCTGGGGCGCAGGTAAGAACCAGGGCTTGATGAGGAGAGGTTGAGGCATCACTAGCGACGTTTGTCTATCGAACGCGGCGCACCACGAGGTCTCTTTCTTTGAGCATGGCGCCTTGCCAACTAAAATTGCGCCCATCGCAGTAGTTATGCGTGCCGTGTCGGCACAGGTTGGTGCCTTTGGCGGTGATGAGCCAGTAGGGACGCAGCTTCCAGGGAATCTGGGCGCAATGCTTCAGGAGGAATGCTTCGTCTTCCTCCTTGATGGGACCACCGTTCTCGCCAGCCGTACGGACGAATGCCTCTCGGTTGTATACCGCAGCCTCATCGTTGCGGAGGAACCCGACCGCCTCGAAGCATCGCCCCTCGATCTCGAACGGGATCCGAATCGCGTAGTGGTTAATGTTCGAGGGCTCCTGCCGAAGGCATGAGGCGCTCTGCCTCTGTCGCTGTTCTTCACTCTCCGCGAAGGCGCGACACGGTACGCATTTCGAGAGATGCTCCACGATCTGCGCTTCCTGCGCGGGCTCAAGCGTGTCAGCGAAATAAACCCTCTCTTTAAGGACCTCCCAAATGACGTGGCCGCCGCGACGGTATCCGTGCTTCGGGTAGAGCACCCGACGCCGGTTGAACTCGTACGGGAACCACTGCATGTAGGTTAAGATGCATTTGCCGCACTCACTCATATGCGCCAGCATAGCTTCCTGCGTTTTGGTACGCTTCCTCACGAAGTCCCTCTGCCACCTCCAATCGCGCAGAAGCTCGAAACGCACGTGGTTCTTTTCATTAAAAACTTTGCGCATGGCCACCTCCTGATAGCCTGTTAATCCTCCCTCGCGACAATTCGCGAAGTTGTAGAATAACGAGTGTTACTGTAGCTAAATTTAATAATATTGTGAATATCAGCACACAAAATTAGTAATAAGCAACCTCTAATGTTAGCAATAAATTAGTAATAAAATAATTATTGTAAATTTAGATTGACACAATTCACCACCCAGTGGTACACTGTTTTATAGTATGCCGACCAATCTAAAAAATATTGGGCTCGAAGAAAGCGAAGCTCGTGTCTATGAAGCTCTCTTGGCATTGGGGCCAGCAACAGTTTCGGAAATTACTGCCAAAGCCAATATCACCCGCACCCTCGGCTATGATGTGCTGGAGCGCCTGGCTCTCCACGGCTTAGTGGACCGCGTGTCGGGCGCGGGCGCTAAAATTAAATATTCGGCCAACCACCCTCGGAGCCTTTTGCAGTATGTAAAAAATCGCGAGAACCAATGGGCGCGCCGTAGTAAAGAGGCGGAGCGGCTCTTGCCAGAATTAGTTTCATTGTATAAGATTGCGGAGAAGCCAACTATTCGTTATCAGGAGGGTGTGCTCGGAATCAAAAATATTTTCTCTGAGACGCTCGAAGCCAAAGGTGAAATTTTTTCTATTCTAGATATCGAGGGTTGGAATAGCGAGGAATTAAGGGCCTGGGGAAAGGGTTATAACCGCGAGCGCAGCGCACGAAAAATTCATGAGCGGATTTTGTTTCTCGATACGCCATCCGGGAGAGAGTGGATGCACCACTACCGCGGTTCCAAAAAATATACCGACTTTCGGTGGATTAAACCGAGCGACCTCCCTGGTATTTTAGAGTTCGGAGGTGAAATTAATATTTACGATAACAGGGTCGCGCTGGCGCTGTTGCAGCAGCCAAACCGTATGGGCGTGTTAATTGAGAGCCAAGCGCTCGCCAACATCCTTAAAGGGTTATTTGAGATGGCGTGGCGATATTCAAAACCAATAAGAAAATAAAATTTGGCCCTGTAGTTTAATGGATAAAACAAGCCCGTCCTAAGGGTTGGATGTGCGTTCGATTCGCGCCGGGGCCACAACTTGATTTAAACCAGTTATCAGGTATAATGAAAAAACTTTCGGGCCTATGGTCTAGTGGTATGACGCGGCATTCGCATTGCCGAAGCGCCAGTCCGATTCTGGCTAGGTCCACAACACAAAGGCATTTTTACCCCGACTTTACGTCGGGGCGCATTGCCGGGACGGCAGTTCGATTTTTACCCCGCACCCAGCGTGGTGCGGGGCTGGCTAGGTCCACCAAAAAACTCCCCTGACATTGTGTCAGGGGAGTTTTAAATGTGCTGTATTATTAATTTTTTAGAAGCCACCATTATTGAAGTTTCCACCGGACGGCCCGAATTTTTCGCCGCCGCCCATCATTTCCGCCTTAGGAGTAACATACGATGATATTCCCTTTGTGGAAAGATTATTAAAGTTAAATTGGGCGGGGCCTTTTTCCCAAGGCAGGTCCTCGTCTGCGCCGGTCAACTCGGCTTTGTTCTCGTCAAACGCCTGGCGAATATCATCCAGCTCTTGGAACGCTATCATAATCGCGTCCGCATCAAGAGGCCGGGTTTTCATGAGAGCCAGAATCTCTTTGCCCTTATTTTTGGCTTCGGCTAAATAGCCAGCCAAAACAGTCGTGTCTAATTTTTTGGCCTTGAGAACTTTAATATCCCTCTCGGCTTGGGTAATGCCGCGTTTGAAGTCCGCATTAAAGCGGCCGAGGTTAGAGAGCATTTTTATAACGCGATCTGGCTCTAAGACCTCATCAAACTTTTCGTAAACACTTTCTAAGGTCTCAAAAGCTTCGTCTGGGCTAGTGCTAATAAGAGCGCTAGCTTGGTCGCGCCGAGCCTTAATATCATGAATACCAGACTCAAATTTACCCAGCTCATCACTGACATCAAACCCACTTTTGGTAAGACGAGTAGCTAAAATTTTATCTTGGCGCAACTGGCGTTCCAGCTGTTTAACCTGCTGGTCAACCTGGCGCACAGCCTGGGGCCAACGCGACAATTTTTCCAGAATCTCCTGATACTCATGGAGTTTCTGCATTTCCTCCATAATATCCTCTAATCCGGCGGCTTGAGCGTCTTCTAATGTTTCCGCGGCTTTTACCGCGGCTATAGCGGTTTCAATTTTGCTGATAGTCGCGCTAATTTCTAGAGGCACGCCTAATTTTTGTTTCACAAGGCGGTCCACTTGCCGTTTAAACATTTTTAAACCATTTTCCATACCCCGCAAACCCTGCTTCATGCCTTTAAGTTGCTGGGCCTCGCGGCGTTTTTGTTCCGCTGCCATTTTGGCTTCATCCATTTCACCCCCCGGGCCGCTTCGGCCACCACCATTGGGAGGGCCAAAATTTTGTTGCCCACTCATGCCTGGTTGTGACCCGCGGAATTCTCCGCGAGAATCTTTTTGTTCCGGTGTTCCCGGCATTATAGGAGGCCGATTGTTATTAAAAGACGATTCTGGCGGCTTCTCTCCTGACCACGGCTGGTCAGGCTGGGGCGCTTCTTCAGTACGCCCATGGTCAGCCGCTTCTGGCGATATTGGTTCCGAGAAGGGTGGCACATTATCAACCAGAGTCGGTTGGGTCGCTGTGCCGGCTCCAGTTTCGGGCGCTGGCAGAGGCGCTGTACCGGCTGTAGAATCCAACGAAACAGTAGGCGCTGTCGTAGCCGGCAGTTCTTGAGCCAGAACCAAAAAGGTTGGCGAGATCAGCCCCAGAGTGGCAATGACAGAAAGAGCCAGTACGCTCGTTGATATATATGTGTGGTGAGTTTTAAGCCAATTTTCAAGTGAATTTATAAATGAAGACATAAAAAAATTAAGATCAATTTTATCGAAGTTCCGCCCTATCTCAAACCAGAGATTCCTCCCATTTAGAGGCCCCTCCCTAATTCAAAAAATAGCGCTTGCGACGACTAAGATCTTAATCTAACAAAGATATTATAGCATATTTTAGCCAAAAAGTCAAGGTCATTTTTTTGGCTAAAAACACGAAAATCCTCCTGCTTCACTCTGTTACGCGGGGTAAACTCAAAATAATTGGTTCACATTATTTATTCACACGCATATACACGAAAATCCCGATTCTGTCGGGATTTTTGGTAGCGGTATAAATTTTATTTTTCTGCTTATCTCATATCAGCACAAGTTACGAGTACATCAGTGCCACGGTTGGCACTAAAAACCCGAGAACCCATGCCATTGAGATGGCGTAGACTGTCACCGAGAGTTGATACTCGGCGGCTTTGAGGCTTTGATTAACATGATTTACTAATTGCGACATATTGCCATGTTAAAAATTAATGTCTATAGCATTGGCGCTACAAACTTTGCCCCAGGGTTACTTCCCTGTATCCAGGGAATATAAGCTTACAAGAGTAAGTATAGCACAAAAAACACGTTTTGTCAATCAGTTAATTTTTCAACATGCATCTTCTGTATTCAGAGTAGCCTGCTTGCAGGGTCGAATGACCCTGTGGATAACTTAGTGCATAAACCACCCTAACTGTGGATATTGTATACACTATTCTATACAAATAAAATGTGTATTTTTCTAATATTAGCCTATTTCAAATAAATTCTCGCTAAATGTTTCACAACGAACAATTTAATTAGTCGCATTCCACATAACTTGGTGGATAATTTTAAAGGTGTTAGCCATGGTTTTGTTAGTTAAAATGGTACCAAACACAGGCTCATTAAGTGTTAACAAAGCGATGTTGTCGTCCCAAATTATCATATCAGTTGGGAATTCTTTGTATTCTGGGGGCAAAAAATGATATGTATAAAGCCCTCCAAGAATTTTTTTCATCTCGGGAGCGCCATATGCCCGGGATGTATGAGACAGGACATCGTTAAAAAATATCTTTCTTTTAGCCAGTTCTGTTAGATAATCCAGACCAGGTTTTTTGAAGACATCTAGGAACTGGTTCATGGAAGTAAAGCCATAAATCTGTTTAGCCTCCAAGCTGGCTAAGTAGATTTGCCGCACTTGTTCTATGCCATCAAAAAACCTTATTTTTGGCTTGTTTTTTTGGGTGGTAAACAGGCCGCGCAGATCGGGCAGAATCTGGCTAATAATTTCGCGTTTCCTCTCCAGCCCGTGTAGCAAAGACTCTGGGTCATGGGCTAAATAGGCCTTACGCTTGCCAGCCGCTTGTTCGGTTACTAGGTCTTTATTTTTTAATTCTTTTAAAATGTTATAGCAGTTAGTCCGGGCAATTTTTGTTCCATGTGAAACAATTGGGGGAGTGGATAGGCCATTTTCTAACAAAAACAAATAGACCACAATTTCCGAGTGGTTAAGGCCAAGTTGTTTTAGTTGGTCCTGCAAAACCATAGTTTGTCAATTTATTTTATATCATTCTTTTAGCTAATAGTCAAGTAAAAAACTAAAATGTCAATAAAATGATATAGAAATGATTGACAGAATAGAGAAATTAGTGTAGACTCGTAAGTTACGATGATAGTGTCGCATGGTGCGATGCAGTCGTGGCGCCCGCAACTGCGGGATGGTTGTTTGACAGGAGAAAAACCAATGGAAGCTCTCCAGAGCTTTTTCCGCTCGCTTCAGCTCACGCTCAAGACGGTGCTGTTTCTCAAGCTGAAGACCAACCCGGTGGCGAGCGGCAAGGCCGTGGTCAACCTGGAGCACGCGCTCGTGCAGTACCAGACGTTCACGCGCCACGTCGCGCACCTCCTCGGGCTCGCCCGGCAGGGTGCCGTTCGGCAGGGCTGGGACGGCGTGGCGCGCGAGCTCGCGCGCAACATCGGGCAGGAGTTGGGGTCAGATTCGGAGGGTGTGCCGCACCATCAGTTGCTCGCCACCGCCCTGCGCCGGGAGTTTTTGTTCGATGTGCACGCGCACACCCAGTCGGCCGCGACCGATCGGTTCATCCGGCGGCTGCTGGCGGAACTTGGGAACAAGAACGCGTACCGCGCCGTGGGCGCCGCCTATGCCTTGGAAGACACGGCGGTTCCGGAACTCGAGGTAGTGCTTAGCCTCGTGCGGTACCTGGCGGCGGGGAGGCCGCTCGCGGCAGAAACCAAGGCCTTTTTTGACCACCACCTCAAGGTCTGGGAGCCGAGCCACGAAAAGGAGTTGCGGCTCGCCGCCGCGCCTCTGCTCGGCGCGCCGTCAGCCAAGAACGACTTCCAGGCCGGCTTCATGGCAGTGATGGCGGCGATGGAAGAGTGGTGGTCGGCGCTTGCCCGCGAGGCCGGGTCGTAGCCTTATCCACGTAATTCTTCTCGTGCGCCCAACACGTTCAAAATGGGCATCTCACTTTGTCCAGAAATAATTCTGGCCAGAGTGAGGGCGGTCTGGCTGGGCGCTGTATCATTATTGGCGTATTGATATTTTTTATTTTATTTAAATTTTTTCCACAAAGTCTCTTTATTTTAAGCCAAAAATCTCCCGTGAGCGGTATAAATTTTACAGCGTCAAAAAGTGGATAAACTAAAGTCGTTTAAAGGCGGAAAAAGTGTTATAATAATGTATGCCTCTGGCAAAATGCTTTGAGGTTATATTTATGCAGAAAAAAAGTCGGGCAAAAGTTAAGTTAAGCCGGTCATTTTTTGGTATCGGTGTGATTTTGTTATTTGTAATTTTTCAATTTTTCCCGCCACTGCGGGATCCCGCTCGCGGCGGGACAATTTTCAATTCTTCTGTTGCTCGCGCCGCCACGGCCCCGGCCCTCATCACTTACCAAGGGAAAATGTTAAACTCGAGCAACTTCGCTATCACGACTACTGTCGCCATGAAGTTTGTTTTATACAGCGCTTCATCTGGCGGCACGGCTCTCTACACGGCTTCCGGGACTCTTCCTACCACCAGCACAATCAATGTCACCCCAACCAACGGACTATTTTCAATAAATCTTGGCGACACGGGTACTAATTCACTCGACTCTAGTATTTTTCAAAACAACCAAACCATTTATTTAGAAATTTCTGTCGCTGGTGAAACTCTTACCCCTAGAAAACAAATCACCGCTTCACCTTTTTCATTCAATTCAAAATATCTAGATGGAGTGGCGGCCACGAGTTCAGCTTCGACTTCTACCTACATACCCATATCAGACAGTAGTGGAAATTTTAGTTTGAGGAATGTCACATCGACTGGGCTCGCTATCACTGGCACCTCAACTTTTCCCGGTAGTGGAATTTGGGGGATTGGTGGAGTCTGGGGAAGTAGTGGCAAAGTTGGAATCGGGACTACCACACCAGGATATAGTTTGGATATTTGGGGAAATGGCGGCGGTGCCGGTACGCGCGTTCGCATCAATGATCCCACCTATGCCATTTTAACTCTGGGCACCCCCAGTATCCCATTTGCCGCTAATGTGGCTTGGGATTCTGGTGCGAACGCTTTAGAGCTTAAAGCCAACTCTAATGCTCCTAGTTCTACAGTTGATATATATACCAACGACATTCGCCGAATGATAATCACAGCTAGTGGCACAGTTGGTATCGGTACTGCTTCCCCTGGTTACACGCTAGATGTCCAGGGGACGCTTGGCGTTTCTAGCACTTCCACCCTGGCCACTACGACTATTACTGCCTCTAAACCTCTTTTGGTAAATCGGATTCTTTCAACCGATGCTATTGCCACTGGTATTACCTTGCAAAATCAAACCTTCTCGCCAGGTGGAACACATACGGCTGTTGATATTAGCCCAATTTATTCAGCAGAAGACGAATCACATAATGCTGTCAGAATAAATGCTCAGCAAAACGGAGCGGCCGCATCTCTTTATAGTCTTGATGTTTATGCCAGAAAAGCGACTGCCGCCACAACATTAACAACTATGGTGGCTGGCGCGTTCAATTTAGTGCCTACGGCTGGGACGATTACAAATGGATATAACCTGGTGGTTCAAAACCAAACTGGAGCTGGGATATTTACTAACACTGCTGGGTTGCAAATATTCAATCTATCAACTGTTGGTGGCGCAACAAGTTATGGAATACATATAGATACACAATCCGCTAACGCCACTACGACACGCGCTATAAATTTAAGTGGAGTTGGGGTAAGCAATGCAATCCGAATGGGAGGAAGCGCCAATATTTACGCTAACGCGGCAAATAATCTTCGTTTTGCCGACAGCACCAACGTGCGTGGCCTTGACTTCAATCTTACGGCGGCGGGCGACCAAACCATCACTTCTTTCGGAGGCGGCAATATTGCCTTCACCACCACCACCCAAACTTCAAGTACCATTACGACCGCCAACATCACCACTTTGAATATTTCCGCGCTCAACCCCACCAGCCTCACCTGGACAAATGCCACCGGAACCAACCTTATTCTCACCAACGCCACTTCCACTCGCCTCCATGTTTCAGGAACTAGTTTTACATCAGACGCTCTGCTTGATTTTACCACCGGCCGGGCACTTACCGGCTCTCGTTATCAAATTGGGCGCAACACTGATGGTAATTTACAATTTAACGTCCCGGCAGTTAATAATGGATTTCGTTTTTCTGCGAATGGTGTGCCATTTATGAACATCAGCTCAACGAATATTACTATTGGCAGCGATGTAGTGGCGAACCCAGATGGTTTTGAAGCAATTTCCGATTTGTATATTAATACTACGCCTGTATTAACGTCCGGAGATGACTATGGCATGGTAGTTTACCAGTTAACTGACGGTAGCGGTACAATAGCAAACAGTTTAACAGGACTTTTTATGCAAGTTGGCCGGGTTAGCGACGGCGCCACCTACACGGGAGGATTTACAGGCGGACAATTTATTGCCCAGGCCCCATCTACTGGCAGCGTATCAAGTCTTATCGGTGTCAATGCGTATGTTTCCACCCTGGGAGCTTCGGTAAATGATGCGACCGGGATTTTAGGTCAAGTTAGTTTGTCTGGCGGGGCAGTAACAACATCCATAGCTCTGAATGGTTCAATTTCATCGTCTGGCGGCACGCATATTAATGCCTATGGTTTATATATAGCGCCAATTAGCGCTACGGCCGGCACCATCGCTAACGTCTATGGGGCACGTATTGAGGCTCCGGCTACCGGCACTACCAAGTGGACACTCGGGGTTGGCACAGGCAATTCATATGTACGCGGCAGTTTAGTGATTGGCGCTAGCTCTACCCCGGCCTATGCTCTTGATATTCAGGGGACGCTTGGGGTTTCCGCTACTTCGACGTTCACCACCACCACCCAGGTTAGTTCAACTATTACCACCGCGAACATTACTACTCTTAATATTTCAAGTTTAACTCCCACTGACCTCACTTGGACCAACGCCACGGGTACCAACACCATATTAACTAATGCCACAGCGACCACGTTTGTAGTAACAGGGAATGAACAAATAAACGGAGCTCTAGGCTTAGGGACAGCCCCTCTTACTTCCGCTATTTTTCGTATCGCGACAACGACTGCCTTAACTGGCGGCACAAATGTTCCAGGTATTTCTAATACGGTCACAGTAAATTCAGCGGCTAATAGCGGCTCCTATATTGCTGATTCTTCTAATTTAACCACGGCTGGTTTGGGGGCAGTTGAATTGTCTGGCAGTTTGATCGGGTCGCGAGGGACAGCTGCCTCGGCCGGAGATGTTGCTTCATTGATTGGCAGTCTTGAGGGGTTAAGAGGTACGGTAAATATATCCGGCGGCACTGTTACCAGCAGTTACGCGTTGCGCGCGCAAGAAATTATTTCCGCCGGAACCAGCACCCAGATGGCTGGTTTATATATTCCCGCCATAACTTCTTCCGGTGGTTTTATCGGTACCAGCTATGGCTTCTTGATTGACGCGCCTGGCGTTGGTGGTACTCAATGGACAGCTGGCATTGGCACAGGCAATTCATATGTACGCGGCAGTTTAGTGATTGGCGCTAGCTCTACCCCGGCCTATGCTCTTGATATTCAGGGGACGCTTGGGGTTTCCGCTACTTCGACGTTCACCACCACCACTCAAGCCAGTTCTACCATCACCAACCTCCACATCACCACCCTGGCTGACTTTGGTTCGGCCACAGTCACAGGTTTGGCGTCGGCTGATTTATCAGACACCGCGAACATCGCGCTTTTAGACGCCAACCAGACTTTCACGGGCAACAACACGCTCTCGGGACTCAACACTTTTTCCAATACCACCACCTTCACGGCCACCACCACTTTCCGCACTTCGACTTTTTCTTCTTCGACCATCACCACGGCCAATATTTCCACTCTTAATGGCACCACCATCTTAGGCACCACCTTCAACGGCCTCACCATCACGAACAACGGCACTAATGTCTTAACCATCGCGGCCGGCAAAACTTTGACTGCCAACAACTCCATTGCTTTCACCGGGACAGACAGCACCACCATGACGCTACCCACTGTCTCGGCCACTTTGGCGGGTCTTGCCATTGACCAGACATTTACCGGACTTAATACTTTTTCCAATACCACGACGTTTACGGCCACTACGACTTTTACCACCACCACTCAAGCTAGTTCTACCATTACCACTGCTAATATTGGCACCTTGATTTTTAGCTCATTAGGGCTGGTTTCATCCCCGGTAATGCGCAACGCCACTGATACTGATACGGGCATTTATTTCCCCTCTGCTACTGCAGTCGGAATTACCACCAATGGCGCCGAGCGTTTCAGCATAACCGATTCCGCCGCTATTCTTACGCAAGCCGCTCGTACTTCTGGCACCAGTACCGCTCTGACTGTTATTGGCGGCGCCCATACCAGCCTTACTGCCACCGCCGAAGTAATTGATCTTGATCTGGCTTTTAATCGCACCCTGCAGTGGGCCGCCGGGAATGTTGCTTTGCAACGCGCCGCTTTGTTGCGCGCCCCCACTTATTCGTTCACCGCTTCTTCCACTATTTCCGAAGCCGCCACTTTTGCTGTTGATCGCTCCCCGGTGGTTGGCTCTTTTGCCACTTTGACACTGGCGTATACCCTCGGTATTAATTCTAGTGGGGATAATTCGGCGGCTGAAGCTGCTATCGGCGCGGCCATCGTGCCTCCTGGTATTGCCGCTGGCAAAGGCGCGGCCGACCTACGCATTGGGTTGGCGGTAGTTGCCCCCGGGGCGTCAAGCATTAATCTTGGCAACCAAACCTCAACTCTCACCGGCTTCTTTCCTCTGTATATTGCTTCTGTAGGGCTGGCAGCCTCAAGCACCAGAACAATCACGAATGTAGCCTCTGCGTACATTCTCGGCGCTCCTAGCAATATTGCTAATGTTACTTTTACCAACGGCCCTTACGCGTTTTGGGTTGATGCTGACACCTCTCGCTTTGATGGCAGTGTCACCATCGGCGGGACTTCTAGTACCCCGGCCGCGAAATTAGAAGTTATTGATGGCGCCATTATGGCGAGCGGCACTACGGGCGCTACTCCGGGGAGCGGCATCGGCACCCGCCTCATGTGGATTCCAGCCAAAGCCGCTTTTCGCGCTGGCCAAGTCACCGGGGATCAATGGGACGATGGTAATATTGGGGCGTCTTCCACTGCCCTAGGTTATAATACACTGGCCAGCGGCAATTCGGCAGTGGTGATTGGATCTTCTTCCACTGCGAGCGGGATTTCAAGCGTGGCCATAGGAGCATTGACTTTCGCCAACAACACTGTAGCGACGGCGATTGGCTATGCCGTTACCGCGAGCGGAGTAAACAGCGTGGGTTTAGGGACAAACCTTACTGCCAGTGCTACTGGTTCAATGGCGCTTGGCAACCGTATTACTGTATCAGGAGAAAATTCATTTGGCATCGGCGTTAGTTCCACGGTCTATTCTCTTTCCGCCGCCAACACCTTCGCCGTCGTCGGCGGTCGTTCACTCTTTGGCACTACCACTCTGCCTACCACCACCTTCCAGGTATATGTTGATGGCGGTGCTGATACTTCCCCTGGCCTTGGAGTCAGAGGGTATATTCAAGCCAGCGGTTTTATTACGGCTTCAGCCAGTCTAGATCTTGCTGAATTGTACCCGATTAGTATGGCTTGCTATGAGACTAATTCTTGTCCCGAGCCAGGCGACGCGGTTTGTTTAACCGGCGGCCTCCCGGCCAGAATAGAAAAATGCGGTACTGCCTACAGCCCCAAAGCCATCGGCATTGTTTCTGCCAATCCCGGTTTCACTTTAGGCGGGCTAGATTCGTCCACAACGCGTAAAGTAGCGCTCGCCGGCCGAGTGCCGCTCAAGATTTTGGCGGCAAATAAAGTAATTCGCGCTGGTGACAGGCTCACCACATCAGACATCCCAGGTTTTGCGCAAAAAGCTTCCGAGCCTGGGCCGACCATTGCGATCGCGGCTGAAGATTACCCGAGCGAGACTTCCTTCGAAGATGGCACTATCTTGGCTTTTGTAAATAACAGTTGGGCCTTTCCGAACGGAGTATTAGAGGCCACCAACACTCCTCCGCGCACAGACGGTTTTTGGGGCACAATTTTACAGTGGCTGAAGCAGTTTGGCATTGAAATTGAACAAGGCGTATTGCGGGTTAAAGAATTTTTCGCGGATAAAATCCATACGCAAATTTTGTGTGTGGGCGACACTTGTGTTGATGAAAGTAAATTAAAAGATCTTTTAAATAATTCCGCGCTCTCGCCTGCTGTTCTTGACCCTCTGGTTACTTTACCGCCATCTTCTCCGGCTCCGGCTCCTGTTTTGGACAGCCAACCCGCTCCGACGACCGCTGACCCTAGTGTTGATTTGGATTCCCCCAATGTCGCCACCACCACTGAAACCGTAATCATTGTTACCGATACTGCGGCGCCGGCTCCTACCGCGCCCTCTTTGCCGCCTGAACCAACCGAACCGGTAATAGCGCCAGAGGAGGCCGCGGCTCCGGCTCCTGCCGAGCCAATAGCCGCTTCGATTGTTGAAGCCATTAGTTTGCCGCCCGCCGAACCCACCCCTAGCCCAACCTTGGCACCGGCTCCTGAATAAAATTTTTTTAATTACCTTTAATTTTAGTGCATGTTCAGTATCCACCATCACGCCACTCGCGTAATTGACGCGATCACCTTTGGCCTTTTAATCGCCGCGGCCATACTCGTGCCCTGGGCGGTTGATAACAGCGTCACTAACAGTTTTGCCCTTAGCAAGTTATTAGTAAGCGCGGGCCTCTGCCTTTTGGCCCTGTTAGTTTTTGCTGTTAAAATAGTTTTTTCCAAAAAAATAATTTTGGTTCGTTCGTTTCTCGACTTCCCCCTGCTGGGCTTGTTGGTTGCCGCCTTTTTATCCGCTCTTTGGTCCGTGGCTCGAGGCGACAGTTTTTGGGGTAACAACAGTTATTTAGTTATTAGTTTTGCTCTCCTTCTTTCTTCAGTCATTTGGTATTTTGTCTGCCTTAATACCATCTCGACTGTGAGGCGGTGGGAATCTTTAGTCCACGCTATCGTTTTAGTCGGTGGCACCAGTGCCCTGGTGTTTATCCTTAAGGCCGTGTGGCATTGGGACGTCTTAAATTACTTAGTTGGCTCGGCGCTAAACCCGGTTGATATCGCGAATAGTGCCTTTGGCGTTTGGCTCATCGTAATCTTTGTTTTAGCGGCCGGCAAATTAATTAGCCGTTCCTTGCCCGCCGCCTGGTTATTGATATATTTCTTCATCGCCCTCCTCACTTTTGTCAGTTTGGTACTTCTCGGTTTTACCATAATTTGGTGGTTACTGCTCTTGGCTCTGGCTCTGTTGCTTGCGCTCGGCATCACTCTCATCAAGGTTAGCCGCGTTGGTTGGTTATCAGTCCTGTTTATTTTGTTTCTAATCACCGCGCTCCTTTTGGCCTTTGGGCCGCCGAAAAATTTTCAAAACATTGTTCCCTCCGAGGTTGTGTTGAATGGCGCATCTTCTTGGTTGATTGCCCGCGACACCGTGCTGTTTGGAGTGAAGAATTTTTTACTCGGCAGTGGCCTCGGAACTTTTGGCATCGATTTTTCTCAGTTTCGCGATGTTAGCGTTAATAACGACGCTCTTGCCTGGTCATTGCGTTTTCACCGTCCGCAAAGTAGCCTAGTCGCTATTTTGGCCGAGGGTGGCGTGCTTACCTTGTTTCCGCTTTTAATTATAATTTTGTTGGTTTTGGGGCATATAGCGGCTCGTTTCCGCCAGCTTAAAAAAGCCACCCGCGAACTTCCGGGTTCTGACGGTGGCAGTATTTTAGAGCCTAGCAGTCAGCTCGATGTGTTTTTAGTAGCTTTAGCCTGGATTGTTTTATCAGTCAGTTTATTGGTAACATTTTTTGGCGTGGTGCTATGGTGGTTATGGTTTGTACTCCTGGCTCTTACGGCAATTGGCATCGCCCTCTCCGGTGGTGAGCCCCTGCGCGGCCATGAGTTTGCTATTGCCGACACTCCCCAGTATCGCTTAATGTTTTCATTTGTTATGATAGTAGTGCTCTGCGCGGTGATAATTAGCGGTATTTACGGCCTTCGCCTCTATTTTGCCGAACGGCATTATACTAAGGCGTTAGCGAGCCAGGACTATAAAATCGCCGAGGAAGAAGTTAAAACTGCCATTAGCTATCGCGGCAATTATGCCGCTTATCACACGGGGTTAGCCCAAGCTTATTTGCTTCAGGCCATAGTTGAGAGCCGCGTTGCCAAGCCAGATTTAGAGAAAGTCGGTAAGTTACTCGGCCAGGCTGTGGTCACTGCCCGTTTCGCCACTGCCTTGAGTCCGCGGACAGTGGCTCTTTGGGAAAACTTAACTGTGATGTATGAAAACGCCGCGCTATTTGTCCCGGGCGCGCGCTCTTTGGCGATTAATACTCTTATTGAGGCCCGCGACCTAGAACCGACCAACCCATTTTTAGCCTGGCGCCTAGGTAACAATTATGCCCTGGCCTCCGAGTGGAGTAACGCTACAAAATTGTTTCAAGAAGCCATTAATTTAAAAAAGGATTACGCTCCTGCTTATGTAGGCCTCTCGGTTGCTTATGAGCAGGCTAATAATTTAGATAAAGCTATTACCACCTACCAAACCGTGTATGCGCTACTGCCAAACGACGTGGATATTTTATACAATTTTGGACGCCTTTTATATAACCGCGCTAAGAATGGAGACAGAGACAATGCCGAAAAATTATGGCAGCAGGTTTTAGCTCTGCAGGCGGACAATTCTAACGCTCTTTACAGCCTCGGGCTTTTAAGCGAATCCCGCGGCGCCAAAGCCAGAGCGCTCGAGTATTACTACCAGGTAAAGAAGTTGAATCCCCAGAATCAAGATGTTATTACCAAAATTAATTCCTTAGTTGGCGGCCCCGCGCTCCCGGCCACCAGCACCCCTTAAAAATATGATTCACCAGAAAATAAAATTTATTTTAACCTTGGCTGGCTTCATAGCTGGTTTCGCCGCGCCTCTTGTGGCTCTGGCCGCGATGTCGTCTACTAATTATTTTATTTTCGCGGATTCTGTTGGTGTTAATGGCGGCATCCTCTCACAAAGCGCTTCGTATTCTATAGAAGACACCACGGGAGAATCGCCCGTTGGTTTTACTACCAGTACTAGCTACGAAGTGCGCGGCGGCTATCAGGCTATGGAACGGGGCAGCCTGACTTTGACCATCAGTAACAACGCGATCAATTTAGGGCAGTTAAGTTACACGATTGTTAGTATTAAAGAGACCACCGTGTCTGTTACCAGCGATGTTGTCGATGGTTATGCGCTGACGATTGGCGGAGTCTCTGGAACAATGCCAACAGCGGTAGCGGACGGCTCTGTCTCCCCCGGTGTTCAGGAATATGGTTTTTCCATCACTGGGCCTCACGCCGCTTTTTCAGATGATCGCGCGGTAGTAGCTGGTCAGCTCGTTGCTTCTTCGACCTCTGCCATAGCCAATGACAGTGTGATTTTAAACTTTAAAGCCTCTCGGGCCTCTGGCGACTCCGATTCTACATTTAGCCACGTTGTTACTTTAACCGCTTCGGCTAATTTTTAGCTTGTTATGATAAATTCACCAAGCATATTTAAAATAATTTTTAGCTCTGTTATCTATACGGCGTTATTTTTGGTTTTTTCATTTCTCGCCTCTGCCAGCCTCATTCCGAGCCATGCTTCCGCGTTGAGTTTGAGCCCGGCCAAAGCCACTTTTTTTATTGATCCGAGTTCTCAAGCGAGCAATACTATTACCATTCATAACGACAGCCCGGTCACAAAAAAATTTGCTATTTCGGTTTTAGGGGCACGCCTTGGCCAAAATGGCGCCCCCGAATTTGGCGTGGGTTTTGATATCGCGGAGAGTTGGGTAAAACTAGACGTCGAGACGGCCACTATTCTCCCCGGTGAGGTTAGAGACGTGCCCTATGTTATTTCCGTGCCCCAAGACGCCGTGCCGAGCGCTCATTATGTTGGGTTGGCTATCAACGAGGCGGCTACCCCTCAAAGCGCGGTTGGTTTAAGCGGCCGCCTGGTCAGTATTATTTATATTCAAGTAGCTGGTTTAGTTCGGGAGGAGCTCGCGGTTTCGCCCGGTAGTGCCACGCCCATATACCCCTGGAAAGTTTCGCGTGCTTGGCCCGTGGCTATTAATAATATTGGCACTATTCCCGTGCCTCTTACTGGTAAAATCGAAGTTACTACTGCTAATAATAAAAAAATTTACTCGGCGCCGCTTACTCTTGGTAATAATCTAATCCCGGGCGCGTGGCGCCAAATTTCCGTGCCCCTCTCTTTAGAAGGCGCTCGCTGGCCGGGATTTTATTCGGCGCGTTTTTTTGTGCAGTATGGCCAAAGCCAAAGTGTTATCGTCAAAAACTCTGCCATATTCTATACCCCCAAATGGTTGGTGGTTTTAGTTGGCGCTGGGCTCCTCCTAGTCACAGGATTATTATTTCGAACCAAGCGCCTGGCTCGGCGTCTTAATTAGTTATATGCAACGCAAATTCTCCTTAATTTTATTGTTTGTCTCTCTGCTTATCGGGTTAGAGTTTTTATTATCAGCCAGAGCCGAAGCCATCACAGAATCCGGAGCCATAGGCGTTACGGCTAGCATTGTGAATCAAGTTGGCGGCGGAGGTGGCTCTCCTCCACCTCCGCCACCCCCACCCCCACCCCCACCTGATGATACCAACAAATCCCCGACGAGTTCTCCTGATAGCACCCCGCCCGTTATATCTAATATCAGTGTCACCGTTGGCATCACTACCTCGAGCCTCGCTTGGTTAAACAGCGAACCTGCCTCCAGCCAAATAAATTATGGATTAACGGCTGGGTATGGCAGTACTGCCTTGGACGGAGCTTTCTCAAGAGCGCCTGGTATTTTTTTATTCAGCCTACTCCCTAACACCACTTACCATTTTAAAATAATTTCTACTGATGCCGCCGGCAATAGCGCCGCCACCGCTGACAGTATTTTTACTACCAAGAAGAGCACTGTGCCGCCCCCTAATGTTCAAAATGTTTTAGTGGTGGAGAGTGGGGGAGCTTTTAATGTTAATTGGAATAATCCGAATCCTAACGATATCCCCGATTTTTCCGGAGTCAAAATTTTACGCACGATTGGGCAGCCGGCCGCCAATGTGACCGACCCAAACGGCACTGTAGTTTATACCGGCGCCGGGCAATCTTTTGTGGACAGCAACGTCTTAAAAAATATCCATTATTTTTATACGGTATTTTCTTATAATACTTCTGTTTTATATAGTACCGGCGCGGTAGCGGACGCCATTATCTTGCCACCTCCGGGCGTAGAAATTTGTAATAATGGCGTTGATGATAACGCCAACGGCCAAACAGATTGTTTAGACGCCGCTTGCGTAGGGAGCCCGCTTTGCGTCGCCCCGCCCTCCGAAATTTGTAATAATGGCCAAGACGATGACGCTGACAGCCAGAATGACTGCGCTGATCTTGATTGCGCCGCCAGCCCCTTCTGCCAGCTCTTAGGCGCTACTCCAGAAATCTGTGGCAATGGAGTAGATGATGATCAGGATACAAAAATCGATTGTGCTGATTCAGATTGTACGGCTTTCGCGGCCTGCCAGCCACCCCCTGCTACTGAACCCGACCAATACAAGCCTCTCGCGCCCACTGTGGCCGGATTTTTACAACTCAAGATGGACAAGGTTTCATTTTTCGCTGGCGCTGGCAAGATTACGCTCCAGCCAGTCGCGGAAACTGTTACTAGTTTGGCTGGTTCTTGGTTATCAGTCTCGGTGGCAAAAGCAGAGTTGGTTGCCTCACCTTTAAGTATGCGTTTGGTGATTGATGGGCAGAGTGGCAACTTGTTTGCTTACAACATCTCGAATCAAACTTATTACACTGATATTAGTTTTCCGGGGGTCGGCCGCCATCGCGCTTTTATAGAAATTGATTATGGTGAGGGCCAGCGTGATTCACTTGGTTTTGTGTTTTCTAGTTTGCCCGCGGGCCAGGCTTTAAGCTCTGGCCAAGCTGTTTCAGGTGTCCGCTTAGAGCTTTATAAGGCCAGCAGAGAATTATTTGACGCCGCGTCTTTTGGCCAAACTAACCCCAGCTTTACCGATGTTAATGGCTTATTTGGCTGGGTGGTTCCTAATGGGAAGTACTACGCGCGCGCCACGCTGGCTGGGTTTTACGAACATTCCTCTCCGGTAGTGACAATTTCGAATAATGTTTATAACTACACCATTACTCTTGTTGCCCGGCCTAAAAAATTATTAGAAGATATTGATCCCAATTCTTCTTTTACCGACAAAGCCCTGCGCCTTAGTAAGAACTTAGCTTCCCAAGCCAAAGCCGCCTTCAGTTTAGGATTAGTGAATGTAGCTGACATTGCCACAGTGGTAGGCGAGAGCATTAAAGACCCCGCCGTTCAAGACACTGCCGCTAGGGTGGTAGCGCCAGTCGCTGTTGGGGCGGTGGCGATTGGTACTGTATCTTTAATTTCTTGGGCTAACCTTTTGCCGCTTTTACGCCTTTTGTTTTTACAACCCCTCTTACTCTTGGGCCGCCGCAAGCGCGAAGGGTGGGGCCAAGTTTACAATTCTTTAACTAAATTACCGGTGGATTTAGCCACGCTCCGTCTTATTAATATAGCTACCAACAAAGTCGTTCAAACTAAAGTCACTGATAAAGAGGGGCGTTATGCGTTTGTGGCGAGCCCGGGGCAGTACCGCATTGAGGCCATTAAGCAAAAAATGACCTTCCCTTCCGGTCTGCTTGGAGTTTTTAAAGATGATGGCCGGCGGGTGGATCTGTACCACGGTGAAGTCATTAATGTTACCGAAGATAACGCTGTCATTACCGCCAACGTCCCGCTTGACCCCATAGGTGAACGGAAGCGCCCGCCGCGGATTTTTTGGGCGCGTTTAGGGAGAAATATCCAAGTATTATTGTCTTGGGTTGGTATCGCGATTACGGCCGTGTCTTTTTATATCGCGCCTCGTTGGTACGTGGGGCTCTTGCTTGGCGTTCATGTAACTTTGTTTTTTGTCTTCCGCCACTTTGCTTTGCCCGCCAAAATTAAAAGTTGGGGGATTGTTTACGACGAGCGCGATAAGAATCCCGTGGGCCGCGCCATTGCTCGCCTTTTCAGCAAGCAATTTAATAAATTAGTATCCACGCAAATCACCGATAAGCGCGGCCGTTACTACTTTATGGCCGGGGATAATCAGTATTATGTAACGTTTGAACACCCGCAGTATTCCTCCCAGCAAACCGATACGATTGACCTCCAAGGCAAAGAAGCGGCCAACATCGCGGTGGACGTCGGGCTCACCAAAGCTGATGGTATTTCGGCTAGTAATCAATCCAGTAACAACCACGACAATCAACCCAACGGCAACTCCGCCAATAAAACCGAGACATAATTTTTTTGTGAATTTTGTGCGAGATATTACACAACAAAATCAACAACCTCAATCTTGGCAACATGTAAAGCGCCTCTTATTTTTTGTTTTCTCAATTTTATTTTCACTTTCTCTTTTCCATTTTTCCATTTTTAATTTTTCTGTAGCCAACGCCGCCACGGCCCCGGCTCTCATCACCTACCAAGGGAAAATGTTAAACTCGAGCAACTTCGCGATCACAACTACTGTCGCCATGAAATTTGTTTTATATTCTGCCGCCTCGGGCGGCACCGCTCTTTACACGGCCTCGGGCACTCTTCCCACTACCAGCACTATTTCTATTACCCCAACCAACGGCCTGTTCAGCGTGAATTTAGGCGACACTGGCACCAATTCACTTGACCCCAGTATTTTTCAAAACAATCAGACCTTGTATTTAGAAGTCACTGTGGCGGGCGAAACTTTAAGTCCCCGCAAACAAATTACCGCTTCGCCTTTTTCATTCAATTCAAAATATCTAGATGGCGTGGCGGCCACCAGCACGGCCTCCACCTCCACGTATATTCCAATCTCCGACAGTAGCGGGAATTTTAGTTTTAACAATTTGACGAGTACCGGCCTTACAGTGAATGGTACTAGCACTTTAGCCGCCCCAATTGTTTTTACCAGCGGCCAGGCGGTTAGCTCTTCGGCCTACTGGGTTGGCCGCGACGCCGATGCCATCAACCAACTGCATTTCAATGTCCCCACGGGCGCGAAGATGGAGTGGAGCATCAACGACGTTTCCAGATTGGTTATGAGCGACACATCAAGTGTTTCTTTTGCCTTCGCTCAAACAGCGACAAGCACGACTGGTAAAACGATGATTGAATCACTCCTCACGACAAATCCATCGGCGGCAACGGCCAATCAATTCTTATCACTAGGCGCTTTGGTCACTACGGCAGGGGCTGGTTTCAACCATACAGGCAGCCTCATTGGATTGTTTGGAGCCGTGACAGCAGGTTCAGCTAACACAGTATCAAATGCTTATGGTGGTGATTTCACGGTTACACAAAGTTCCACAGGAACAACAACAAACGCGACGGGCGTGAGAGTAAGAATCCAAAATGTCGCAGGCTCTACAATTACTACTGGCAGGGGTTTATGGGTTACTTCTTTGTCTTTAGCTGGAACAATTACAAATTACTATGGAATTTTAGTGGACCCTGCTACTTCGCCCGGAACAGTAACAAATGCTTATGGACTATTTATCAATAATCAATCCTACGCAGGTGGAACGATAAGTTATGCTATAGGCATAGCCTCACAGACAGCTAATGCGGTAACTACAAGAGCCATCAATATAGCCGGCACTGGCGTTAATAACGCTATTCGATTGGGTGGAAGTGCGAATGTTTATGCTAGTACCACGAATAATATCCGATTTTCCGATTCTACGAACGCGCGCGGGCTAGATTTTAATCTAACGGCCGCGGGCGACCAAACCATCACTACTTTCGGCGGCGGCGACTTGTCATTTGGTGTCACCACCAGCTTCCGCACCACCACCATCAGTGGCATTACTTTGATGGGAACCACTACCTTGCCCAGCACTAATTACAAACTATTTATTGATTCGGGCGACTCCGCCAATCCGGGGCTGGGCGTTAATGGCTACATCAAAGCTTCGGGATTTATCACGGGCACGACTACTTTAGACTTGGCGGAACAGTATCCGATTAACCCGCAGTGTTCTTTAGATAATTCTTGCCCGGAAGAGGGCGATGCGGTTTGCGTAGTCCCCGGCACTATCCCGGCTACTATTGAAAAATGTGATTCTCCCTACAGTAAAAACGCCATTGGCATTGTCTCCACTAACCCGGGCTTTACATTAGGAGGCCT
>JAUSEN010000001.1 GCA_030650025.1 Candidatus Magasanikiibacteriota bacterium | reverse complement strand
ATGTAATTGAGACATAATCGCGGTTGTCATTCTGAGCGCAGCGAAGAATCTAAGTCAATTCGCCAAAATATAAAACGCTTAGATCTTTCGCTACGCTCAAGATGACAGGATTATGCGTAAAGTACATACGTGTGAAGTTATTAACAGTTTAGTAGCATTCAAAAGACCTAAAAACTGGTATAATATAGAGGACAATTAAATTATGGCTCAAGAGCCAGAAACAGACAGAAGAGTTCCGCAGATTTTAGCCCGCGGAGTGGGTGTTTTTGTAGTTGCATATTTATTATTGTTCGGTTTTTTATTTTTTCAGTTTTCATCTGTTCACGCCGCCACCCCTCCAACCCTCATCACCTACCAAGGGAAAATGTTAAACTCGAGCAACTTCGCGATCACGACTACTGTCGCCATGAAGTTTGTTTTATATTCTGCCGCCTCTGGCGGCACCGCGCTTTACACGGCCTCTGGTACTCTTCCGACTACTTCCACCATACCAATCACCCCGACCAACGGATTATTTTCAATAAATCTTGGCGACACTGGCACCAACTCACTTGATCCCACCATTTTCCAGAACAATCAAACTATTTATCTAGAAGTAACCATTGCTGGCGAAACCCTCTCTCCCCGCAAACAAATTACCGCCTCACCGTTTGCTTTTAATGCCAAGTATTTAGATGGCGTGGCGGCCACCAGCACGGCCTCCACCTCCACGTATATTCCAATCTCTGACAGTAGCGGGAATTTTAGTTTTAATACAGTTAGTTCCACGGCCTTGAAAGACGCTCTGGGCTGGATTCTCAATCAAGGCCAGGCCGCCCGGCTCCAAAACGGAGTCAACAATAGCGGTTTTGGGAGCGGAGCCACGCCCTCGAATTTAGCAATGACCAGCACGGATTTTAGTTTTTTTAATATGGCGGCCGCCAACGCCAGCGCCGTTGGATTTATCGGCGGCGTGTTTGACGGCCGGTATATATATATGGCTCCTTACACGAACGGCCAAGTAGCCCGTTACGACACGACCGCCTCGTTTAGCGCCACCAGTTCTTACAGTTTTTTTGATATCGCGACAAACGTTACGAGTACGGCGAAAGGGTTTGAAGGTTCGGTGTTTGACGGGCGTTATGTGTATTTTATTCCCCTTATTGGTTCGGGCGTCCGCTCGGGCACGGTGGTTCGCTATGATACTGCCGGCGCTTTTACGGCCACGGCCTCGTGGGCATATTTTGATACGGCCGCCAATGTCAACGCTTCCTCTAAAGGATTTGTGGGCGGCGTGTTTGACGGCCGCTACCTTTATTTGGTGCCATTTTATAATGGCGCGTATTTTGGCCAAGTTACCCGCTATGACACCACCGGTTCGTTTACCAGCGCCGGCTCGTGGAGCGTGTTTGATACTACCGCGGTCAATGCTAACTCCACCGGTTATGCCGGGGCCGTGTTTGACGGCCAATATATTTATTTTGTGCCGAATAGTTTGGCGGGCGATGTGCGGCATGGGCAAATCGCGCGTTTTGACACCACCCAATCTTTTACGGCTGCCGGCTCGTGGAGCTTTTTTAACACCACCGCCCTCAACAGCAACTCCAAAGGTTTTACGTACGGCGCCACTTTTGACGGCCGTTATATCTATTTTTCACCGCTCAAAACCGATAATTCCACCTATTCCGGGCTGGCCCTGCGTTATGACACGGCCGCGTCTTTTTCGGCGAGCTCGTCGTATTCTTTTTTCGACGCCACCACTGTCAACAGCAACTCCAAAGGGTTCAACGGCACTATCTTTGACGGGCGGTATCTGTATTATATTCCGGATCGAACTGCTAATGGCGTGGATCAAGGCCAGATAACTCGGTATGACACGACCGGTTCGTTTGTCAACGCGAGCTCGTGGAGCGTATATGATATGGCTCAAGTCAATGCTACTGCCAAAGGTTTTACCGGCGCGGTGTTTGACGGCCATTATATTTACTTCGTGCCCTTTGGGGCCACCGGAACCAACGGCCTGTTTGCCCGCCAGCGCGCTTATGCCGGCGGCCTAGATTCTGCCCAGTCAGTAGGTAAAATTGCCCGCGGGTCCGAACTATATATTGATTCAGCCGGCAATGTGGGTATCAATGATACCAGCCCGCCCGCCCGCCTCACCGTTACCAACGGCGCCATTATGGCGAGCGGTACGACAGGCGCCACCCCTGGCTCGGGAGCTGGCACGCGCCTAATGTGGATACCGGCGAAAGCGGCGTTTAGGGCTGGCGCCGTTTCAAGCACGGAGTGGGATGACGCGAATATCGGGATTAATTCTACAGCGTTCGGTCTAAAAGCTAAGGCCAGCGGTCGGCATTCTTTGGCATGGGGTGTTGATAGTGTTGCTAGTTCAGACCACACATTGGCTTTGGGGGAGCTTGCCACAGCGAGCGGAGTTAGCTCTATCGCTATTAATACTGGCGCGTCATCTAGCGCCACGTACAGCATGGCGATGGGGTGGTTTGGGGTCGCGAGCGGCATTTATTCCACGGCCATTGGGGGGATTCAGGCGCAAGCTTATGCTACTTCCGCTATGGCTATTGGTAATTATGCAATAGCCAACGCTAGTGGCTCAATGGCGTTTGGCAATCGTATCTCTGTATCAGGAGAAAATTCATTTGGCATCGGCGTTAGTTCCACGGCCTATACCCTCTCCGTCGCCAACACCTTCGCTGTCGTCGGCGGTCGCTCGCTGTTTGGCACTATCACCCCGCCCACCACCACCTTCCAGGTATATGTTGATGGCGGCTCTGATACTTCCCCCGGCCTTGGGGTCAGAGGGTATATTCAAGCCTCTGGATTTATTACCGCCTCGGCCACCCTCGACCTTGCCGAACAATACCCTATTGATCCCGCTTGTTATGGCACTAATTCTTGCCCGGAAGAGGGCGATGCGGTTTGCGTAGTCCCCGGCACTATCCCGGCTACTATTGAAAAATGTGATTCTCCCTACAGTAAAAACGCCATTGGCATTGTCTCCACTAACCCGGGCTTTACATTAGGAGGCCT
>JAUSEN010000028.1 GCA_030650025.1 Candidatus Magasanikiibacteriota bacterium | reverse complement strand
GTCGCCGGTGGTAAAGTCAATTTCCAGGGCGTTGGCGTCGGCGGTGATGGAGGCGCCGTCGGATATAATAGAGAGGGTGTCGGTGGTGGGAGTGGCGCCGTCGGTGATTTCTACGTTTTCGTTGCCCGATAAGGCGACGGTTAGGTCGTCGTTGACGGTTAAGATGTCAGCCAAAGTCAAACCTCCTCCGGCTAAAAAGTCGGTGGAGTTGTCGCCGATGTTGTTGATGACGTTGGTGGCCATATCAATCGCTCCCCCCATGGTTAATCCCGTTAAAGTTCCGAGGCTGGTGATGGCCGTCTGCGCCGCACCGGTGACGGTGGCGGCGGTACCGCTCACGTTACCGGTGACGTTGCCGGTGAGCGGCCCCGCAAATCCGGTGGCGGTTAAAATGGCGGTGGAAGAATCAAACGTCAGCCCGGCGTTGGTCTTGGGGCCCAGGTCTCCGGTGGCGGCGGTGAAAAAGGCGATGTAGGAACTGGAATCAGTGGCTTCGTTGGCCACGGTGATGGTGGTGGGTATTCCCCCGGCAGATTCCCAGGTGAGCGTGCCCGAGCCGTCAGACTGCAACTGTTCGCCGGCTTCGCCGTCGTCGGCCGGTAAGATATATACTGTGTTGCCCGCTAAGGCGGGAACCTGGAAGGTGGCGAAGTTGCTTCCGGCGTCGGTGTCTTCTAGGATTTTAAGGATACCTGAAGAGGTGGCTCCGTTGGCGATGTTGAGGGAGGCGTTGGCGGTGACGAGGCCGTCGGCCGTAATTGTCCCAATGCCGGTCATGTCCCCTGAGGTTGAAATGTCCCAATCATCGGAGTTAATAGAAATCAACTGCCCCGCTGTCCCACCCCCTAGCGTAATATCTCCCGTAGAAGTTCCTGTGGCAAAATTAAGGTCAAAATTAGAGGAGGCGTTAAGGCTGACGGCTGCGCCAGTGATGGTGAGGCCGGCCGTGCCAGTAATTAATCCGTCTGAAGTGATAGCCCCGATGCCTGTCATAATCCCAGTGGCTCCGATATCCCAGTCACTCGTGTCTATAGCGACCGTGGAAGAATTATTGCCTATGATTGCTGCTCCGCCGAAAACCAAATTACCGGAAGAATTTAAAACTGGAATTTGATTTGCAACCGCGGATTGTGAAGGAGCAAATCCGCCGATCGTGTTTGCGTTAATCGCGTAGCCCGAAGAAACTATTCTTTGGCGCGGAGTCAAGGATTCAAAAGAAGTTACGCCGGAGCATGAGCCGCCGGAAGAAGCCGCAACCTGGACATTAAGGTATGTCTCGTCGCTGTCATAAAAATTATAATCGAGTGCATCGCCTCCGGCAGAAGTGTCGCCAATGGGCGCATTGAAAACGCCACTGACCACGCTAATGGTCATCGTAGAAGGATCGGAAGAAGGCCACAATTTAGTGCCTCCGGATGAAGCCGTATAAATAGAAAATTTAAAACAATAGTCTGTCCCGGACGAGCTTCCTAAAAGTGTTCCACTGGAATTATACAAGCGTCCCTGCTGGACTAGAATTTCAGGCACACCAACAACGGCGAAAATATTATTCACATCAACTGAAAGGAAGCTAATAACCCCGACAAAAAACAAAACAACACGCAAAAACATTTGCATATTTGAATGTATCTTTCGAAACCTGAAAATTCCTAAAACGTCCATGAGAAAATATGAAATCTTAGCGTGATTCCATTAAGAAATTATATCATAAAATTAAATGCAATAGGCGGCATTTTATCCACAGATTTTTACGCAAAAAGCGGCAACATATTGCCGCTTTTTGCTTACCTAAAAAATCGTTTTCCAACTAATAACTCCAATCTAGATCACCCTTTTGTGTAGCACTTTTCACGATTATCAACCCAGGTACTTTCTGGGAAATTTTACCCGCCGCATCCGCGGTTGAAATTTTAGTTTTTCCATCTTCATATACTGTTGAAATTTCATATCCATTAACGGATTTTACATACTGGGATAGTTTATTAAGAGCACCATCTTTGTAAGACCAACTAAATTTCATTTCTGCTCGGCCAGGGCCCAAAAGTATTCCATTATAGTGCAGTGATTTCAGTTCCGCTGAAGTAGAATTATCACCAACCGTATATTTAAACGTAAGCACCGTGGCATTACCCGCTTGATCCGTAATAGTAATTACGGTGCCTTGCTTTATTATTGACACCAACTCCCCGCCCGGAATTCCCCCAAACACCAAATCCTTGGCAACAGAGTCAAATTGAACGAGCGCTTCCGGAGCAGTTGTATCTATCGTAAAATTCAGCACTTTTTCTGGCTCATTATTTCCCGCATTATCCGTGGCAAAAAATGTAACAGAATGAAGCCCTTCGCTTGAAACGGGAATATTCACTTGGGCGCCATCCACTTTTTGCCAAGCCCCGCCATCTACTTTATAATTCAGGCTCAAAATTCCCGAGGCCTGGCTTTCTTGTCCCAAAATAATACTGTCGTCCGCTTCTAAATTCACCACTACATTGCTCCGATAAAAATTTTCTTGGCCTTTGGTGCCTGTAATAGTTGCTGTTGATGTGGGCGGTAAAACATCTTCAGATTGGCTGGAATTAATAACCGCGGACGGCAAAATAATTTGTTCAGCGCTGGCGGCAGTTTCTTTTACTGTCAGTGTCGTTTCCGCCCCCAAATGTATTTCTCCCAAAAGCTCCGGTGTCACCGGCAAATTACTAAATACTTCTGTGCCAGTCACTTGCGTGTCACTAATTTCCTGCGTTTTTATAGTGTAAGTTCCCGTCCCGGTCCCCTTGATTTTCACTTCATACACTTGCCCATCATCTGTTGGCAAATATAAAAACTTATGCTCGCCAAACACTTCAAACGCCGCATTCGGAATTTCGTTTAACACACTACCATCCGCCGCATTCCCCAACTCATTTCCAAGCTGATCAGTCACAAAAATATCAATCGGACTAAAAACAGAAATCGCCTTTCCATTCAGCTGACACTCAGCGATATCTTGCGTAATAACTTCACTCGCCACATTCAAGCTACTGCCCGAAAAAATATTCACAATTTTTTGACGGCTACCGTCTTGTGTCATCATAATGCCATGACTGGCATTTAAAGAGTAAAATTTATTTTGCGCATTAATCGGCAAATTGGTGGCGCTTTCCAGAGGCACCGTCTTGTCTCCCGGCCCCCATTTAAATGCCTTGTAATCTATTATTTTTTGGCCAAGAATATTTATACCCCTACTTTCTACAATGTTACTCATCGTCGGCGTCGT
>JAUSEN010000024.1 GCA_030650025.1 Candidatus Magasanikiibacteriota bacterium | reverse complement strand
CAAGGCTAACCCTGAGCACGAGCGACTTAAGTCGCTCACGTCGAAGCCCTTCGGGTGACCTATTCATGAAGAACTGAAATCTTCATGAATAGAACTGAAATCTTCATGAATAGGTCAGGTTAGGACTTACCGTAAAATTTTTATCCCTGGAAACCCGGCGCACAAGATAGTGAAGCTCCCCGCGGCAAGCCGCGGGGTATTCTGGACAAAAAATAAACAGGCACAACACGATTGAGGAGATGATTTTCCGTCGCACGTGGAGCCACCCTGGCTCACCCGCCCTTATGGGTTCAGCTTGATCACCAAACCCACCATCGCGAACGCCACGCCCCGGACTGTGCCGATAGCGTGCGGTTCGAAATGCTCACCACTTCCCGCGCCCACCAACCACTGCGGCCCGCCACCGACCTCAAACGCAAGGTCAAGAACATGGTGGAGGGGAACCACCATATTCACCGTGGGCACAAACCCCACGAAGTGGCCTTCATGAGAGAGCTCGCTCATGACGACCATCCCGCCACCGAGCGAGACCCGTCGCCAGCGCCGGAATACCGCCGCCGAGACTTCGCCCGTGAGGGTGAGGTGGTGGTCAAGCGAGATCGCCGAGCAGACTTCGAACACCAGCTTCTGGCGCTCCTGCTCGTAGCAGAGGCCAACGAGGCCTCCGCCCGTGAAGTTGCCGTTGATGCCGACAACTCCGGCCACGATGATCGTGGCGTGGTGGCCCGTCTGGTGTGACATGGTGTGGATGGTGGATGCGGGCTCTTCGGCCCGCAAAGTGCTGGGGGCGAATACCGCCATCAGCAAAACTGCCGCCATCATGAGCTTGCGCATCGATACATCTCCTCGTTGTCCCATAATTAAGGGACTTTTTTTCTGAAGTTATGGAGCAGAGACCACCACATTAGCGCGGTGAACCCTCATGTTACGAAAAATGCGTTTATTTATAAAAAATAAACAAATTTTTCCTAACATAATGCTCACCGACACAGAGGGCCCTGCTACTCACAAAATCAAATATTGTAAAGAACTAAAGTAATTTCTTACGAAATCGCCAATAGTATAGCACAGAAAAACCCTTTTGTCAAGCGGCTTTGGCTGTGGATAATTTTGAGTTTAATTTAATTTTTAAGTACTGGCCGGGGAACTCGACCTTGCCCACAAATTCGTGGTCGCGGCCGAGCCCCCAGCTCGATGCAGGCGGGTGGGCTACCCGCCATCGCCTCCCCCGACGTCCGGCGGCGGGCTCATGTCCGACGGAGCCGGGCAGAACCCAGCGGTCTCGCAGCCGTTCTGCGGGTTGTTGTCGCAGTTGGCAAAACCCGGGTTGCAGACGAAGCCGCACACCGCGTTGAAGCACGCGGGCTGGGCGTTCGGCGGTGCCGCGGGACACGCCTGGAAACAAGCGCCGCAGTGGAGCACGTTGGTGCAGTGGTCGACGTTCGGCGCTCCATGAGCGTTCTTGGGGCACTTCTCGAGCCCCATGAACGGGCACCCGGTCATGTCGAGGGTCGGGAAGAACCCGCCCCCATCCACTCCCGGCACCGAACCCTGTCCCGGGCCGGAACTGCCGCCGCACGCCACGAACATCCCGGTGACGATCAGGATCGCCGCCATTCCCAGGAGCTTACGCATCGTTTTTCTCCATTTCTTGCGCTGTTTAAGGCGCGACCCGTTCGCGCCCTAAGAGCAGACTAGGCCAGCCTAGCAAAAAAACACGCCCTGGTCAACCCCGACGAAGTCGTGACCAAAGGCGTCTATTTATAAGCAAAGCTTGAAATTGCGTCGGGCTTCGCAAAAATAAGTAAACTTATTTTTGGCTCATCCCTAGCAATTATAAAAATTCTAAAAAATTTCAAAATGAATCCGGCTTGAATCAATTTTGTGTTCAAGTAAAATTTGACGCACCTCTTTGACCATGGGAAGACTGCCGCAGAGATAATATTCGGCTTCGCTCTGGATAAGCGCGGGCAGGTGCGCGCTGACGCGGCCTTTGAGGCCAGCCTGCGGTGAGCCTGCCTGTTCCGAGCCTGCCGAGGTGGCCGAACCCGTCCAGTTTTCGCTCGGGCGGGACAGTGTGAGAAGATAAGAAAAATTTTTATACTGCGTAGCCCACGCAGTTAGTTCGCGATCCCAAAAAATATCCTCTTCGCGACGCACACCAAACAGGAGTTTAGTAGAAAAATTATTTTTTAAAGATTCTAAAACTAAACTACGGACCGGCGCCAGGCCAGTGCCGGTCGCTATAAAAATATTAGTTTGCACGGGGCTCGGCTGTAAAACAAAATAACCAGCCGGCAAAGCAACCTCCACCCCATCCCCTATTTTTAAATTTTTAAAATAAGCTGGCGCTTTGCCGTCCGGCAAATCTTTAACACAGAATTTTAATTCTGGTTCGCCAGGGTGCGAGGCAATTGAGTAGGTGCGCAGAACAAAACTTGCCCCGCTCGAAGCGGCGGGGTTATTCTCTTGAGGCCCGCCCGCATCGCTACGCGAAGCGTTGCGGGCAGGAATTTTAAACTGCACAAACTGGCCGGGCGCGTACGTAAAACCAGCTGGTTTTTCAAAAACCAGCTCAAAAATATCTGGCGTTAGAAATTTGCGAAAAATTAATGTGAGCTGGAGAAAATTTTTGGGGATCACAAGATTGACAATACTGCTTTTTAAAGATACTATTCTGTAGTAAACAATCGTAACATACGATGTTGATTTTGGCTAGTTCTAAGTGAAAAAAGCTATAAAAAAATCTTCCCCAGCCACTCCCAGCCGTTCGCTCTACGATACGGCCGATTTGGCGCGCGTAAAATACCGCGCTAAGCCCGGAGTGTCCGAGGCGCTGGTGCGCGAAATAGCGCGCGCCAAAAAAGAACCGGCCTGGATGCTTAAAAAACGCCTGGCGGCTTTAGCATTGTTTAAAACCACACCACTCCCCCATTTTGGACCCGATCTAACTAAACTTGATTTAGATAAAATTACTTATTTTATTCGCCCCGATACTACCGAAGCCAAAACCTGGGCCGACGTGCCAGCCGAAATTAAAAACACATTTGATCGCCTCGGCATACCCGAAGCCGAAAAAAAAGCCTTGGGCGGCGTAGGGGCGCAGTATGACAGCGACATGGTCTACCATAAATTAAAAAAAGACCTCGCGGACAAGGGCGTAATTTTTGAGAATATGGACACGGCCGTGCACGAGCATCCCGAGCTCGTGCAAAAATATTTCATGACGCAATGCATCCCCATTAACGACCACAAATTTATTATGCTCCACGCGGCCGTGTGGAGCGGAGGGACTTTTTTGTATGTGCCGAAAAATGTTACCGTGGATTTACCGCTCCAAGCCTACTTCCGCATGAATGCCAAGAGCGGTGGGCAATTTGAGCATACGCTGATTATCGCGGATGAAGGTTCGCAAGTTTCGTACATCGAGGGCTGTAGTGCGCCAAGATATAATGTTAATTCGCTCCACTGCGGGGGGGTAGAAATTTTTGTGCACAAAAATGCCCGGGTACGCTATTCTTCTATCGAAAACTGGTCCAAAGATACTTATAACTTAAATACCAAACGCGCGCTCGTGGACGAAGACGGCGTAATGGAATGGGTAAACGGAAATATGGGCTGTCTCACTGAACGAGCGCTTGTAGCGACTCCGAATGGGCCAGTCAGCATTGCCGCGTTATCGCCGACTCAAATAGTATATTCCTATGATGAACGCGTAAAAAAAATCATTAAATCAACGGTAATTAGAAAAATATTTAGCGGCACTAAAAATGTATACCGGCTGGAAGCTGGCGGACGAGAGGTAGAAGCCAGCGGCAACCATCCGTTCTTAACTTTAGAGCGTAAAAAAAGACACCCCGATCACAAAAAAATGTTTTTTGAAACCATCTGGAAACCACTTCGTGATTTGCGGTTCGGAGATATGGTGGCGATCGCAAAGACTATTCCCTTATCTGGTAAACCCTTTAAGCTACCTGCGCTGATATGCAACGACTTGATAAAAAGCAACAATCAATATCGCGCTTTTACGATGTCTACAAAACATCTATACAATCCCATCGCTAGCCCGTCACATACCAACGAAGATTTTATGTGGCTGATGGGTTTACTCATTGGCGATGGTCACATAGATAAAAAACGCAACAAAATAAATCTCGCCACTCATTACACCGAGGATTACCGCGACGAAGTGTGTGGCGTATTACAGCGACTTTTTAATTATACGGTTACTGAAAAAAAAGATCGCTATATTATCATAAATTCAAAAACACTCTGTCAGCTTTTTACGGCTATTGGCTTTGGCGGCACTGCCAGCTCCAAAACTGTTCCAGCGTGGATATTTACCTTGCCGCCAACCCAAATTAAAGCCTTTTTGGCCGGATATTTTGATTCTGATGGGCACGTGGCTACTTATGCCATCGCCTATACCAGTATAAGCAAAAAATTATTAGAACAAGTCAAGTTGCTTGGCATATACGTTGGCTATGGCGTGTCGCACATAACACAACACCGGGTCGCCGGTACTGTTACGATACTAGGAAATAAATGCCAGGCCAGTGATTCTTGGCGTTTGCTATTTAACGGGCCAGAAATTATTTCTTTGCCAAGCCGATGCAAACGAAAACGAAAAAAGATATTGCTACTTAAAACTAGAAGAAATTATCGCGGCGCCAGCGGATTAAATTTTGCCAGCCAAGTAAATGAGTTTGTCGGTTTTGCTCGTGTGACTGCTATCAAAAAAATTGGCCGAATAAAGACATACGACATCGAGGTAGAGAAATACCATAATTTTATTGCGAACGGATTAATTGTACACAATAGCGGAGTAACCATGCTCTACCCCTCGTCAATCTTACGCGGCCGTGGCGCGCGCTCGGATTCTTTAGGAGTGGCGTTTGCGGGCCCCGGCCAAAACCAAGACACGGGGGCCAAAGCCATCCACGCGGCGCCAAACACATCGTCCACAATTATTTCTAAATCTATTTCTAAAGACGGCGGCATCAATACTTTTCGCGGGCTTATTAAAATTATGCCCAATGCCGAGGGGACCAACGCCTCTATGGTCTGCGACGCGCTTTTGATTGGCAAAAAATCCATCGCCAACACCATTCCGGAATTAAAAATAAAAAATGAGCAAGTAAACGTTGCTCACGAAGCGCGCGTGGGGCGAATTGGCGAAGAAGAAATTTTTTACTTACAATCAAGAGGGCTCACGGAGCAAGAAGCCACGCGGCTGGTGGTTTCTGGTTTCATCGAACCCATCGTCAAAGCTTTGCCCGTAGAATACGCCCTGGAATTAAATCGTTTGATTGAAATGGAGATGGAGGGTGCCGTAGGTTAGAGATGCGGAATGAGCGAAGCGAGTGTAGCCCTGTACCGGAGCGAAGCGACTGGTACAGGGGAAGGGGCGGTGGGGTAACAAAACAAAAAAACCATTCTCAACCATCTTGTTCTTTAGAGCAAAATGGTTCAGAGCAGAAGAAAAAGTCAACCTCCCTATGATTACCAAAAAAATTAAACAACATTTCCCCATCTTCCGCGCGCACCCGAATTTAGCATATCTGGACAGTGCCGCCACCACGCAAACACCGCAGGTGGTGATTGACGCGATGAATGATTACTACGCCAAATACCGTTCTAATGTGCATCGCGGGCTGTATGATATAAGTATTACGGCCACGGAAAAATATGAAGCCGCGCGGAAACAGATGGCGAAATTTTTAAACTCCGCGCCCGAAGAAATTATTTTTAATTCCGGCGCCACGTTTGGATTAAACGCGCTCGCCCGCTCGCTATCCCCTCGCCTCTCGCACCGCGATAACATCGTGCTTACTCGGATGGAACACCACGCCAACCTGGTACCGTGGCAGGAAATGTCCAAACACTACGGATTTGAAATCAGATTTATAGAACTTGACCCTACCAGCTACCAGCTAGAGCCTAATTCCTACAACGTCATTGACGAGAACACAAAAATCGTAAGCTTAACGCAAGCCTCAAACGTTTTGGGAGCAATTAACCCAGTCGCGGAAATTATTAAACTCGCTAAACAAAAATCTCCGAAAGTTTACACTATCGTGGACGCGGCGCAAGCGGCCGCGCACTTACCGATTGACGTCAAAAAACTGGATTGCGATTTTTTAGTTTTGTCTGGGCACAAAATGTACGGACCAACCGGGATTGGCGTACTGTATGGTAAAAAAATAATGCTGGAGGAACATCTGGAACCATTTATGTTTGGCGGCGAGATGGTAAGCGACGTAACATACGAAAGAGCTACCTGGAATGAAGTGCCCTATAAATTTGAGGCGGGCACGCCGCCGATTGCCGAAGCGATTGGCCTTAGCGCGGCCGCCGAATTTATTACCAAAATTGGCATGAACACAATTGTTGCTCATGAAAAAAGGCTGACCGATTACGCGCTAGAAAAATTAACGCCGCTCGTAAACATCATCGGCCCGTCGACCCCCTCTCCTTCGCAAAGGAGAGGGCGGGGTGAGGTCTCGCGCCTCGGCGTCATCTCATTCACAATACCCGGAGCCCACCCGCACGACATCGGCGAAATCGTAAACCGCGCTGGCGTCTGTGTTCGCGTTGGCCACCACTGCGCCATGCCGCTCCACAAACACCTGGGACTGGTGGGCACGGCCCGGGCCTCGGCGGGAGTATATACAACCAAAAAAGATATTGATAAACTAGTCTCTGCCATTAAAGAGGTTAAGAAAATTTTTGGGTAATTTATGACCGATGCTTTGTATCAAGAATATATTCTAGATTTATACCGCCACCCACGGAACAAAACAATGCTAAAAAATTTTGATTTCACTCGCCACGAGAAAAACCCACTCTGTAGCGATGAAATTGATGTGTTTATTAAATTGGACAAAGCGGAAAAAATAACAGAACTAGGGTGGACTGGCGAAGGCTGTGCCATTTCTACCGCCGCCACTTCCCTTTTGACCGACTACTTAAAAAACAAATCTAAAGCTGACATTTCTAAACTATCTACCGAAAAAATGCTCAAAATATTGGGATTGCCAAAAATTACGCCCGCTCGCATTGGCTGTGCCACGCTCGGACTCAAGGCCATAAACAATGCTATAAAATAAGTTGTTTAAACTTTTTTCAGATACTATGACGACAGAACAAATCGGGACAACGCCAGAAACCGAAAAAAGGCGCGCCATTACTATTACCGAACCAGCGACGAGTTACTCGGCCAGCGTGGCAGACAACGAATATGGCATCGTGCGCTTCCATGGACAAACCGGCCTATTAATTCCTTTGTTTGTGTATTTGTTTGTGTATAGGATTGTCGGCCAAGAGAGAATTGTGGAACTGGCCAGAGAACAATTTGTCCCAGAAGTAGCCAAGGACCCAGGTACATTGAGTATTTTTACAACCGAAGGAGCTTGCGTGATGCCCAATTTGCCTTCCTTAACTAGGTTCACAGAATTTCCAAAACGTGAAGAAATTACTGAAATTAGAGAAAAAATTAACGCCCTTATTGTTAACATTGAACGCGCGTTGGAAAAAAAAGAACGAAATAGATTCAACTAAAACTATGTCCCTGCAAATAAAAAACTTATCAGTGGTAACTGCTAATAAAACCGTTGTCAAAAACGTTTCGCTTGAAGTTAAACCCAAATTAATTTCCGTTATCATGGGTCCAAATGGCTCGGGCAAATCGAGCCTCGCGAACGCTCTCGCCGGCCATCCTAAATATACTGTCACGACTGGTAAAATATTCTTAGACGCAACTGACATTACTAAATTTTCTCCGGAGAAAAAGGCCAAAGCCGGATTATTTTTGTCCCTGCAACACCCGCCCGCTATTCCGGGTGTTAGCGTCGCGAATTTTTTACGCCTGGCTGTCGGCGCCGCGCTCGGCCAGCCCCAAAACCCTCAAGAATTTTACAAAAAACTGGCTACCAAGCTTAAAGAGCTTAATATGAATATCGATTTCGCTCGCCGCCATGTGCACGTGGGTTTTTCGGGCGGCGAAAAAAAACGATTGGAAATTTTACAGCTCCTTATGATAAAACCCAAATACGCTATTTTGGACGAGATCGACTCGGGGTTAGATGTAGACGCCTTAAAGGTTGTGGCAGAGGGCATTGTGGCCGCAAAAAAAACCGGCACCGGCCTCTTGTTAATCACCCATTACAATCGCCTGCTTAAATACGTGAAACCCGATCTAGTGTCGGTCATGACAGATGGCCGGATAATCAAAACCGGTAGTGCCCAGCTGGCACTGGAAATTGAAAAAAATGGATATTTGTCGTTTCACCACGCTCTGCGAGGTTCGAAATAACACTTAATTTTATGAAAAAGTCTAACAAAAAAATTAATCCACCGTCCCTAGACAAAGAAGCGGCTATCACGGCCTTGCAAACTGTTAAAGACCCCGAAGTTGGCTTTGACGTTTGGAGCATGGGGTTAATTTACAAAATTGATATAGATAAAAATAACGTTAAAATTTTAATGACTTATACGACGCCCTTTTGCCCCTGGGGGTCGCAACTGAATGACGAGATTACAGCGGCCCTGAAAAACGCTGGAGCCGATAAAGTTAATATCGAAATAACCTTTGACCCGCCGTACAAAATTCCCGATGACATGCGAGCCATGCTGGGAATATAATTCGTGTAATTCTCACTTATTAATCTGCGTAATCTGTGTCCAAGAAAATTCGCGTTTGCCAAGGACCCCATTGCCGCTACCGCGGCGCGGAGCGAATTATGGAGGTGCTCGCCGCCCACTTTGGCCTGGCGGCAGGGCAGAAAAATGAGCCCGTTGACCTTGATTTTTGCGCCTGTGTGGACAACTGCGACTCTGGGCCTAACGTGGTGGAAGATGATTCCAAACTGTATCAAGAAGCCGCCACCAAGGACATTACTAAGCGCCTAGAACAAGGTGCTGGCCAGCCAATCACGCCGCTCACGATCGACGATTTAAAATTAGATGAGCTATGAATCTCCCCGAAGAAATTTCCGAAAAAATTCGCGGCCAAAGCCTGCCTGCCGGTAGGCAGGGTAAAATTCGACGCCTTGTCATAGACCGCGCCAAATGCATTGGCGCTGGCACTTGCGTCGCGGTCGCTCCCGGCGTGTTCCAAATAGACAAAGAAAATTTAGCCTACGTGGTAGACCCAGATTCGACCGACGAAGACACTATTATGCTGGCCGCGCAATCCTGCCCGGTGTTAGCAGTATTGCTTTATGACCAGAACGGAAATTTAATCTACCCCAAGTAGGGACACGATATATCATGCCCCTACTCCTTCCAAAATCTTCCCTCTTCAAACATCTGGCGCTTCCATTTATAAAACTGCAAATAATCGCAGAGCGATAGGCCAGAAAAAGAACTGGCCAATGGCAAGTAATTAATTGAACAAGAAATTTCCGTTGGAACATTATAATCAATTTGCCTTTTCAACCCTACTTTTTGATTAATATAAAGTCCCAGTTCATGCATACCCAAAATATTTTGGTAGTCTTTCCGGTCATCAAACGCCGAATGGCCTTCAAACGAATTAGGTAGTGTGTAACCTAAAATTTGTAGAAGCGTAGGAGTAAGATCCAAGCCGGAAGTTATTATTTCCACTTTTTTAGGGAGTAGCTTGGTTTCCGCATTGCCTGGAACATACATTAAAAACACATTTTTATCATAAAAATTCAATTTTCCAAATTCTTTTGGAAATGTCGCTTTGTCGTAAGCCCCCGGAAAAACCGCATGATCGGCCACCGCGACTACGATCGTGTTATCCGCGAGAGAACTCGACCTAAAATCTTGCCAAAATTTTAAAAAAGCGTCGTCGGTGGTATGAAACGAATTCAAAAGCTGCTGAGCGCCGTCGCCATATTTCACTTCGTCCTCTGCCAAATTAAAAGGCGGGTGCGTATCCACTGTAGAGAGCATCAACAAAAATGGTTTTTGTTTCTCGCTAGCAAGCTTCCATAAAAATGGAAACAACTGATGATCCGAGTACCCCCAAGACAGCGGCGTTCCGGGAATAAATTTTTTGAGCTCTTCTGTTCCAAACGTCTCGTCCGTACCCATGCTTGCAAAAATTCCGTCTTTATTTGCAAAATCTTTGGCCACAGCCGTGACATAGCCGATATATGTGTAACCATTTTTCTTTAAAACTTCCGGCAAACACAACAAACGATGACGATGCAACTTCTTGTCATTCTGAATCTCATTATGCCCAGTTGGTGGCAAGATACTACAGAGCAGTGACAGGAGACCGGTGACGGTTGGCGTCGACGCATTATAGTGATTATTAAAAACTGTGGTATTTTTATTCAAAGCCATTTGCTCGAGCCCCGGAGTTAGCCCCGGAAAACGATTGTCGTAAACACTGGTTAAACGCGCGCTATAAGACTCTAAAAAAACAATAATAACATTCGGTTTTTCGACCGCCAATTTTTTACTAATTAAGGGGGCCGAACTGGACGCGCTATAAACACGATCGTGTTCGGCCACATAAAACGTATCGGGGTTATAATTAAGCCCAAAATTTTTGAGCTTCTGAACCAGCGCTGGGTCTAGCTTGATCGCAGTATTTGACCCAAAGTAAAAATTATAAAACGAACTAATCACCACTCGCTCGGGGGTATTTTTTAAAGATCCAAAACTGAAAAGAGTCATGATAGCGAGCGCGATAATGCCGCCGTAATAAGCATACCACTGGCGACGCGGAATATTGCTGTGCGCTCGCAACATTTGAATAAGTGCAAACAAAAAAAGCGCCGCTAAAAAAATTAAGCCGAGAACTGGATAAATTAAACTCCCCCATTTTACTAGACCGGACGAACCGCTCAAATGTGCCAATGCCGTTGGGTCAAACTGTAAACCAGAATAATACAAAAGGCTTAAATTAACCCCCCAAAATAATAAAAACAACAAAAATAACGCCGAACATAACGCCAGCATGCCAAAACGCAACCGGCCGGCTAAACGCGCCACTATAATTCCGGCTACCGCAAAAGCCAACAACCAAACCGCTGTCATCGCGAACGAGCGGAACAAAACAATATTATAAAACTTAATATTAGCGTCCAAGATATACCAGCGGTAACTTAGATACTGGAACAACGCCTGAATAACAAACAAAACAAAAGCGAATAAGCCAAGCGTGTTGTGTGCAGAGAGCCAGTCACGGGACGCCGGATGGCGGCTGATTACGCGTCGGAGCACAAAAAATAATAATAATAAAACCACTAAAACATAAAGCAAGCTGTAAATTTCTACTCGAATCAAAAATACTCCAAACCACAGCGCGCTGACAAAAAAAATCTCGTCTATTTCTTTGCGGAACTCCGTATGCCAAAAAGGGTGGCGCCGAAAACGCGGGAAAAATTTATCAAACAAAAAAAGCCCCAATCTATAAAGCAGAGCCACGGCGAACATGATCGCGAATATCGTAAGCAAAAATTTGCTTAAATTATGCTTGTCCAAGTGATATTTGCCCCAGCCGAGCGCGATAATAAAAGAACCCGCGAGAGTATAAAACGCGGGAAGAAATTTTTTGTAAACAAAAATCTTAGTCATCAGTCTTGGTACTCTTTATTACTGCGCCGCGCTATGTGAATTTTTTTATCGTTTTTGTGCAGTTTGGCCTTGCGTCTTTTAAGCTCGACTTCTAAACCATCTTTCAGCCCGTCAATCGCGCTATATAAATCTTTGCCACCCTCGCGTTCAAAAATGTCATTGCCTGGGATGGCTAATTTACATTCCGCGTAGAATATTTCGCCCTTCACCCGGTGCTTGGTTTCTTTACCAAGTGTCACGTCGGCTCGGATAATACCTTTAAAAAACTTTTCCAACGGATTAATTTTCTTGGCGACGTAATTTTCGATGGCGTCGGTTAAGCCCAAGCCTTTACCGGAGATGATGAGTTGCATAAGACAAGCAATTTTTTAACTAATTTAAATTAGTTGATAGTCATATTTTACTAAATTCTCAATCAGCCGTCAAACCAACCACCTTAAACCAACCACCTTAAACAATCATCACCTCTTCCTCTAAACTAATTCCAAATTTTTCGTATACTTTCTCCATCACATAATCACGCACTGCCAAAACATCGGCCTGGGTGGCCTGGCCGAGGTTGATAATAAAGTTGGCGTGGCTTTGAGAAACCATGGCCCCCCCAACGCGATAGCCTTTGAGCCCCGCCTGCTCAATAAGCCAGCCGGCCGCGATTTTTTTGTATTCTAAAAAACGCGGCGGCAGTTCGGCTTTGTCGCGCTTCCAGGCTTCTAAAAAAATATTCTTAAAAAAACTGCCGGCCGAAGATTGGGGTGGCTGTTTACCGCGGCGTTCGGCAATAATTTTTTGCGTAGTAGTTAAAATACTAGCCTTGTCCCCTGGCTTCAATTCTATTTCTAAATCCAAAACTACGGCCGGTTCGTGCTTAAAAATACTGTCACGATAGCCAAAAGCGCAAGCGGCATTAGATAAATCCGTCACATGGCCATCGCGCCACGCTCCTACTTTCTGCGCGCAATCTTTCAGCTCGCCGCCGGCAAAAGCATAGCGCGCGCCCGCGTTGCCGCGCACCGCGCCTCCGACTGACCCGGGTATGCCCGCCGCCCACTCGAAACCGGCTAGCCCGGCGCCAGTCGCGGCCTCCACGACTTTACTCAATTCCACTCCCCCATCAACCGTAATAATATTATTTTCCAATTTTAAACTGGAACATTTATTCTGGATCACTACTCCCCGAAACCCATCGTCTGAAAACAAAACATTAGAACCGCCCCCTAAAATAAAATAATCCAAGCCCTCGGCCGAAATAAATTTTAACGCTCCCACTAAATCTTCTTTATTCTTAACAATCAAAAAATAATCGGCCGGGCCGCCAATGTGAAACGAAGAAAATTTAGCGAGCCCCGCTCCGGTTTTTATTTTCCCAAATTTCTGAAGCTGTTTATAAACGTAGTCCATGAAAACTTCGTAAATTCATTGCCAAAATTACTGATTTAACCTATAATCTAGCTGTATGCAGGCATTGTACAAGGCTTTACATAAAAATCCAATAGTCTTTGTAGCGCGCGATTTAGAGCGCGCTTTTGGATTAGCGGGCGCGCCTCGGTTCCATATTATAACAAATGCCACGCCCTTTGCGAAGACAGCCGCCAGCAACCTGCCTAATATTCATCTTATTGTTAACAAATCCTTGCTTTCTACCCTAGATCTACTAGGGCATAAAACGACTCAGTCCATACTGGTCAAGCTCAAACAGCCAAAAATTTTAGTTTTTAAAAATACTACCCAGATAGAAAAAATCTGCCGCGCGCACAACTGGACACTCCTGAACCCGCCCGCCGAGCTGGCAAACCAAGTCGAGGAAAAAATCTCGCAAATAAAATGGCTTGGGCCACTCACTAAATATCTGCCACCGCATAAAATTGTTCTGGGGAAAGGCTTATCTTGGCCACTTGTCATTCCCGCGAAAGCGGGAATCCGGACAGTTGGATCCCCGATCAGGTCGGGGATGACATCTAAAAAATTTATCGCCCAATTTAATCGCGCCCATACCGGTAGCGGGACTGCTTTGATAAAATCAAAAAAACAAACGCGAGAAATTGCGAACCAATTCCCTAACCGCCCCATCCGCGTTACTAAATATATTTCTGGCCCTGCCTTTACCGTCAACGCGGTTGTTTGGGGCCCGCCTACCGGCGAGGCAAGTAAAAATGTCTTAACTGGCAATATTAGCTACCAAATCACCGGCCTACCACCGTTTACCAGTTCTCAATTTGCGACCATTGGCAATGACTGGAAATTACCAAACAAATTACTAACCACCAAGCAAACCAATCAAATCAAAAAAATAGCTACCGCCGTTGGAAAAAAATTGGCAAAACATAACTGGCGCGGTCTATTTGGCATTGATGTAATGCTCGAAACGAAAACCGGTAAAATTTATTTGATAGAAATTAACGCCCGCCAACCGGCCAGCACGACTTATGAAAGCCAATTGCAACAACTTGTCATTTCGACCGAGCCCGCCGGGCGAGCAAATGACAAATTAATCACGACTTTCGAAGCTCATCTCGCCGCTGTTCTTGGACTCCCTTATAAAAACCAAAAAATAATTCCCATTAAAAACGGCAGCCAAATAATAATGCGCGTACCAGAAAACGTAGGATCCAGGTCGCCTAAGGCGACCTGGATCCTACCCAGACAAAAAGCCCTTGTAAAAAAACTGGAACCAAACAAATTTAACGTGGTATATTATAACAATACCAAACCGGGCGAGGATTGGTTGCGCATTCAGGCACGCGCTGGTATTATGCAAACCCCGGGTGTTTTTAGCGCGCTCGGCAAAATCATAACCAAAATAATAAAAGCACAATAGACTATGCTGACAGAAGCGGCCCAAAAAATAATCTCCGACTATTTAGCTCTCCCCTTCCCAAGTGGCCCGGTGCAATGCCCTTATTACAACAACGATCGCCTAAAACTGCGGGCCGGCTTGCGGGCACACGTTGGTAAAGGCAGCCCCGCAGATATTGTCGAAGAAGCGCACATCGTTAGCCTGCACGAAAAAATCGATCTCGCCAAACTCTCTCCCGAAGCCATCAAAAAATTCTTAGTAGAGCATCGTTTGGGGGTTGATTGCTCGGGATTTGTTTATTATATTTTAGACGCGGAATTGAAAGCCCGCGGGCAAGGAGGCTTAGCCAGCAAAATTAAATTTACTGGCGCGCAGACTCCTTGGCGCAAAATTCTAGCGCGCCTCCGGCCGCCGGAGAATACCGGCGTCGCGACTCTTGGGAACGATCAAAATAGTTACAAAATAAATTTATCAGAGGCTAAGCCCGGAGATTTTATAATCATGCGCGCGCCAGAAAAAAATAAATATATTTCACATGTAGTTCTGATTGAAAAAGTCACCACTAATAACAACGGCATGCCGGTGCTCGGCTATATTCACTCTGTTCCCTGGAAGTCCGATGGCCGTTATGAGAGTGGCGTGCGCCGTGGCCATATTACTGTCACTAAACCGAGTGGCAATTTATTAGAACAAACTTGGGAAGAAAAAAATGCTGTCAACAATCAAAACGAAACCTATGCCGAACGGGCAAAACTAGCCAGCATTTTAGAGCTTCGCCGCCTTCGCGCTCTCGCTTGAAAATTATCATTATCTTTGGTATGCTGTTTGCATGCCAATTGACCTGGTCTCCGTCTATATCCTCAAAATGGCTATTTTTTATGGCCTGCTTTCTTGTGCTATCAGCTTTTTGTGGGCGCCGCTCTTAACAAAACTTTTATATCGCTTCAAACTAGTGCGCTCCGGAGCCTTCGACCCAACCTTGTCTATGTCTGAACGCCGCGCCAAAGCGGGCACGCCGGTCATGGGTGGGCTTTTAATTATTATAACAGTTGCTGTCATCACCTTTCTTACCAATTGGGACCGCCAATTCACCTGGGTGCCAATTGGCGTCATGCTACTCTCGGCAAGCTTAGGCGGCCTAGATGATGTTTTAAATATTTTAGGCGGTAAACGCGGCGTGCGCAAACTCTCGCACATCTGGCGCTTAATCAAAGTTCATAAAAACTCCGGGCACCGGCTGTGGCTTTTTCTTACCCTGCCTTGGTCTGCCTTTAAACGCTTATCCCTCTGGCTTGGTAGCAAGCCGGGTCGCGGCGTGCAGGTGCACGAGAAACTTTTGCTCCAATTTATCGCGGGCGGCATCACCGCCTGGTGGATTTATTTTAAACTGTCCGAGCAATGGCGCACGGTTCATATCCCCTTTGATGGCTTTATCAATATTGGTTGGCTTATTATCCCGCTTATCATTCTGTTTGTCATGTTCACTTCGAACGCCGTCAATGTCGCCGATGGCATGGACGGCCTCGCCGGCGGCTCTCTCATTATCACTTTTGCCGCCCTCACCATTTTAAGCTGGCTGTTTGGCTACGTCAGTATTACCTATGTCAACGCCGTCACCGTGGGCGCTCTCATTACCTATACCTATTTTAATATCAAACCCGCCCGCTTCCAGATGGGAGACGTTGGGTCGCTTGGTCTTGGGGCGCTCCTCGCCATTAATACCATTGTCATCAATCGCATGATTCTCTTACCCTTGTTAGGGTTTATTTTTTATTTGGAACTTATTACCGTCATTATTCAAATTCTGGGTCGGTATTTTTTGGGGCGGCGATTATTTAAAATGGCACCTCTCCACCATCACATGGAATTAATTGGCTGGAGTGAAGAAAAAACCGTGATGCGTTTTTGGGTGCTCCACGCCGCCGTCGTGCTGTTGGGGATGTGGATCGCGCTTTATTAATATGGCTTATCTCAAATGGGACGAAAAAACCATCACGGATTTCTCTGACCAGAACATCAACTCCCTGTACCACCAGGGTTATTTGTTCGGCCGCACGGGCAAGGGCGAGATGTATCAAACCAGGAGTCTGCGCATTGATCTATCTAAATTCGTGCTCTCCAGCGAAAACCGTCGCGTGCTTAAAAAAACCGAAGACGTGAAGCTTGAGGCATGCCCTCTCCCCTACGCCGATTACCATTTTAACATTGGCAAACTTGGTAAAGATTTTTATGATACTAAATTTGGTTCAGTGTTTTCTGCTAATAAAATTAAAGAATTGCTGACTGACAAAAATAAAAGCAATTTTAATTGCGTTTTGGTATATACATTAGACGATTCTGGCGTAGGGGCGAAAGGCCGTTCGCCCCTACAATCGGCCGTTGGCTACGCCATCTGCCTGCAAACCAACGAACTCCTCCACTACTGTTACCCCTTTTATAATCTGAAAACAAAAATACCAAATCTGGGCCTCGGCATGATGCTAAAAGCAATTTTATGGGCCAAAGAAGCCGGAAAAAAATATGTTTACCTCGGCAGTTTTTCCCGCCCGACTGATAAATATAAGTTGCAATTTGAAGGGCTACAATGGTGGGACAAAACGAAATGGAAGATCGACATAACTGAACTTAAACTAATTTTTAACTAAATCCTAAGAATATGAACGAAAAATTATCGCGTTTTTTACGCCGAGCTGAAGGATTGCTGTTTGGGGAAATAATTGATACACCAGAAAAACTCGCCGCGCATATACGGACAGAGGCGCAGACAATAAAGAGAACCTTGCCATATTGGCCAGAAAAACATAGACCGCGCCTATGTTCTGAACTTAATTTGTCAGAAGAGCCGCTTATCAATCCTATGGCCGCGCAGATAGAAAATCCCGACCTGCGTAAACGTGCTATGGCGGACGGAGAAGTAAAATTATCGCTAAAAATTATTTTAAAGACATTAGATACTTATACAACAGACGACAGACACTACCAGACTATCAGAATACGCGAAATCAGAAACAGATTTAATCAATTATACCGACAAAGCGAGCTAACCGTCTTGCCCAATATACTAGAACAATTGGCCAAAGAAATCGAAGGCACGAAAACGCCATAACGTTAAAAATCTAAATCAGAGATTGATCGCGCTTTGGAATATTATTATTACATGTCTAAACACCTTCACTTTATCGGCATTTGCGGAGTGGCGATGAGCGCGCTCGCGATTGCTTTTAAAAAAGTTCACCCCGACCAGAATGGCGGGGCCGGGTACAAAATTACTGGCAGTGATGTTGGATTTTACCCGCCGGTTTCCACGCATTTAAAAGACGCCGGAGTTGATTTTTACCCGGGTTGGCATCCGGACAAAATGATGGCGAGCGGAGCGCCGAATTTGGTTGTGGTAGGGAACGTCGCCAGCTCACATAACCCCGAATGGCTTTACGTGCAGGAACATAAATTAAATTACAAATCCTACCCCGAAGTAATACGTGATTTTTTTATTAAAACCAATTCTATTGTCTGCGCCGGGACTTTTGGCAAATCCACCTCCACCGCTCTACTGACTTGGATTTTTAAATACGCCAAGATAAACCCCAGTTACATGTTTGGCGGTATTAGTTTAAACGAGATGCCAGCCGCTGATTTAGGGCAAACAAACGTAGGGGCACGGCATGCCGTGCCCCTACTGGACGGTCAGTGGTCAATCGTCGAAGGCGATGAATATAAAACCGCTCGCTGGGACAATAGCCCCAAATTTGACTATTATAAGCCTACCCACCTCCTGCTGACTTCCGTGGTCTGGGACCATGCTGACGTTTACCCTACGGAAAAATCCTATTTTGAAGTTTTTCAAAAATTATATAACAGTGTACCTAAAACTGGTCTGCGAATAATTTCCGAAAAAGCCTTGCCTCTAATTAAGCACAACGGCGAAACAATTATCAGTTATGGCAAAACCGCCGGGTGCGACTATGTCTATGCCAATGTCGTTGAAACTGTTAGCGGCGTTTCGTTCAATATTCTCTACAAAAACCAAAGCTATCCAGTGGCTACCACCTGCCTTGGCGAATATATGGCCGACAATGCCACGGGCTGTTTTGCGATGGCCCTGGAATGCGGCCTGGAACCGAACAAAATTATTGCGGCCATAAAAAGTTTTAAAGGCGTCAAACGGCGTTTAGAAAAAAGACTGGACGGAAAAATTACGGTCTTCGACACCATCGCCCACTCTCCCACCAAAGCCCAAGCCGACCTCGCCTCGCTTAGGCAAGTTTATAAAAATAAAATTATTGCTGTTTTCGAACCTAACTCCGGCAACCGCGAACCGGCCGCGTTACCGGGCTACGCGCATGCTTTTAGCGCGGCAAGCGAAGTGATAGTGCCGAAGCTGACAAAAATCAAAACTTCGCCAACCAAGGCATTACCGATTGAAGGCGATGAGCTGGCGACAGTCATCGCCGCCACTCATACCAATGTAAAATATATTGATGATGACCAAAAACTAATTACTTACATAAAAAACCAAGTAAACAGCGGCGACGTCGTCGTATTTTTAGGCAGCCACGGATTTAGAGGGATGATTGAAGAATTGATCACTTCCCTTCGTCCACAATCTCGGCGCTAACTGCTTCGCCATCAATACTCTTAACCATTAAACTAATGCCGCAGACATTGCACTCCACCACTGACTCCGGCAAAATATCCATGTAAGTGGTTAAATCAACGTCGTTTTTGCATTCTGGACAAGTTAAACGCATACATGTTAAGTTAAGTAATTAGAATGCTCTCTAATATATCTTATGCTGAAATTTAAAATAAATCAAGACCTGCCTGCCCTGCCTACCGGACAGGCAGGCGGCAGGCAGGTGCTAACTCCTCAAAAGCAATATCCAAAACTAGCAACCATTCTGGGTCTTAAAACCGAGCTGTGGTTAAAACGCGAAGATTTGCACCCATTAGGATCTCATAAAGGCCGGTCTCTACCGGTTATGATTAACCAGCACGCGGCGCGCGGCGCGCGTAACTTTGTTATTTCTTCTTCGGGCAATGCCGCTCTGGCCGCTCTTCTTTACATCAAGAAGCATAATCAAAATAAAGCGAGCCCTAAAATAAATTTGACAATTTTTGTCGGGCCAAAAATTCCCAGCCAAAAACTTGCCAAACTACTTAAAACCGCTCCCTCTAAAAATATTGTTATTAAACAAACTCAAAACCCCAAACAATCGGCCTTCCAATTTGCAAAAAATAATGGCGTTGTATTTTTACGCCAATCAACTGACAAATTTGCCCCGCTCGGCTACCAGGAACTAGCCGCGGAACTGGCTAAAATAAAAAATCTAGGGGCAATATTTGTGCCGACATCAAGCGGCACCACCGCCGTTGGCCTTTACGCGGGCTTCAAAAAATTAAATAAATCAATTAAAATTTTTATTGTGCAGACGACTTCTTGCCATCCGTTTGTAGGGAACGCATATATGCGTTCCCTACCCGAAAAAAAAGAGGTCTCACTCGCTACCGCCATCGTCGACCACATCGCTCATCGCAAAGCCGAGATATTAAAATTATTAAAAACAACTGCTGGGAAGGGCCTGGTAGTAAATAATAGCGAAATTATTTCCTCTCAAAAATTAGTCGCGAACCACTGCCTGCTAAACATCTCTCCGAATAGCGCCCTATCAATTGCCGGGTTAAGGCAGGCAATAAAAAACGGGTCTGTTTTTGCGAGACCCGTCGTTTGCCTCATCACCGGGGATTAATTAATTGTTGCTAAAAATTACAATCTCGTCGTGCCCGCCAAAATTTACATCCGAAGCCGCGATACCGAGTAGCCCGCTAAAAAATCCGCTTAATTTAAATTCGCTGATTTTTTTGCCTTTTAAATCAAAAACGCGCACGGTTGGTCGCCCGCCTACCAAAGCCGTCGTGGCTACCTGGATCTGGCTCCCCCCGCTAAAATTGCCGGCGGCCACAAAAGCGCCGCCATAAAACTGGCCGTAAGGCGCGAATCGCCTCACGATTTTATTTTGACTTAAACTATAAAACAAAACTTCAGTTTTGGGGCCGCGCAAAGTAGTTAAAATAATTTCGCCTTGGCCATTTGGGCCGCTCCCGGCTACCGCCGCCGAAAAACCTTGCGAATATTTTTTGCCGAGTGGATAAATTTCTTCTTTTACTAAAGCGCCGTAATAATTAAACACCACCACTTTACCCCCGCGGCTGCCCGTCACCACGATAGTTTTAGAGAATTCATTATTTATATTAGAGAGCGCCACATTGATAACCCCCTTGTAATTTGCCCCGAGCGGCCAGTCGTTATACCAAACCCGCCCTTGATTATCCAAAATTTTCATCTTAGCGCCGCTCACAATTATTTTTTCGTGAGTGGCATCGCCGTCTAAGTCGCCATTAAAAATTTTCGCGCCACCGGGCACGCCGTCTTCAAATAAAAACAAACCATTGCGCGCCCGCTGGCCATTCTTGGTAAAAAACCGGGTAAAAGCGCCGTTGATAAACATGACGTTCTTCACCTTCTCCAAAGTTTTGAGCATAATCAACCCGTCGTGAGCTTCAATACTAACATTGGTCACAATCGCGCCATCATTAACCACTTTATCCTGGGTGCCGATTAATTTTTCGTATTCACCGCCGAGGTCAATATCTACTCTCTCCGGAGTTGGGTTGACCAAAGCGACGCCCGTCTGGTATTCGCGACGCCATGCGTCTTTCCCGGTATAATCAGCCGCGCCGCTCCTGACGCTCACGGCCTCGCCGGCTGGTTCTCCCAATTTAGAATTATATTCGTCGTACCACCAAATATCCGCGTGGTTGTCCCTAGCGTCAAAAGCAAAATAACCATTCTCCAGTAGCGCGCTGGTCAGACCATAACGCATGTTTTTATAATCTTTACTATTACCATTTGGAGAGGTGGCGCCAACTATGGCAACGCGCGGCCGAGGACTGGCAGAATTAACAGACTCTTTATAATAGCGCATGTGGTCGCTCCAATAAGAGTAGCCATTATTCGCGAAATTTTCTATGTAAAAACCATTAACCTGATTTTGAAAACCGCGATCGCCATTGCCTAAAATAATAATTTCTCGTCCCGCTTTTTGGCGCGTCAAAGTAAATAAGGTTTGCATGCCTTCCTCCCAGGCCTTATCAAGCTCTGGCGGCGTGTCATTAAGGCCGTCGCGATTGGCGTCCGCCTGCATATTTTTTATCCACGAGATACTGGGCCAGGTATTATCGTAAAAAATACCATCCCAAAGATTAGTCGCTAAAATTTCGCGGCTCATGAAATTCGCCAGATATTCGTTCCACCTAATTCCCTTAGTCGGGTAATTGGTATTGTTCAGCATCCAATTCTCAAACCAAAATTTTTGGTGATTGCCAAGGTTGTCTGTCAGCCACATATCAGCAGTTATGCCGGCGAGCAACTTATGCCACGGGCCGTTCGGATTCGTTTCCCAGGCCGCGTACTGCGTAATCGGGAACTCTTGGCTCGGAATATAAGCTAAAATTTTTATATCCGGATTCAGACGCCGGAGCTCCCTAATTTGGGAAGCAAAATTTAACTGGTCTGCCATGTGGAGTATTACTACGTCCCAACGCGCCAAATCTCTAATGATTGACTCGGTCAAAGGCGAACCCAAATACAAATTAGCCAATTTAGGGTAAGTATGAGCCAGGTTCTCTTCTGCGTCCGCTGGTTTTAACGGTAAGGACCACAAAACGCCAGCCAATACCAAAACTGGCAGAAAAAATATGGCGATTAGTGAGGAGTATCTAGTCTGCATAAAACCAGTCAGTATAACCTAAAAATCCTATTTTGTCAATAGTTTTTGGTAAATAGCCATCAGCGCTTTATAGTAACTCTCGCTTTGGTGGTGATGTTTCATATATTGCGTGGCGTGATGCGAAAAAATAGCGCGCTTTTTGATCATCTCATCCAAAGCCAAACGCAAACTCGTGCCGGCCTCGGACCAGTCAAACAAGAGGCCGGCTTTGGAAGCCGTAACAATTTCAGGCAAGGCCCCGCGCCGATGCGCGATAACCGGCACTCCGGCCGCTAAAGCTTCCATCGCGACGAGGCCGAACGTCTCAAAAAAAACACTCGGAATAATAACCGCGGTAAAACGATTAAGCTGGTTAAACAGCTCCGCGCGCTTAAACCGGCCAGCCATAAAAATGTTGCCGGAATTTAAACACAGCGCGTTAATAAAATCATACAGCGGCCCTTCGCCAAAAATATGCAAAGCATACGGAACCTTGGCGCGGATCCAATATTCCACCAATTCCTTCACCCCTTTTTCCGGCGACAAGCGGCCGACATAGGCAAACTCCGGAGCGCGCGCGCTGGCCTCCTCGGCGACTTCGGCAATCTTAATTTCCGGAGTTAAAAAATGAGGCAAAATTGTAATCTTGTCCGCGCTCCAGCCAAAATTTATAAACATATCCCGCGCGAAATTGCTTGGCGCGATCAGGTGGTCAATGTAATCCTCATAATAACGCCGGTTGTGGTGAAAGTAAGCTTCAAAAGAAGAGAGTATGCTCGGCCAAAATTTATTTTTAATGCAACGGTGATGGGTGGCATGAATATATTGGCGATCACTACAACGCGTGCAAGGCGCGTTTTCCGTATATAAAAGATAATTGGGGCAGAGCGGCTTCCAATCGTGAATAGTCATGACGACCGGTATTTTGGCCTTTTGCAAAGCCACCAAAACCGAAGGCGATAAATGGTGATAAATAAGATGCGCGTGCGCGATATCCGGCCGCGTGAGGCGTATTAGGTTGGTTAACTTTCGTTTAGCCTCAAAATTATATAAAACGCGCGGAGCCAAAAGCGCGGAGCGCCAGCTGACTTCAGATAGATCCGCGCCGGCCACAAATTCACCGCTATAAATACTCGGTTCGTTTAAAGGGTGGCGGCTGGCAAAGGGAACAGCCGTGTGCCCATTTTTTTCCAGTAAATCAATCAGGTCAAACATGTGCTGTTCAGCTCCGCCGCGGCGATAAAAAAACTTGTTGATTTGTAAAATTTTCATACGATTTAAGTCTATTCTAATTTGCGCGCCAGGAGGCTCTTCGTGTCCGCCGTTTTACTGGCATATTCCTCATATACTTTTTGGTCATAACCGCGCTTAAACAATAAATAATCAGTTTCACTAATCACATTACCGCCGCTCTCCGCCACGGCCGCCCGAATCTTATCCCACTCAATATGATCGTCCGCGAAGACGTGGATATCGCCTTCCGCCTGATAGCGCGGATTTAAAATTTTATAAAAACGGCTTAAGTACCGCTTGGGCTCTAGCCACTTACTCCAGTCATAAGGCATGGTCGCGGTAATCTTGTCCACAAACTCGCGGTATTCAGCCGGCGGATGCCAAATTTGTTCGAGTGCCTCGTGATCAATATACAGCACCCCGCCTGGTTTTAACACCCGCATCATTTCTCTGATAATTTTTAAATAATCCGGCACATGATGCAAAACCGAATAGGTCGCGACCATATCAAAACTGTTGCTGGCAAAATTACGTAAATCCGCGCCATTTACTAAAACCGCGGCCGCTTGGGAATTATAATTAAATTTGCTATTAATTAATTTTAAAAATTTAGAGGACAAATCCGCGGCCGTTACCCGCGCCCTAAGCGCCAGCAAATGGCTGGTTAAATTTCCCGAGCCAGCGCCATAGTCTAGAACATGCGGAACTGGTTCACCAGTGGTAATTTGTTCTAACGCAAGCTTTAGAGCCTCCCGAAGGCGCGCCTGTTCTAAAGAATTAAAAATCTCACCATGCCGCGCTTCGTAATTACCGGCGACGCGGTCGTGAGCGATTTTATTAAAAATAATGTCTTGGTGAACCATAAAAATCCGCGCTAATCAACATTAAAAACTAAAATCCAACCATCCGCGAGGCGCCGCGGCAATTTAGCCGCTAAAATACCGTCTGCTCTGTCTAAAAATTTAAAAATTAGAGCCGTGGGTTTTAAAATACGGCGCCCTCCCAAATAATAAAACTGCTTAAAAACAAAAGCCACATTATTAGCACTCTTGAGCCTTAACCCATGCTTATTAAAAATTTTAACCCACCGCGCATAACCCCACCAGCGCACGTGGGGGCTGTCCGCCGCGGATTGGGCGTTGGTTTTGGGTAAAAGACCGCGCCGTAAAAAAACTTTTAATTTTTTCCCTAAAAAACTCCTGGCCATAAAACGACGCCCTAATTCCTCTACACTCCAGCCGTTTGGCACTGATATAATTAACTGCCCGCCCGGCTTAAGGCGAGTTTTTAATCTCTCCAAAAAAATATCTAATTCCGGTACATGCTCGCAAACTTCAAAAGCCGTCACAAAATCAAACCTGTCGCGGATTGCTTCAACTGAACCAACCAACCACTTAATGCCAGGCTGATTGCCATATTGCTCTTTAGCTAGAGCAATGCTTGGCGCGTCTTCATCCACGGCCGTCACCTTAAACCCGAGGCTCGCCATAAAAGCGGACAAATGGCCAACGCCACAGCCGATATCCAAAATCTCTCCTCGCCCTTCTTGCCCGCGCAAACAAGCCGCGATTATTTTTTGCTTGCGCACTCCGGCTGGTTCGTGCGCGTAAAAATGAGTATCAAGCATCATAGGGATTCAATTTTTAATTCCACGGCCGCGAACCGGAGCGCGGCGAGCGCGAGCCACCACCAGATTATCAAAAAATTAGTATCCCAATAAACCGACACGCTAAACACGATCATAAATACCAGAACCACGCTCCCCCACCCCAGCACAAATGGCGCTAAACTGCTCGCGGCCGCTTTTTGCCACAAAGCGTAGAGCAATTTGAGCAAGCGCCAGAACCAATAAGCTGTTGCCGCGGCGCCGAGTAACCCCATTTGCACTAAAATCCCTAAATAATTGTTGTGAAGCTCGCGCGCCGCCACCTCGAATAAATAGGTTTTGTCATAGCCATAAATCTTTTGCCCGAGACCCGTGCCAATAATGGGGTGTACGGCCCAAAGTTTTAAACCGCCCCGCCAAGCCGCCCAGCGCCAATTCGCGCTCGTGTCCCCTTGGTTCAGCATCATCGAAAGACTCGCTCGCTGTTGAATAATATTGGCGGTTTTCGAAACCGAAGCCGGCAAACGGCCAAACAACAAGAGCAGAATCCACATATAGATTAGGCCAGCTAAAGCGGCCGCGCCGAGAGCCCAGCCTATGATGCTAAGCAAGCGGCGGCGCTCCGCGCTCTCTAAAAAAATAAACCAAGTAACTAAAATAATCGTGCCAGTAAGCCACAAGTGCCGCTGGAGCGACACCACTACCCCAAAAACCGCGAGGAGAAGCAGCCACCAAAGCGTTTTTCGGGAAACCCGCCACCACTGATTTTGCGGCCACAAATACGCCACCCCAAGCCATAACGCGAAAAGTAAAAAGTAAAACGCGTGGCTTTGCGCGAGGAGGCGCGCCCCGGCCGTGGACAATGTTTGCGCCTCGCTCCACATACCCTGCCCGCGCAGAACCCCTAACAATAAGAAAAACAACAGTCCAAAGCCGCCGATTTTGAGCCAGCGCATGAGGCGCGCCCAACTCTCACTACTATTAAAAAGAATAATGCTATAAAGATAAACTACCGCGTACAAAAAATAATTTTTAAACGTGCCAAACGCCAGCGCCGGATCCGTGGGCTTAAACCAAGAAGCCGCGTAACTAAAAAAACAAACCGCGCCAAATAGTAGAATGGCCGTGTCCAATTTAAAACGCTTAAAACTCGGGCGCGGCATTTGGCCGGTATAAATATGCCACAAAATGCTAAGGCCAACCAAGGCGAGAATAACATCCAGCGGATATAATTTATAAACCGTGCCGCCGAAGACAATTGGCGCCAGAGTAAACCAGCGCTCAAACCACAGCGTGGAGAGCAGTGCTACGATCAGCCCTACCTCGGGATAATAAAAAATAAACCAGCCGGTCAGAACAGTGGCAAACAAATAAATAGGTAAATTAAAATCTATTGCCACACTATACAACAAAAAACCGGTCATGACGCTTAGCGCCAAGCCCACGCACTGGTCTACCGAGAGGGGGAAATTTTTGGGACGCAAAAAATCGATGTTTAAACGCATATTTTTCGCTAAAAATCTATTAATATAATACCAAAATTACTCGATATTGACAACGGGTTTTTTAAATGATTAAATAACCTCACTAAAGACGGCACCTTTAGTAAAAAATTAATTAACTCTATAATAGCTTCTCTAATATGGCTAGTGTTACTTGTTGAAGTTATTAAAAAAATCCAAATAATTTATGACCAATGATAAACTTGATGATATTTTAGAAACCGTACGCTTTATTAAAGACAACGCGGTAACTAAACAGGAGTTTAGCGAAAAAATAGAAAAATTGGATAATCGCTTAACCAAAGTAGAATCACAAATGGTTACCAAAGAATACCTAGATAAAAAACTAGGGAATCTTAAAGGCGATTTAGTTGTTCTAACTCGCAAAGAAGACAACAAACTTAATAAACTTGTAGAAATACTAGGGAATAAAAAGGTTCTTATAAAATCAGAGACAAGCAAAATTACTTCCCTGGAGCCATTCCCGCAACTGTCCATTTAAATAAAAACACTAAAAATATTAAAAAACCACCCCGACTTTACGTCGGGGTGGTTTTTTTGTCCCTAGTTTCTATTCACCACCTTGTGATGATGAACACAATTGGGGAGGGGTGAGTTTTGCCGTATCTGTGAAGTCTCATTGACCCACCCCATGTCACGTTTTGGCCTCCTTTCAGGGCCGGCCCGCGTGACTCGGGGCAAAAGCGGTTTGACTACTATCGGCGGCGGCCTACGGGCAGACCAGGCCCGCGGCCGCCAGATCGGCCTGGGTGATGAAGAAGTTCGGCATGCCCATGCCGTTGCAGGCGTCGACCTGCCCGACACCCTTGGCCGGCACCGGCTTCTTCATCATCCCCACCGGGCCGAACTCGTACGTGAGCTCGGTGACCGCCCGCGGGTTGGGCGGGCAGCCGATCCAGCTGTTCCCAGCCGGATCCCCGGTGTAGTCCCGAACCCACCCCTCAAGGCCCGGGCTGACCTGCCCCCGGACCATGTGGCCGCAGATGTCGGCGGCCGAGAGGCTGAAGGTGCTGGGGGCAAAGCTGTGGAGCGCCCCCATCGCGTTCGAGGTCAACCACACCTCGACGTTCGTCCCCGGCTTCGGGTCCGAGACCTTCAATTCGTACCTGGCGGCCTGGGCCAGGTCGCCCTGGGGGGTACCGAGGTCCGGCGGCGACGCCATGTCGACGTTGTTGCCGCCGAGGTCGGGCTGCGGGGGGGCGATGCACTGCCCCTGCTTGCAGGTCTCACCCTGCTTGCACGCCTGATTGCAAGCGCCGCAGTACTGGGGGTCAGCCGAGAGGTCCTTGCAGGCGCCGAAGCACCTGGTCTGGTTCATCGGGCAAGGGGGCTCCTTGCAGACGCCCTGGAGGCAGACTTCGCCCCACGCGCACCAGTTGCCGCACTGGCCGCAGTTGTTGTCGTCCGCGAGAAAGTTGATCTCGCACCCGTCGCGCCACCACACGTTGCAGTCCCCGAAGTCGGGCTTGCAGACCGGGGTGAACGCGCCGAGCTGGCAGATGGACGAACTCGTGTTCGGGAGATTCTGCGGGACCTCGACCCCGCAGCCGCCGCAGTTGCCCACGGAGGTCATGAGGTTGGTCTCGCAGCCGTTGGTCAGCTTGTTGCTGTCGCAGTCCCCGAAATTGGGACGGCACTGACCCGTGCACACCTTCCCGGTGCACGTCGGGTTGCCATCGATGTTGATGGCCGAGCAGGCCTTGCCACAGCCGCCGCAGTTCACCGGGTCGTTGGCGATGTCGATGCAGTCCTTGCCGCAGGCGATCTTCTGCCCGCAGTTGAGGTTCTGGTCGACTGCGCACTGGCCGCGCGCGCAGGTGTTCCCCGGGGGGCACACCTTGCCGCACATCCCGCAGTTCGCGGAATCGGTGAGCACGTTCGTGCAGCCGGCGTTGTTCTGCCAGCAGTACGTCGTGTTCTGCGGACACGCCGAGACGCACTTCCCGTTGGAGCAGGTCTCGGCGCCATTCGCGCACGCCTGGCCGCACCGGCCGCAGTTCGCGTTGTCGACGGTCAGGTCGACGCAGCGGTTGCCGCACAGGGTGAGGCCCTGCGGGCACTGCGGGGTGAGGTCGGGCGCCTGGGCCAGATCCGGCGCGACCGCGAGGTCGGCGACGGGGGCCTGGGCGAGATCCGGCGTGGGCGTCAGGTCCGGCGCGACCGCGAGGTCGGCCGGGGCCTGGGCGAGGTCCGGGCTGGGGGTCGGGATCGCGCCGCCGTCATCCTGGTAGACGACGGTGAGGTTGACCGGTCCGTTCCCGCAGCCGTTGCTCGTGAAGGTCCCCACGAGCAGGGTTGCGGCCAACGCGGCCGCCTTGCCGAAACCCTCGATGCGGGTCTTGGTCATATCATCCTCCTTGAGGATCCCTTTCGGAGAACTCGGCGTGAGTCCTACCGGGGAAAAAGAATTGTATTTAAATAATATATAAAATATATATAATATTATTATATACAAGGCTTTGTTCCCGGTAGGACAATTTTATTACTTTATATAGTCAAACCGTTTAAGTTGTAAAGAACTAACGAGCTTTTTAAGGCTCACGACAGGCCAAATTAACACATTCGGCGCCTCGTGAACTTAAAAAAATGGATAAGTGGTTGACAATTTTTTCTCAAGCTGTTATTCTTAATTTGTACAGTGTGCCAGATATTAACTCTGGTTTTACTCTGTGTGTCAACATATGAATCCCTTAACAAAAGGGATTTTTATGTTAATGTCCTGTGGACAACTACTTGACGATATTTTCGCTACTTGGTATCCTTAGTTATGGATAGCAAGTCTAGTTGGCGCTAAAAACGCTACTCTGAATCTCGGGACTCCCGCAAGGGAGTTCTTTTTTTGTCTGACACTCACATGTAACTTTATAGTTGCATTTTAAAGAGCAATCTGATAAACTAGACCCCGGTGGATTTGAGGGCGGAGAGTAGCTGGCGCTACAGCCGGGCTTGCTATCCCAGTTTCGGGGTTCGAATCCCCCTCCGTCCACCACCTGAAATCCTCTCTAAAATTACTAGAGGGGATTTTAATTTAAATTATTTTTCTTGCCCTGCACCCTTGTGGTGCGGGGTTTTTATTTTAAAAGAACTTGATTCCCTTCAGTCCCGCCCTTAACTACTTAAGAGCAAGACAATTGGGGAGGAGACGAGTTTTGCTAGTCCTGAAAATTCTCATTCTCGTCCCCTTTCTGCTTTGTTCGATGGCTCCGTGTGCCGCCCATGCACACGGAGCCTTTTTGCCTGGCCGCGCTCGAACGCGCGACCCCCGCTACCGGACGACCAGAGTGATGTTCTGGTCCGGACCCCGGAACCAGCCCTGCTGGTCTCCGACCACCCCGATGGTGATCGCCGCGCTGGTGGCGATGATGGGAACCAGGATGGACAGGGCCACGCAGGCCCCCGTGTTCCTGGCGCACCACGAGCGGCCGATGGGCTTGAGCAGGTCGGCCGACCCGGGCACGAGCAGGGCCGCGGGGCCCGTCTCCAGGTTGCGAATTCCGTTGGAATCCACGATCCGGAGCCGGACGGCCCCGAGCCGTCCCGGGAGCTCCCCGTTCGGTGCGCCGTCGCCGTTGCCCGCACCGAAACCGGTGAAGGCGAGCGTCGGGGGCGACTCGGTGCGCTGCTCGGCGCCGCCGCCACGGACCACGTTCACGGTCCCCGGGAGGATGTCGTACCCCCCGGCCGCGCGCAGAGCGCGGGTGATGGCGTCCTGGTTCGCTGCGACCTGCCGCGAGCGTCCGCAGTCGTCGCACTCGTCACCCTCGCGGGCGGCGCTGGCGGCGGCTTCGGCGTTCTCGGCCGCGAGCTGGGCGTCGTCGGCGGCGTGCTCGGCGGCCCTGGCCGAGCGACGGGCGAAGGCCTTGGCCCCGCCCGCGTCCTCGCGAGCGCGAGCCGCGATCCGCTCGGCCCGGGCGGCCTTGCTCCGTGCCTCGGAATCGACGGCGACGTCCATCTCGTCGTCGAATCCGTTCACCCTGCCCGAGGGGGCGGGGGTGGCGGCCGGGACAGTGGCGCCCGGGGTCTTGGCGTCGATCTCGCGACGGGCAGCCACGAGGACCTGCTTCACCGCGGTGTTGCAGGCCGCGGGGAGAGAACCGTCCGGCATCGGCGTCAGAGCGTTGCCGGTGCAGCAGGCCGTCTTGACGGTCTGCGTGCAGACCATGCTCTCCGCGCCGGGGTTCCGGTTGCCGCAGCACTCGTCGATCGCGCTGGTCGCGATGAAGGCGTCGGCGTGCGCGGTGCTCGTGAAGGTCCCCACGAGCAGGGTCGCGGCCAACATGGCCGCCGTGCCGAAACCCTCGAAACTACGGGTCATGGTCATGTTCATCCTCCTTGAGGATCCCTTTCGGAGAACTCGGCGTGAGTCCTACCGGGGAAAAAGAATTGTATGATTACAAATCTTTGTTCCCGGTAGGACTGGTGTTTATGTTGGGACACTATTGCTTGCCATGAACCATTTTTTACCCTGCACCCTTGTGGTGCGGGGTGGTTCATGGTTGTAAAGAACAGTTGATTTGAGGGCATTTTGGTAAAAACCCTGGCAAAACTGCTAATCTTAGCAACTTTGCCAGAATTTCTCTATAATTAGACTAAAAAACCTGTTTTTTAATCTAACAAATAAGTATAGCACAAATTCTCTAGTTTGTCAAGATGCCTATGGTCGTTTATCCACATAAATAAATACTTATAAAGTTGCATTTTAAAGAGCACTATGATAAAATCCTTCATGGTGGATTTGAGGGCGGAGAGCGGCTGGCGCCGCGTCTAGGATTATCAACTTAGTTCCTGGGGTTCGATCCCCCCTCCGTCCACCATCTAAAGCCCTGATAAATTCGGGGCTTTTGTTTTTGTGGATAAATTATTTGACATAACATTACAGTGATGTTATCATTCATTTGTTGATAATCTTAGTCGTAGCAAAGCTGCTCTGAATCTCGGAACTCCCGCAAGGGAGTTCTTTTTTGTTTTTAATTTTTTCAAAGATCAAATTGTTATAAATCCCTTCAATTCTCACGTTTATAAAACCCGAGAACAATTGGGGAGGAGACGAGTTTTGCTAGTCCTGAAAATTCTCATTCTCGTCCCCAAGTTCGTGTTTGCGCCTCATCGGCGCATCAGCCGAAGAGGCTGTTTGTGCGCTTTCTGCGCAGCGCCCCGCGAACAGGGCAGATGTTTACGGCTGGGCGGCGGCCGCCTCGGCCGCCGCCGCTTTGGTTTCGAGACGCGTTGCCCGCGCGTCCCACTTCTCTTTGAGCGCGCGCCCCGCGCGCTCAAAGCCCCTGGCCTTGCCGACGATGCTGTCGCCGTCCTGGAAAGGTCCAGGCGGCGGGCATTTCTGGCAGGGGGGCTTGGCCCTCCTAGCCGGGACGGGCGGGGGGTCGTCCGACTCGGGCAGAGGGACGACCCGGCGCTCCTGCACCGGGGGCAGGGGGGGCGGTTGCGGCTCCTGGGAAGGAGCCGGCGGAGGCGGCGCGGTGGGCAACGCGCCGGTGGGGCAGTTCACCTGCATGGGCGGGCAGGTGAGCTCGCAGTTCGGGCACGACGGGCACGGGGGCACCGTCGGGCAGACGACCTGCGTGGGCGGGCAGGCGGGCGGCGGGCCGCTCCCAGTAGGCTGGGCGTCGGCCACCGGCGCCGGCTTCCGTTCAGGCGGCTCCGCGTCAGCTGCCTGGCAGGACTTCTCGAACGCGTCAATCTCCCGCAGGAGCCTCCGCGTTTGTTCGTCCTCCGTGGCCGCGGCGATGTACTCCGCGACCTCCCGCCGCGCTTCCGCGATGTTCTGCGGATTGCACCCCACGTAGCGCGTGAGCGCCTTGTGGGTCGCGCCGGCGTTGAAACGCCAGGCCGGCTGGCCGCACTCTTCCATGCCCTTGTGGAAGAGTCGGAGCGCCTCGCCAAAGCGCCCATTCCCGAAGGCCTTCTGGGCCGCCGCCCAGATTTTCCGACAGTCGTCGCTCATCTTGGGCGCCGACTTCAGAGCCTTGCGCGGCCGGGCAGGCCGCTTGGCCTCGATCTGCCGGCACTCGGCCAGGGTGGCCCTCTCCGCCTCCGTGAGCGGAACGGCGATCGTGGTCGGAGCCGGCGCGGGGAGCGGAGGCGTGGCAGCCGCGTAGAAAACGGACTGGTCGCCGTCTTCGGCGTTCGCGGTCGCACCCGCGAACAAGGTGAACAGAGCGGCGAGTGCGATCGCCGCGTGCTTCCAGTTCTCGGCCATGATCTTCATGGCTTCCTCCTCTGGCGATCGCGCCAGGTAGGTGGTGGTTCCCGTCAAGGTCTCTGTAACAGAGGTTCCTCGGGGTCCGTAAAAATGCCTAAATAATTTTGGGCGCTTTTACCGACCCTTTTCCCGCATTTTGCAGGACAAATCAATATAACACAAAATCAGCTTTTTGTCAATGTCTAAGCCTTAAAATAGCTGTGCATAGCCAAAAAATCCCGCTTGCCTTAGGCACACGGGATTTTCGCGATTTTTTATCTCAAATTAGGCTATTTTTTATCTTCCCAAACAATATCTAATCTATCCAAAAGTTTAGAATCAAATAAGTCCGCTGGCCGCGCGCCAAACGAGGTTGTTAGCCTCACTACCACTGCTTGCAATTCGGCTTTCACCGCTTCGTAAGCTTGCGTACCGACCGGAGTCTGACCTAAAACTTTTTTTAAAACTGTGGCCCGCGGAAGTTCTCGTTTGGCTTCTCTTTGCCACGCCGCGCGTTTATCTGGAGCCACTCCCGCTGGTTTCTCAAAGTCAATTTTGGCTTTAAATAATCCGCTATGAACAAAACGCTCGGGGGCGTCAAACAACGCCGCGTACTGCGCGAGTGTAAATGAATCAGCGGGGACTTCCACTCGCGTTGCTTCTCCTTCCCTAACAATACGCACGACGAGCGGTTCCGGTTTTGTATGAGCGTCTCCACTGCCGACTGGCAAAATTTCTGTCAAACTTTTCCCGCTATCTTTTTTAGCTATCATGGCTTGCCCCACCGTGGCATCAATCGCCTCGCGCAATTCCGCTTTAACAGCTTCGTGATAGACACCAGGCCCAATTTCGCGCAAATCGCGTTCCGCAAAACTTACTTCTTCCCCGCGCAACAGTCCTAAACGAAACGCGGCTAGTTCTTCTTTAGTTTGCTTCAGCTTTTGCGCGGCCGCCCGGGCGCCAGCCGGATTAGGGGCGTATTCTGAACGCAAATCTTTCGCCGCCATGATGCGCTGTTCCAAAATGCGCGCGTGATTGAGAGCTCGAGTAATTTCTTCTCGCGAATAGCGCCCCGCCAAAACTTGCACGGGCTCGCCGGCTACCATTTGCGTGGCTAAAGTTTCCGTCGGAGCTAAATCAATCGGAATAACTTCTGGCCCCAAAGGTTTTTCTTTAACTGCCGCTACCTCTAGAGTGTTCGCGTTCGCCGCGATGGCTGGCCCTGGCGCTCTATTAAAATTTAAATTATAACCAGCCGGCAAACCGGGTACATTTATTTTTAATCTGTACCGACCCGAAGCATCCGTGAGACCGCTTACTCCGGTATTTTCTTCTTCCCCACTCTCCTCGGTAACCGCTGGCTCTGCTGAAACAACTGGCGCGCTCGGTTCTTCTGCTTCTGTGGTTGCCGCAGCTGTTGCGGGAGCTTCTCCGGCGTCTGGCGCGGCCACTGGCGCCACTTCCGCTTCCTCTGCCGCTTTATGATTAGCCTCTTCTTCAGCCACGCGCGCGTCATCCGCCGCGATCGCTTCATTAAATCTCTCGGGTGCCGCCTGGCTCGGAGTGCTAGCAGACCCGCGGGGTTGTTCACTTGCTGGACTTTTATTCTTATCGCTACCACCCGGGCTTGGCTTAGCGCCGATCCGAGGGGCTCTATCTGGATTCAATTCTTTATAAATAGGGTAGCCAATTGCCATCGCTCCTGCGAGGAGCGTGCCAAAAATCCCGGCTCGGCGGTATTTCCGGTGGTAGGGCACTGTCCAATCTTCCGGCGGCTTAGGCTTGCGCGGGTAATCGGGATTATCTACATTTTCTATTTGCTCTCTCATCGAATCTACCGAATCCCTTACAGGCGGCCCTTCTAAAATAGATCTTCTTGGTTTCTTTTTTTCTTTACCATGCCCCCCGCCACCATGGCCGCTTTCCGGAGAAGCCATATTTTAAATTTTAGATTTTAGAAAGTAGAACGTGCCGTTTGTAGCGCGCCACCCAGATGCTCGCGATTATCAAACCCACCGCGCCGCCAAGGAGGCTGTTTAATTTCCAATTGGGCCGCGTTAGCCAGGGCGAAACCACGGGGTTATCCACTAATTTAAAATTTATATCCGCGCCGACGTATTCCCAGCCGCGGCTCGCCACGGTTTGCGCGACCGCCGTCGCGAAGAGCCCGGCGTCACTCTCGGTTTTGCTATAAGCTCTAATTTTGAGTAGACTGGTGCCGTATACCACGTTTCCCACCACATCGCGCTGCCACTTTTTTTGGCGCTCTCTTCCTCCCAAATTCTGCCAGCGGGTTTTATCAAAATCCGCGGCCGTCTCCCCCATTACTTTATTATAAAAATCCTCGGTTTGCATCACTTGCGCGATCGTTTGGCCCACCAGTTCGGCCGAGCGCGCCTGAGCGTATTGGTCGCTGTTGGCGCGGTCGCGGCTAATAATCAACACCTGCGCTTCGGCGCCGTAAAAAGTCGGCAGTAAAATACTTACTACCGCCGACAGGACTGCCACCAGCAAACCCCAAATTAAAAGCACGCGCGCGTTTTTGATCAGCAAGTGAAACATAAAAAATTATTAACTTAACCAATGTCTTTGATTTTTTGTTGAACTTTTTCTAAATCCATCGCGTCGTCAACCTCCGCTTCGGTTTTATTAAGCGCTTGCAGAGTGGCCATCGCTTTATCGAGCTCCTGGCCGTACATTTTTTCCATTTCCAAGCTCACGGTCACGTAAGCGTCCACAAAATTCACGAACTTGGCGCTGTCGGTTTCGCCGGTAACTCCGGAAGCGAAAAACGCGTGCAATTCTTTTTTAACATCGTCCCAGCGCTTAGCTTTAATTAGCTTGGTGATGTTACTAATAATATCATGCATAAAATTTGTTTTAAATTAAGGCTAAATTTAAGAGTATATCAAAAAAGCATTACATTAAGATTTAGCCGCCCGCTTGTTCAGCTTATTAATAACATCCGCCACCAGCGCTTTTTTGGTTTTGTCCGCCATTGTTTTCCATTCTTCTTTTAATACCTTCATCAACTGTTCGCGCGTTTCGGGCGCGTCCGCTTCATAGCCAATAATCTCGTCAAACGCCGAGATTAATTCATTAACAGCGTTACCCTTTTTAACATCCGGGCTGTTAAGCTTAGCCACAACTTTGGCTTTAACCTCTGCTTGCAAAGAGTCCCTTAATTTTTTCTGATCCACTGTGGATTTACCAAGATAATCTACCGAAAACTCGGTTTTGCCACCGCTAACAATTGCATCCGCTGGCATCGGAGCGTTTTTCTTTTCAATGCCTTTAGTTTTTTCCGCGCCGCTCGCGTCTTTAGTCCCCTTAAACCGATTTAAAGCCGCGATGGCCTCGCGGGGCTTGGCAGTTAAACCCGCCGCCGCATTACCCTCGGCTAAATCTTTAAACTGTTTAGCTACGGTCTCGCGGATCCCGCCAGGCCCTTTGAATATGTCTTCAATAACAGCAATATTACTCAAAAGCGCGTGGCGCGCTTCTTGAGCGCCATTTTTAATTTCTTGTAAGTCCTCATGCTGTTTAATATGCTCTTGCATGAACGCGATCTCTTCATCAATCACGCTAAGATTCACGCCAAACTTAACGTCCAAGCGTTTAATAAGGTCAGCCTGCTCTTCACTGCGAAGCCAGTTGCCAGGCCACAAGCGTTTTAAACCAGTTGGCAAAGCTTTCTTAGCTTCCGTCATCATATCCAAAAACTTCTGTTTGCTCTCCACGGTGTAGCCAGGCTTATTCCGGAAGCGCTTGTTAATTAATTTGTTAAGCGCGGATTCTTTTTTGGCATTCTCCGCGCGCACTTGCTGTTGCTCGGCGACGCGGTCCAAAATTTCCAACACGCGGTCACGCTTGTTCTGGTCTAATCCCTCTTTAATAAAATACTTAACAATCTTATCCTTATCCGCGTCTTTTAATTCCAGGCTCATTCCTACCTTGCTTAAGTCCTCTTCTAAAACCGACTCCAGCATGGCAGGGATAACGTCTTTAGCTTTTTCTGATAATTTAAAAACCTGGTACAGTTCCGCCCGAACTTCTTCGCGCCTGGGGTCGTCTGGGCTTAAATTAGAATAACCCAAATCTTTTAGATCCTGGTCCGTATTCAGTTTATCCAAAAATTCATTAAACGCCTCTTCGTTATGGGCTTCTTCCGAAGCCTCTTGATCTTCGCCAAGATCCGCTCCAATTGAACTTACATCTCTGGCCATATATTATTTGGCTAAATTATTAATAAATGAGTTTTTATTATACCACATTTTTAGGCACTTTCCAAACTTTATAGTTTTTATGTTACATAGGTGTGGATAAAATAGCTTTTTTGCTAAAACAGCCCACTATACCACAGAATATGATGCTTGTCAATAGCGGATATAGCTAATTTTACTATTTTTTAACAACCGGAACTGAAATTTCCAATTTTTGTCCAGCCCGTAAAACCAGCGCTTTAACAGCCGGCGGGAGTAAATTTTCTTGCCAAGAATCCGCGGTCGCGAGTTCCCCATTCAATTCTAAAATCACATCACCGCGCGCGAGCGGGTTCTCGCCTGATACCACCCGGCTAACATAAAACCCATTCCAAGCCTTGCCCGCTATAAAAAATGGTTCTTCTTCACTAAACCAGCCCTCTACCCCCAAACTATAATATACTGCTTGGCCGCTCTCGCGCACGCCCTCCCAAGCGCGCGCCAGGAAGCTCGCCGGGAGCATCCGTTCTTTGTCCTGAACTATTCCGACCACTTGTCCGTTGACATTTATCAAAATAGAACCCGCGGGCAAAGTCTGGTTTAAAATATATCCCGGAGTAAAAGCGTAATCCAAGTGCGGAATAGTCCGCGCTGTAACTGCAGGGTGCTCGGCCAGAACTTCGCCAAAACCCTCGCTCGTGCGAGCCCACAGTGACGCAGGCAAAACTATTTTGTCCGAAAACACCGCGGGCCGGAGCCAATTATTTTTCGCCTGCTCGCTCTCGGGTGATACCTGCAAAAATAATAACCCGGCATTGTCGTCGCTCACTGCGCGCGAAACTTTATAGCGCGCGCCGCTGTTCAAAAGTACGCGCCAATTTTTGGCGGCACTCGCCTTTAAAGGTTTTGGCATCACTAGCCAGCCATCGCTCGAGACTACCAAGGCTAAGCCTAATTTTTGCCCGCTCGCCATTACTTCAACGCCGCTTTTAAGGGTGGTACCGCTATAAACCAGAGCGACGCTTTCGGAGAGCTCGCGCTCCACGCTATCGGAGAGCGCGTTTCTCGGCGCTTCCCGGCCGGTAGCGGGCTGGTAGCCATATTCATAACCTCCGGCGCGCGGCCATACAAAACCAAGCAGCCCGGCCGCGCCGGCAAAGCCCGCCGCGACCGAGAGCGCGGCAATCGCCAAAAAAATTTTTAAAAACTGGTATTGGCGATGCCACTCTAAGCTAGAGCTCGGCGGTGGTAAGTGAGGAGGAAAAAAGAATTTCATATGAAGTGTGACTAAAGCGCGACCTTAATGCCAACGAACCACGTATAAAAACACCACTAAAATCCCAAAATTAATCGCCAAAAACGGCGCCTGGCGATTCCACTTTATGCCCTCGGGGCTTAAGTAAAATCGGAGCATCAGCCAGCCTACAAACCATATCCAGGTGCTTAAAAATCCGCTGGCAAAATAACCAAGCGGCCAAGAGCGGACAATAAAAATTAATTCCGTGAAAATTATCACAAAAACCAAAAACGCGCGGCGCGTTTTTTCGGGCGGCACCTCGTACTCGCTCCACCACCACTCGGCGATCAAACCCGTGGCTAAACTGACCAAAATCGGCGTCCACCACAAGTGCGAAGGAATAATTTGAAACATTTCCGCCGCGAATAGGCCGCTTAAAATCCCCGCGACGCCCGCCACCGCCAAAATTAAGCGCAGACGGCGCCAGGGTTTTTGCAAAAAAGGCAGGCCGCTGGCTTCTCGCTCTATCATGGCAAAACTCAAAGCCGGCGCCGCCACCGAGAAAGCCGCTATCACATACCAGGCCACGGGCCAATCCACAAAAATGAGCAGGCTACTCACCCCGAGCCAAAACAAAAATAACGTCAACCAATGCCGCCAACGCGAAAAAATAGGCGGGAAGTAAACGCTTTTAATCATTACCGCCCAAAGCCCAAGGCGCGTTAAAAACCACAACCAAAAACCAACCCAGGGGCGCACTTCTATAAAAAACAAAATCCGGTCCAAATTTTTCAGCCACAAAATAAACCCCAGACCGAGTAATATATCAATACCCGCTACCAGCCTCGGGTGGAGCGAAATAGTCTTAAGAAATGTTCTCATTACCTAATTATATCTAATTATCTAAATAATTTCAACTCTCTCCGGTTTCTCTCCGCGCTCGGTTAACAATATTAATTATTACAAAACCTAAACACAAAACCTAAATTCGTTGCTTAAGTAAAATTGATATGTTATAGTGCCAACAAAATCACAACCAAACTGTTATGCCCACTCTATCCGAAAATAAAAAAATCCGCTTTGATTACGAAATTCAAAAAATCTTCGAGGCCGGTTTAGTATTAACCGGCCAAGAAACCAAAAGCGCGCGCGCTGGCGGTTTCACCATCAAAGGCGCGTTTGTTACCTTTCGGGGCGCTCTGCCGTATTTAACCGGCGCCCAAATTGCCCCTTATAAATCCGCCGGAATCTTAAAAGACTACGACCCCACCGCCAGCCGCAAATTATTATTATCCAAAAAAGAAATTTATTATTTAAAAGCCAAAGCGCAAGAAGCGGGGTTGACAATTGTGCCCTTGAAGGTGTACACTAAAGGCCGTTTTATCAAGCTAGAAATTGCCGTGGCGCGCGGCAAACAAAAATTCGATAAACGCACCGCCATTAAAAAACGCGACTTCGCGCGAGAAAAACAAAAACTAGCGCGGCGATAAATTATTCAACAATTAAAACTTTATATTTTGAGCGCAATTCTAGGAGCGGCCGAGCACCGTAGCGAGGCATAGCCAAGACTACGGCGAGCGAGGCGCGGAGGCCGCGACAACGAAGTGCGCCAAAATAGAAAGTTTTGGGAGTGCCGGGTTTCGACAGTGGCAGTATCATTGTTCCGCATACCGAGGAGTCCTCCTATCCTCGTTAATCACGGGAGGAAACGCAATAAGTGCTAACAACTTACTTGCTCGCGTAAGCAACAAGATCGCTAACTTGTTTAGCGGCTTTAGCTTCGCGCCCGCAATGGCCTAAGGGCCATTTGCCATCGTCGCCCCAAGACTTCGTAGGGGTAGCACGGTGTCACTCACGAAGCGTAGGTGAAGCTTGCCACCGGCCCGAGCGCCACCGAACTGTTGGCCGATTCTCGTGTGCGGATTTCGTTTTCTTATCACCGCATACCCGTATCTTAAGAAAACTACGTATGTAGACGGCAAAGGTACTGACTGCTAGACATGGGTTCAACTCCCATCACTTCCACTCGACTCGGCCATGCGAATGGCCTCGCTCGTGGTCTTCGGTTTTTTCTTCGGAAAAAACCTGCGACCAAATTTAACAGTTGCCGAGGCGAGTGCCTCGAGTGAGGAGCGCAGCGACGAATCGAGAGGCACGTAAATTTTATGTCCCATTATTTTTATATCGCTCGTTGTAAAGACGCTTCTCTATACATCGGCTGCACTAATAGCCTCGAGCAAAGAATTGCGCGACACAACTCTGGTGCTGGGGCACACTGGTTTAATGTCCACGGAGAGGGCGCAATAGTATATTCCGAAACATATCCTAATTACCTCACAGCACATCGCCGCGAATTGCAAATTAAAAAGTGGTCTAGAATAAAAAAAGAACATCTGATCGCCGGGTTAAAACCTTAAATAAAAATAGAATGTCTTTTATTTGCGGCGTTCTTCCCCTCTTGACTATTTTGGCTTAACTGTGATAGAATTGCGGCATTCTAGACAGGTAAATAAAGCTGTAAATTTTTATCGCATGCGCATCACCCACCGCCGCAAAAAAGAAGAGCCAAAAAAAATGTACCGCAGTAACGAACAAATTACCGCGCCTCAAGTTTTGGTTTTAAACGAGAGCGGCGGTAATTTAGGAATAATGCCAACCGCGAAAGCCATTCAAGCCGCGCGCGCCGCGGCCATGGACCTGGTAGAAATTAACCCCAAAATTGACCCACCGGTTTGCAAAATGATGGATTTTGGCCAGTTTCGTTACCAACAAGAAAAAGAAGCGCGCCTGGCCAAAGCGCATCAGCATGTGGTGGAAACCAAAGGTGTCCGGCTGTCGCTCCGCATTGGTAAAAACGACATTGACATCCGCAAAAATCAAACTATCAAATTTTTAAACGACGGCAACAAAGTTAAAATCGAGCTCATGATGCGCGGCCGCGAACAACAGCAAATTTCCCGCGCTATGGAAGTTGTCCGCCAATTTGTAAACGACATCACCGCTATACACCCGGTCAGGTTCGAACAGGCCATTGAACGCCAAGCTAACAAAATTACCGCCATCATTGCCAAGGCCTAATAAATAAAAAAATATTTTTTTATGAAGCAGAAAACCAACCAAGCGATTGCCAAGCGATTCAAAGTTACCAGAACCGGCAAGATCCTCAAGCGCGTTTCTGGCCAGGCGCATTTTAACTCGCGCGAGTCTGGCAAAGTTGGCCGCAACAAACGCCGCGATGTCACCGCGAGCCGTACTATCCGTTACACGATTGAAACCGCTCTCCCCCGTTACTAAACTTCGTTATTGTTATTTGTTAATTGTTATTTGTTAATTGTTTATGACTCGCATTAAAGGCGGCGTTATCCACGCCAAACATCGCAAAGGCATTCTCAAATATACCAAAGGCTTCCGCTGGGGCCGCAAGAGCAAAATCAAGCTCGCCAAAACCGCCAAAATGCGCGCTGGCCAACATGCTTTTGTGGGCCGCAAAGTTAAGAAGCGCCAAGCCCGCGGACTCTGGCAAATCAAAATTAACGCCGCTACTCGGAAGCACGCTTTGAGCTATAGCAAATTTATGGGTGGGCTGAAAAAGGCTGGCATTGCGCTCGACCGCAAAGTGCTAGCTACCATTGCCGCAAAATACCCCAAAATGTTCGCGGAACTTGTTAATATTGCCAAGAAATAAATAAACGCCAGGAATTGCCTTGTAGAGACAGGGCAGTGCCCTGTCTCTACAAGATTCGCAAACCACCACGCAAACCACAACGCTTGACACCTCCCTCACATTGTGGTAGAGTATAAAACCAAAAATAAAACGGACCCTGAAGGCGTCCGGTGCCTGGAAGTAACGCCCCCTCCTTCGTTACTTTTCTTGTGCCAGACGCCTCCAGGGTCTTTTTGTTAACGACCACCGCCAAAGGCGGGGTGTCAGTTAACAATCCCGACGAGCGAAGCGACGTCGGGGTTGTAGTCAAAATAAAAAAATCGCCCGCGCTTTATAAGTACAAGTAACTTGCGCTTACAAAGCGAGGGCGGGCGATTTTGTTATTCGCCCCCCCCCTGCTTGCCGGTGGCGGCCCGGCCGAGCTAAAAACGGGAGAGCGTGCTCGCGTGGTAAGCGACCCACTTGAGCGCCTGGTCCTGGCGGGCGAAGGTGCTTTCGTACACCCGAAACCAGCGCGGGTGGAAGTCGTGCCGCCCATGGTAGAGCGGCACTTCGAACTTGGCGTGGAGCAGTTCGTGGAACACGCTCCACTCCACATAGCAGCGGGGCACTGCGGCGCGGTCCAACGTGCGGTGGATGATGATGGGGTTGCGCTCATCATCGTAGCCGCCGAGCCGAACATTGCGGTGGATGTGAGCGCGGCCACGCGGCAGGGCGTTGCCCCAGGTGATTTTGACCCGAAAGCCGCGACCGAAGATATCCGCGTAGTCGCGGACGATCGCGTCACGAATCTCCGCCAGATCGTGGTGCTCGCCCTTGGTGGTGATGACGAGACGCATCCTGCGTTTGGCGGCCAGAGACTGGCTCTGGCACCGCTTTTTTTGGTGTGCCATGACACGTACCTCCGTGGTTAATGGTTGAATTGTATCCGGTTGAACGTGTAGGACTTATATTCTAAAATTAGCCTGCTGTCAAGCTTCCTGCCCTTCCTGTCTATTTTGTAATATCCGTTTTATGATTGACAAACAATTTTATTTCCCATATATTTAAATGACTAAATAATTTTTTTTATTTAAATATAGCCACAACACTATGCCTCAAACATTTTCGAAGCATTTAACAATTTTAATTAGCACTGCCCTGATAACACTCGGCGCGGGTTGCGCCCCCACTAATCCCGAAACAAGTAACCCAGAATCAGCTCCAACGCCCACTCCCAATACCGCAGTTAACACCCCCGTGGTCAATGCGCCTACTCCGGAGCCAGCTCCGGTTGCTTCTCCGCCCACTCCCACTGACACCACTGCTACCTCCAAACCTGCTCCTGAACCCCCTGCATCCACAGAACCTGCTACCAAACCTGCCGCCCAAACCGAACCGGCTACCCCAACAGAATCAACTACCCAAACCAAACCATCTGCTCCGGCCGTAAAAACATTTTCTGTCACAGCCAAAACTTGGGAGTTTACGCCGTCCGTTATTACTGTGAATCAAGGCGACCAAGTGCGCCTGGAGATTAAGAGCCTGGACGTCACTCACAGTTTTTCTCTTCCTGACTTTAATATTAAAATCACTCTCGAACCCGGCGTGCCCCAAACCGTGGAATTTACCGCGGACAAAACCGGTGAGTTCGTCTTTGCCTGTCGCGTTTACTGCGGCGACGGCCACGCTGACATGAAAGGGCGGCTGATAGTGAAGTAATTGCCATTTAACAACAGCCGTTCGCCTAAGCGAACGGCTGTTGTTAATTTTTAAAAACGTATTTTCCTGACTAAAAACGATTTCTACCGATTTATTGACAAAATAATATTTTTTTGATATAATCTTTGCACAAATATATCAGAATAATATTGGGTCGGTAGTTCAACTGGTTAGAGCACTGCCCTGTCACGGCAGAAGTTGCGGGTTCGAGTCCCGTCCGACCCGCTCACCAAAATGTGGCTTAAGCGAGCCAATTTTTTTCTCATCCCATTGCGAGACTTGGAACCGTATGATAAAATATTATAGATAAAATTTTAGAAAAAATTGTATACTGTATTATGTCAGAGCCATTTTTATGTTCAAAATGTAACGCGTTGCACCTTCCCGGTCCGTGCCCAACCGCAATTTCTGGAGATGGGCTAAACAAAAAATCAGACATTGATTCATCACCAGATATTGGTAGGGAACAATTATTGGAAATTCTTGCGGCAGGGAATGTTGATTGGTTCAATAAATATGTAAAAAGTAAGGAAGGTCAAAGAAATCGGGCTGATTTAAGCGGGGTAGATTTTAGCAAGTTCAATATTGATGGGATTCACTTTTATTTTATTAATCTCGAGGGCGCGAACTTCTCAGGCATGAAATTGAACGACGTTCGTTTTGAATCTTGTCAATTGCAGAGAGCTAATTTCCAAAGCATAAAAGGGTATGACAGTATTGTATTCATAAAGTGCGAACTTCAGGGGGCAAATTTTTCTAGTGCAGATTTTGAAGGAAGCGAATTTGATGATTCAAATCTTTCCGGCGCAGTTTTTAAAGATAGCCAAATAATTGGGGGGATCTTTATTAGAGCAAACTTAATCGGCGCAGATTTTACGGGCGCGGATTTAGAAAAGGCTGATTTTGAAGATGCGGATTGCACAAATGCAAAATTCGATGGTTCAAATTTTTATCGGGCTAATTTTTGGGGGGTCAAAGGTTTGCGTCCGGAAATGCAACAGGACATTCTCAGTGCTCTTAAAGATAGTATGAGAAGCTAACTAACTTTGCGTTTTAACTGATTTTTGCAAAGTCTAAGGATAGACTTAGAATAAAAAAACCGTTCAGCGGCGGTTTGCCAATAGGTTCTAATGTCGTCCACTAGACCCGCTTTTTCAGGAAACAAAAAACTCCCACCGTTTTGGTAGAAGTTTTTATTTTGTTGCTATCACGCTACTCGTAAATCTTCTAAGGTGTTAGAAAGCTAACGAGTTGGTAGCGTGATAATGCTTGCCTTCTCGACCGCTTGACCTGCGGTGAAAAGCCCGTCAAAATTACGGGGCTATGGGCGCAACTACTTCAACCGGGTCGAGAGCGCATAGAGCGCCACCCCAACGGCACCCGTCCCCATCCCGATCCAGGAGAGGTGGTCGCTCCACATGAGAGCGTACGGGGTGGCTCCCCCGCTGGGCACAAAGGTGTAATACGCCCTTACCACACCCATGGCCAAGATGGCGCCGATCCCGAGCACCACCGAGATGATCCCGAGAGCACGCTTCATCACTTCTTCTCCTCTCCTGACAGCTGCCAGGAACGATCGGGTGAATTACAATTTCCACTGATTTAGTGCAATAAACAATAGCATAAAAATGACATCTTGTAAATAGATGCGTTGTAAAGCATACATTCAAATCATGATGCACCACCTTTCTGGTAAAATATGGCTTTGGCCATAAGAAAAGTGCACATGTCAAAAGAACTCGCCGCTTAGCCGTCCGGAAGTATGTTATAATATCGTTACATCGCTCCCGCTATAATATCTCATCTTCAATTTTTCAATCGCAAAAATAATTCATCACTGGGTACCTTTCTTAAAAAAATATGCCTAGAGACACTACCCTTACTCCCGAACGCGAACGCGCCCGTGAACTTTTACGAGAGCGGCTGATTTTAATTATGGAAGACGGCCCGCTTTCTCTTGCCGATATCACAGAGGCTCTTCAAACAGAACGCGGCACAGCCGGCCAAACCGATGCCGGAATTTTTACTGTCTCTGCGACCAAAGACCTGCCCGCCGTCCTCGCCGCCATGCAAACACAATTGGCACCTGGCTCTCGTCTAATGTTAATTGCTGATTTTGAAATGCCAACTACGTTCAATGCTCGGCCGCAAATTCTCAACGGCATTTTGGCGATCCGCGACATTCAAAATGCGGTGGCTGAATGGAACCAAAAACACGAGAATACAGGGCCTGTGGAGTTGGAAATATTTTTAAATTCTTTAGAAACTAATGACGAGGAAGGCTGGCAGGATTTTAAAAAAAGATATGACCACCTCGCTGGCACCAACCCAAAAATTAGAATTAATTTTGCCAACATCAAAGGGCGCAACCAAGACGAAAACTCCAAAGCCTCGGTCGTGGCCTCCATAATGGATTACTTAGCCGGCCAAGCTAAATAAAAATGGCGTTTACCTTGCCCCCTTGACAAAAGGCTTTTTTGCAATATAATTATTTGTTATATTATTAATATCTCTATATGAATAAAAATCTAAACCAAACTAACCAAATATCTAATTTAAAGCGTTTAACTGCCACTGCCCTAGTAATAGCCTGCTGTCTAATTTTTGCTCCGGCGAGCGCCTCGGCTGCCAAGGTTTCTTCGTCTATTCCCTGGGGCAAGGTCGTTTATAATGGCTATGGCAAAGTTAGTTGGAATAATTTAAGCAAAACTTTATACATGGCCCCTAAAGCCTCGACAGAACAGAGTGAAACGCACGCCGCGTTAGTGGTTAGCAACCAGACTTTAAAACAACCTTACCAGGTTAGTTTTACCATGAACACAATCAAACAGCTCCGCACTGGTTCCGCCCCAAACCCTTGGGAAGTAGGCTGGTTTGGTTTTGGCTACAAACCCGACGGCAAATTCAAATATGTAATCTTGAAGCCCAATGGCTACGGCGTGGAAATTGGTGAATCGCTGTTAAACGATCAACAAAACTTCTCATACACCTCACCTCTTAACCAAGACATTTTTAACTTAAACACCAAATATAATGTCGTGGTCAAAGTCCAAGATAATGTCATCACGCTCACGGTCAATGGCAAGCCATACGTAGCGTACACCATGTCCGCTAAAGACACGCTCACGGCCGATGGCCAATACGCCTTCTATACCGAAGACGCCGAGGCAACCTTCTCAAATATTCTGGCCACACAGTTGTAAAAATAAAACGCTCCAGCTTGTTCTGACCACATGTCTTACCCTGTAACCTTTACCTAATATCCAGTGTATTAGTATATATAAATTAGCGTGAATTAACGTGAATTAACGTGAATTAACGAATTCATGCCGCGTAACGTCTACTAAAACGCGGCGAAAAAGGTCGAAATAATAAAAAATACTTAAATTTAGCCAAAAAATAATTTATAACCATATGAGAAAACTAATTGCTTCCACTCTATCCCTAGCCTTAATGCTTTCTGCCGCCCCGGCTTTAGCGGAAAATGCCACTAGCACTGCCGCCAAACCGACCCCTGTTAAAGCCGCTCAAGAAGCGAACCGCGCGGCAATCAAAGATCTGCGCGTCGAATATAAAGACAAAATCGAAGCTTTAAAAGAGGTTAATAAAATTAAGCTCGACGCCGCTAAAGCGCAAAAAGCCGAAATATCAGCTCGCGCTAAAGTTCGTAACGAAGCCCTGGCCAAAGCTCGCCAAACTTACCTAACCGCTCTCGCTAAAGCTCGGGCCGACCGCAAAGCTACTATCCATAAAGCCGAAGCAGACTTTAAAGCCGCTCATGCCGCCGCTCTCGCCGCTTACAAAGCCGCCCGGGAAACTGCTCAACTCCAGTTTAAAACCCCTCCTCCTGCCCCGGCCACCACTTCTCCGGCTATTACCACCCCAGCTACTACTTCCACTTCCTCTACCTAAACTGGGAGCAATCAATTGGCTCTTCTTACCCCCCGCCGGCCCTGCCGGCGGGGGTTTTGTCTAATTAAAGGCGCTAATTAGAGGTATCTTGGCAATCATTTTTTATTAAGCTATAATTAGGGCAGTATGACAGAATCAACTGCTATCCCGCCACGCACTAAACGCGAGATCTACCGCGATCTTGGTTTGGTTTTAATTAGCATTTTAGTGGCAATTTTATTTGTCAAAACCCCGATTTTACTATCGGTCTTGAGCCAAACTACTGAATATTACCACGCCCTTGGCAGTTTTATCGCCGGCATTTTTTTTACCAGTATTTTTACCACCGCTCCGGCCACGGTGGCTTTGGCCGAAATCGCTCATGCCAATTCCCTGTGGCTGACCGCTCTGTTTGGCGCGCTCGGCGCCCTACTCGGCGATTTATTCATCTTTAAATTCGTGCGCGACAATGTCACGCGAGATTTTGAATTTATCTTTAATGAAATTAAAAAAGAGCGGCGCTGGCTTAAAATCCACCACCGCTGGAAGGAGCTTCACGCTTTTAAATGGGTGATACCGCTTATTGGCGCTCTTTGCATCGCCTCGCCTCTACCCGACGAAATTGGTATTAGCATTCTCGCCCTGTCAAAAATGAAAACGTCAACCATTGGCATCTTAACATTTATTCTAAACTTCCTGGGTATTTTACTAATTGGCTGGATCGGAAAAATGGTATTGTAAACCTGGCCAATAAACAAAGTTATTTTTTAATTTCAAAATTTTTAATGCTGTTTAGGATTGCGTCAAAATGCAGAGCCTCACCAGAAATACGAATCACCGGATTACCCCCACGGTGCAACGCTGGATATATTTCCAAATACTGTGTTCCGGTTTCACGTGCGGCGACAACTTCCAGTCGCCTGGCGACGTAACCATTCCAAATGGTGGTGGTGCGGACTAAGATTGTAAAATCATTGGTGTTTTTTAGTGGCATTTCTTTACTAATACTAAACCATTCATTTAAATACGACGGATCAGGAGTGGGCAACGAAAAGGTAACATCATTTTTACCGTGAAAAACTGTCCAGCTGGCTGGATACCTCATTGTCAATTTCACAAAGCTATCCTCACTATACTCGCGCGTTTCTTTGGCTTTCTCCTCTTCAAACTCACGCCGCGCTTGCGACTTGGCTTGGGCGACAGCTAAAGCTGAATCATCTGTCTGTAGGGGGCGGGCACTGCCCGCCCCTACGCTCGTTTGGCACGTCACGCCGAGGATCATCACAGCCAAAGCCAACACGCCAAGCGTTGTCACCGCGCGCGAAGCGATTTTAGAGAGCGTTTTAGAAGTTGGCATGGCCACGGCCTGGCTACCTGCTGGTAGGGAACGCATATATGCGTTCCCTACAGACGACGCGAGAGGCTTTACCCCTAACTTTTTCTCCATACCCGCAATCCGAAGGCGAGTTTTATAAACCGTATCCGGATTGAGCGAAATGCTATCTATCCCCTCTTGCACTAAAAATTCGGCAAATTCCGGATAATCGCTCGGTGCTTGGCCACAAATCCCCACTTTCCGTTTATTCTCATGCGCCACTTTAATAACTTCCCGAATTAACTTTTTCACGGCCGCGTTCTTTTCGTCATAAACATGAGCGACCAAAGCCGAATCGCGGTCAACGCCAAGCGTTAATTGCGTTAAATCATTACTGCCAATCGAAAACCCATCAAAAATTTCGCTAAATTCTTTCGCCAACAGCACATTGGACGGAATTTCGCACATCACATAAACTTGTAAACCGTCCTGGCCGCGCTCTAAGCCAAATTCCTTCATTGTCGCCAAAACTTTCTGGCCTTCTTCCACGGTGCGGCAAAACGGAACCATGACGATTACATTCTTAAGCCCCCACACCTCGCGCACTCGTTTAATAGCCTTACATTCTAAATGAAACGCTGGTTTAAATTTAGGGTCATAATAGCGCGCCGCCCCGCGCCAACCAAGCATGGGGTTTTCTTCAGAGGGTTCAAAATCAGCCCCGCCGATTAAAGTGGCGTACTCATTACTTTTAAAATCAGAAAAACGGAGTATAACTTCACCGGGGCTAAAAGCCGCCGCGATAAAAGCGATCCCTTCGGCTAATTTTTCTACTAAATACTCGGTTTTGTCTTTATAGCCAACCGTCAGAGCGTTAATCTTGGCTTTAACCGCGCGTGGCCTGGTTTTATAATTGATAAGAGCGAGCGGGTGAATTTTAATGTAATTAGTAAAAATGAATTCTTCACGCGCCAGCCCCACCCCATCATTCGGGAGGTGCGTTAAAGAAAAAGCTTTATCCGGGTCGGCCACGTTCATCATTATTTTTGTGCGGGTTTTAGCAATGCCCTCCACTTTAATTTTTTCGACTTCAAACGGCAAGCGGCCTGCGTACACATAACCAACCTCGCCTTCAGCGCACGAGACGGTAATCTCTTGGCCATTTTTGACTAACTGGCGCGCTTTGGCGGCTCCGACCACGCAGGGCACCCCCAGTTCGCGGCTCACAATGGCCGCGTGGCTGGTTTTGCCGCCTTGTTCTGTCACAATCGCGCTGGCAATTCTCATTATTGGTTCCCAATCCGGATCAGTAATTCTGGTCACCAGCACCTCGCCCGGCTTAAACAATTTCATTTGTTTGGGGTTCGCGATAATACGCGCTTTGCCTTGGCCAATTTTTTGGCCAACACTTGTGCCGCTCGCTAAAACTTTTCCCCGACGCCCCAGGCGATACGTTTCTAGCACATTAGTCAGGCCGCGCGATTTAACTGTTTCCGAACGCGCCTGCACGATATAAAGCTGATTAGTAAGGCCATCTTTCGCCCATTCAATATCCATAGGGTGGCCATAATGCTCCTCAATCTGCATGCCCCATTTCGCTAATTGCAAAACCTCGTCGTCAGCTAAACAAAAACGATTCCGGTCTGCCGCGATTACTTTTTGCTGTCTGGTTCCGGAGCCAGTTTTACCATAAACTAATTTGACTTCTTTACTGCCCAGGCGGTGGTTAATAATAGATTTATAGCCTTGCTTAGCACGATCTTTAAAAACATAAAATTGGTCGGGAGTAATTTGGCCTTTTACCACATACTCGCCAAGGCCATAAGAAGCGTTAATCAAAACCACGCCGCGAAACCCGGATTCTGTGTCGAGTGTGAACATAACGCCGCTCACAGCCATATCCGAACGCACCATCTCCTGCACGCCGACCGAGAGAGCGATAGACAGGTGATCAAAGCCTTTATCCTCTCGATACGAGATCGCGCGATCCGTAAAAAGTGAAGCTATGCATTTGCGGCAAGCATCTAAAATTTCTTTTTCGCCGCAAACATTTAAATAACTTTCTTGTTGCCCCGCGAAACTCGCGTCCGGCAAATCTTCGGCCGTGGCGCTACTGCGCACGGCCACGTCTCCACTCCCCAGTTTTTTATAGGCTGCTTTTATCTCATTTTTCAACTCTAGCGAAAATTCACCATGCAAAATTAACTCTCTAATCGCGCGGCCCGCCTTAGCCAAGGCGCGCACATTTTTTTTATTCAATCCGCGCAAAATATCCTTAATTTTTTTATCAAGCTTATTGCTTTTAATAAAGGCTCGGTAAGCCTCGGCTGTCAAAGCAAAACCATTGGGCACGGGGAGGCCTTGAGGCGTTAATTTAGAGTACATCTCGCCGAGGCTGGCATTTTTGCCGCCGACAAGCGGGATGTCTTTAATTGTGAGTTCGTTAAACCACTTTATATACATAAAAATTTGCCATTTGTCGCAGTGATTATATCACACTCCCAGTAATTTCTGAAATTCATTTTCATTTAATACTTTTACTTCTAGCTTCTCGGCTTTTTGCAACTTACTCCCCGGATTATCCCCTATGATGACCGCCGTAGTCTTGGCGCTCACGCTTTCGCTTACCTCACCCCCTAGGGCTTTGATTTTAGCTTTAGCTTCATCGCGGCTCATACTCTCTAAAGTTCCTGTTAGTACAAAAGTTTGATCCGCCAACTTACCGCCAGTTTTCTTAATTTCAACCTTGGCAATTACTACGCCGTTACCCAATAATTTTTTAATATATTTTTGATTATTTTTGTCCGTAAAATACGCCGCGAGCGAGCCTGTCACCTTCTCCCCTACGCCATAAATTGCCGTATAATCTTCACGCCGCGCATTCATTAATTTATCTAAAGTTTGAAAATTTTGCGCTAAATCTTCGGCCGTTTCTTGGCCAACATGCGTTATGCCAAGAGCATTTATAAAACGAGCGAGAGTAATTGTTTTGGCTTGCGCCACAGCCGCCACTAAATTTTCCGCGGATTTGGCGCCAAATCGGTCAAGCGGCGCCAAGTCTCCGGCTGTCAGCGTAAACAAATCAGCCGCGTCTTTAATAATCCCCTCGTTCACCAGCTGCTCAATAATTTTTTCACCGAGATGATCAATATCAAAACTTTTTTTGGAGACAAAGTGAATAATACGTCCCAGTTCCTGGGCAAAACAATTTTTATTTAGACAATACAGAGCGACCGAAACCTCCTGGCGTAGGGGCGGGGTCTCCCCGCCCCGGGGCGCGGAAACCGCGCCCCTACGGCCCACCTCTCCGCCACAGAGCGGGCACTTAACCGGAGCGTGAATAATTTTTTCCTGGCCCGCGCGCATCTTCTCAAGTACCCGCACGACTTTGGGGATAATATCCCCCGCCTTTTCCACCACCACACTATCTCCTATCTTTACCCCAAGCCTTTCTATTTCATCAAAATTATGTAACGTTGCGTGTGTAACAGTGGTGCCTGCCAGCTTAACTGGCTCCATCAGCGCGACTGGTGTCAAGGCGCCGGTTCGGCCGATTTGCCAATAGACCTCTTTAATTTTAGTAGTCCCCTGCTCGGCCGGAAATTTGTAAGCAATCGCCCAACGCGGCGCTTTGCCAGTAAAGCCAAGCGCGTCTTGATATCTTTTTTGATTAACTTTTATCACCACGCCATCAATCCAAAACTCTTGGCTCGACTTATTTTTTTGCCAAAACTGATGAAACTTAAAAATATCTTCCAAATTATTACAAACCTTCCAATGTATATCCGTCTTGAAACCTAATTCGCGGAGCATTTTTAATTCTGCTTCCTGAGTCTCTGGCGCGTGAGCGCTCGAAATATCATAAGCCGTCAAACATAATTTTCGCTCGGCCACAATTTTGGCATTTAACTGCCGCAGTGTCCCGGCCGCGGCGTTACGCGGGTTCGCGAACAGCGCTTCACCGATTTTTTTTCGCTCACTATTTATTTTTTGGAGCATTGAACTTCCCAGCCACGCCTCGCCCTCGACAATTAAAACCTCACTTTGTAAGGAACGCATATATGCGTTCCTTACGTCCGATAATTTTATTTTTAGCGGCACGCTCTCAATCGTCTTGATATTTTGCGTCACATTCTCCCCCACCAACCCGTTGCCGCGCGTGGCCGCGGTTTTCAAAAAACCATTTTCATAAGTCAAAATAATATGCAGGCCGTCTATTTTTAATTCACAGACATAATCTAAGTCACTCGGCCTCTGGCCTAGTGACTTCTCCAATATTTTGAGAATTCTCTCTTCCCAATCTTTTATATCTTCCTCGCTAAAAGCATCGTTAAAACTCCACTGCGTTACCGCGTGTTTTATTTTTTCAAATTTTTCGGCGGGCGCGCCGGCCACGCGCTGGGTGGGGGAATCAGGAGTAATCAAGCCTGGATATTCTTCCTCTAATTTACGGAGCTCTTTCATGAGCGGGTCATACATCGCGTCCGTAATACCAGGCTCGTTTAAAACATGGTAACGATAACGCAAATCATCAATTTGCGCCCGTAATTTTTCCACTCTTAATTGTACTTCTTTAGAAACAGCCATAACTTACTTAACAAAAAAATATTCACGCGCCTCTTTGGTTGTCCGTGGCCAATGTTTAAAAATTACTGTTTTACCATCTTTATCAACCACTTTATGACGTTCAAATTTTTCAAATAATCCAATAAACAAATCCCAATAAACATCACCTTGCGGTTCTTTTTCTAGAGCAGTAAAGAAACTATCGCGTGCCTCATATACTGCGCGGCTAGTACTCAAAAGAAAAATTGGAAATAAACGTTTTGCCCAAATTTGAAAAGGCAAATTGTCTCCGTTTGTTTCTATGTTTTTTTTAACTTCTTGTATGAATTGTTGTATAAAAAAATTTATTTGCTCACGATTTATATCAAATAATGCGACCTGCGGTTCATACCCGTGAGCTGGTAAATCAATTGCCTCCAACCGTTTATGCACGGCTCGCCTAATGCGACCTTCAAGTTCTACAATCCTTTCCACTACAGCCACTTTTTTTCTTGAGTCTGCTATATCTGAACTGTCATAAAAAACACATACGTCCACATCCGAACGATCTGCGCCATTTTCGGGACGTTCTCTGCCATGCACACGAGAACCGTAAAAAGCAAAGCCGCGTACTTCGGGAATTTCAGAACGTAGATCAGGTAGCGCTCTTTTTAATTCCTGCATTTTTTGCAAAGAATAGTCAGTCGGCGCAAACCGAAACTCATTTAAACGTTGCCCCCTGGTGCTCTTAAAATCTTCGGTCATATTATTACCCTAAAAACCTCAAATACCAATTGAAAATTGGCTGGCCATAAAAAATCGTGATCACTGCCCCGACTGCTAAAAAAGTCCCAAACGGCAGAGCCGAACCAAACTGCTTTTTCTTGAGTATTAACAACGGCACTGCCACCAGAGCACCAAGAATATAGGAAAAAAATAAACAAACCAGAATAAGCGGCCAGCCGAGCCAGAGGCCGAGCATAGCGCCGAGGCGCACGTCGCCGCCGCCCACCCATTTACCGCGCGAGGCATAATATTGGAAAGCAAACCAACCCCACCCGACTATGGCTCCGAGCGCCAGATTGCTGGCAATCGCCGCGGCATTATGATTAAAAAGCAAAATATAAGTAGTAAATGGCCGCGCGGTGAACAAATTAAAAATAAAACCGCCCAACCCCCCGGCCGCCACTACTCCAGTTAAAATTAACTGATACTTGGCGTCATATAAAAAGATTACCAACAGAATACAAATAAAAAATAAATCCCGAGCAAAAAAAACGGGATTAAAAATAACTAAGTTGAGATGATAAAGAGCGACTAATAAAAACAAGAACCCTCCCGCGAGCTCCACCCAAAAATAATCTTGCGGAATCGGTCGGCGGCAGCACCGGCTAAGCCCACGCAACCGCAAAAAACCAAATAACGGAATATTGTCGTACCAAATAATTTTCTCGCCGCAATGCACACAAACACTGCGCCTCCCAATCTTTTCGCGTGTATTTTTTACTCGCCACATCCAAGAATTCACAAAACTGCCAAAACAAAGTCCGAGTAAACTAATAAGCAAATATACTGCTAGTTGTAGGCTGTCAAACGCCATAAAAATACTAAAAATCGCATATATTATAGCAAAAAAACTATTTTAAGTAAACAAAAAATCTCCCGGAGTAAATATCGAGGGGGAGATTTTTTTGTAATTGCTTATCAATTATTTAATTCCAGCCGGAGACAAAGAAATCACGCCAGTCAAACCGTTTACCGTACCCTCAAGCTCCGCCGCCACACTATAGGTGCTGGAGGCTAAAGTATATACGTAAGTGAAGTCTTTTGGATCTTTAGGAACTTGGCCCATATAAGGGGTGGCACAGCCAGTGGCCGCGAAGCCAGTCGCGTTCAGACAAGCATAGTCTCCTGAACCCAAAGTGACGCCGCTTCCCGCTGGATAAGCGTTCTGATCGGTGTAATAAAGTTCGAATGCTGTCTGGAGCTGTTTAAGATCGCTTAAACGCTTGGAATCGCGCGCTTTAACGCGGGCGCTACCGAGCGCTACTACCGCCAAAGTGGACAATAAGCCAATAATAGCGATAACAACCAAAAGTTCAATTAAAGTAAAGCCTTTTTTATTCATAGTGTCACCTCCTTCCAAAGATTCATTATAAAAATGATACTTTTCAAAAATGACCGACGCGGCTTAAATTTTCAAAACCGCCCGCACTTTATCCACCACTTCCGATGGTTTAAAATGCGCCTTAATCAAATAATCCACGGCGCCGGCTTGCAAACCCTTGTCCACGTCATCTTTTTGGCCTAAATTCGTCAACAAAATTACCGGGATCGGTTTAGTCTCCGGGTCAGCTTTAAGTTTCTCTAAGACCGCGAACCCATCTAATTTAGGGAGCAAAATGTCAAGCAAAATTATATCAAATTTTTTCTTTTTGGCTTCTACGAGCGCCTTCTCGCCGTTATCCGCCACCACTATTTTATAGGCTTCCATTTCAAACTTCTTCTGGTAAATTCCGGCCAAAAAAATATCGTCTTCAACTAGTAAAATATTTATTTTATTTTTTTCCATATGAATTGACAAATTCATGCCGCGTCCCGACTAAGTCGGGATCCGCTGAAGCGCGGCGCTTTCTGAATTAATTTTAGCCCCCTTTTATTGCTGATTATGCTTAATTTATATTATAACACGCCTGGATACTATTATACCATACTGCGCAATGCTAGGCCAATAGCCACCGCTAGCCTTGGCCCTACCGCGCGCAGAATCGGTTTTAGCCTATCTTGGTAAAGAACCCGCCCCCACGGGTCGCCAATAAAGCACTTAATCTTAAAATTGGCCGCTATTTGCTCGGAGAGGTATGGTAAAAAAGCCGCTCCGCCAGTCAAAACTACCTTTTCTGGGCGTTTCTGCTCGTTGCCGCTCTGCTTTAAATAGACCTCAAAACCATACTGTATTTCCTTTAAAATCGGATCCACCACCGGCAGGGTCAGCGCTTTAAATCGGCTTGCCTCGCTCGCCTCGCTTCGCGGGCGAAGCGGGACGGCAGACGGGTCGGGGGACACAGCCGCATGGTTACTGCCGCGCGTTAATTCCGTAAATAAATCCATCTTCAAAATTTCCGCGGCCGCGCTGTCCACTTGCCAAATATTTTTAAAAATCGCTGTTAAACGATTGCCGCCCACTTCAGTGCTGTGGTGCGTGATAGGAACACCCCCATCAATAATAAAAAAATTAGTGCGCTCCGCCCCCACATCCACCAGCATGGTAACAGACTGGTCGCGCCCGATTAAAGACCGAGCCAAGGCCACGGACTCGGGCTCGAGCGCCTCGAGCTTAAGGCCAGCCTCGGCAAACACCTCGGTATAAAAAACCACCAAATCACGCGGCACCGCGTTCACCAAAACCCGCTTGGTGGTAGCTTTTTCCTCCCCGGGCAAAATTTGATAATCCAAGACTGCTTCCTCGAGCGGGTAGGGCAGGAGTTTCTTTACTTCTGCTTTTAAAAAATGATCGAAATCTTCTTTCTTGGCCGCTGGCAAAGTTACCAAAGCATGAAATACCGACGACACCGGCAAGCTCACGACCGCGTTCTTGGACTTGGCGTTGGCGCGGGCGCAAACCGCCTTTAAAACCGCCGCGTACTCTTTGACTTTGGCCTGGTTTTGTTTTTTCCCTTCTTCGGGAGTGTTCACGCTCTCGTGGAGCAAGCGATGCACGTCCTGGCCATCGGTTGTGACGGCATAAGTAAAAAGAACCGGTCGGTGTTTCTCGGTTTTTAGTTCTACTAATTTTACGCCCCCGGCGCCAAGATCAATACCCAAAAATGAATGGGGTTTACCAAACAGCATATACCTATAGTATAGCAAAAAATCAGCCACCAGCCTATAGCTATGCTCCTCCCCCTGTTGATAACTCACATAAAATAAGATACAATTAAGTCAAAGCCACCCCTTATTGAGGGTTATTTGATTTATCACTAAAAAACTTCATGCCAGAGCTTGCTCCCCAAATTTTTCTCTCTAATTCTCTTCACCGGCAAAAAGAGCTTTTTAAACCCATTAAACGCGGCCGCGTTGGTTTGTACACCTGCGGCCCGACTGTTTATAATTACGCCCATATTGGCAACCTGCGCACATATGTTTTTGAGGATATTTTAAAACGCACGCTTTTGTATAATGGCTATAACGTTAACCACGTCATGAACATAACCGACGTTGGCCATCTCACAAGCGACGCGGACGAGGGCGAGGATAAGATGGCCAAAGGCGCCGCGCGCGAAGGCAAGAGCGCCCAGGACATCGCCAAATTTTACGAAGCGGCTTTCTTAAACGATTTAGAGGAGCTTAATATTTTGCCGGCCAATAAATTACCCCGCGCTACCGACCATATAAAAGAACAGATCGCGCTTATAAAAAAACTAGCCCAAAAAGGTTTTACCTACAAAACTGTCGATGGCATTTATTTTGATACCAGCCAGCTCGAGGATTATGGCAAGCTCGCTAACCTCAAAAATCAAGAGCTCCGAGCTGGAGCGCGAGTGGGCATAGGCGACAAAAAAAATATTACTGACTTTGCTTTGTGGAAATTTTCGCCACCGCTCGGGAATCGGCAGATGGAGTGGGCAAGCCCCTGGAGAGTCGGCTTCCCTGGCTGGCACATCGAGTGCTCGGCCATGGCCATAAAATATCTCGGCCAGCCGTTTGATATCCACTGCGGCGGCATCGACCACATTCCCGTGCATCATACCAATGAAATCGCCCAAAGCGAGGCGGCTACCGGTAAACCCTTGGCTAATTACTGGCTACATGGCGAATTTTTGCTTACTAAAGAAACTGAAAAAATGGCTAAATCCAGTGAAAATTTTATAACGCTCCAAACCTTAAAAAACAAAGACTTCAGCCCTCTCGCCTACCGTTATTTTTTACTGCAAACGCACTACCGCAAGCAAGCGACGTTTAGCTTCGAGGCCCTTGCCGCCGCCCAAAATGGGCTGACGCGACTCTACGAAACTGCGCGCGGTTGGGGCGCGCCAAAAATCGGCTGTGCCGAATATGAACAAAAATTTTTAACGTGCATCAACGACGACCTTAATACCCCTTCTGCTCTGGCTTTAATGTGGCAACTGGTAAAAAGCGATTACCCGGATGCCGCCAAAAAACAAACTCTTCTTAAATTCGACGAAGTGCTGGGATTAAAAATAAAAGAAAACACTGCGAGCGTTAGCTCACAAAAAAATCAACCCCTGCCCCAGGCAGTAGAGGAGCTTAAAACTGCCCGAAATGCCGCGCGCGTTGGCAAAAACTGGGCCGAAAGCGACCGCTTACGCCTAAAACTTGAGAAATTAGGCTATGAAGTCAAGGACACGAAAAACGGGACAGAAGTAAGAAAAAAATAATCTTTAATAAACCTATGACACACGAAGGAAGTCCTGATACTCTCTCTCCCTCAAATCAGCGAGAACGACCAGAACTTGGGATACAAAAAATTTTGTTAGCGCAAGAACTCGCTTACCACCCGGATTTAAGGCTAGAAATTAAAACCGATAGCGGCAGTTATTATTTAGCTCGAGTTGACGAAAAGAGCAGCCTAAAAATTAATTTTTATAAAAGAATTTTTTTACAAAACGGAGCGGTGCTCGATGATTACCACGCGCCGGATAACCGCGGCAAAACTCCGGGACACATTGAACAAAAAACCGTTTTTGCCGGTTTTCTCCTCTTAGCGGAGACCAATAAATTTTTTCTGCGGCCGGGCGACCGTCTTACGATTTTTTTAGAAAAACCAAATCATCTTTCCAGGCAACCAACCGGGGACGTCTCTCGAGTTATCCTAACTCCTATTAACAAAATGCGCCTGTTTGCGTCGATTCCGGGTTCTACGGACAACGCGGCCACGTCTCAAGAGCCGGAATTGTATTAAAATTTTTATAGCCACCCTTTTTTCTTAAAAACAGCAATCATCACTCCCGCCCCTAAGAGTATCATTCCGAGTATTGCCCAAAAGCCACCTGCCAAATTAACCAGCGGCGTACCGGGCGCGCGAATCGCGAACACAGTGGCTAAAAGCGTTAACGGGAAAGTAAGTACCGCGATAATTGTCAAAATCCGCATCACATCATTCGTCCGCAAACTCAAGAGGGATTCGTTGGCTTCGTGAAGAGCGTTAATACTCTCTTTTTGACTTTCGAGCATGAGCCAAATTTCGGAACTAAATTCGCGCAATGAATTTATGCTCGACTGAAGATTCCCGAAGCCCAGTTCATGGCCGGCAAAAAGCACTAGCCTCTCAAGCACTGTTTTGTGAGCCTGCATCGTCCGCCTAAAAGTTACTATATTGGTTTTAAGGCGCAAAATTTCTTCGGCCATTTCGCGCCCGGGGAGTTTTAAAAATAACTTTTTATCAACAAAATTTATATCTTCGTTCACGTGAACCAAAATCGGGAAAACAGCATCAAGTAAACGGCTTAATAACTCCAACAAAAGGCGTACGGCCGTCCCGTTTAAAATCTGTTCCCGCAGCGCTTCGCTTTTCTTGAGTTCCTCAAAAAATTTTTCTATTGAAATCAATTTACTGTTGTGAACGGTAATCAAAAAATTATGAGCCAAAAAGAAATCCACTTCCGTGTACCCGAGCCGCTTCGTTTCCCTGTCAAAAACCGGAAAATGGAGCGACATAAAATAATAACCCGGGCGCTTTATAATTTTAGGCCTTTGAAACTGCGGGCCGCATTCCGCGATATCTTGGTCCCAAAAATCAAACCGCTCTTGCAGGGCTTTTAACTCCACATCCGTTTGTTTAGTGACGTTTAGCCACAAAAGGCCTTTGTAATCCAGCTCGTGAATATGTTTCATGATTTGACAAAATCATGCCGCGCAATGTCCGTTGAAGCGCGGCGCAATTACTTACATATACATTATACCATAAAATTAAGAGAGCCAAAATAGGCCGCTTTTTTGTTGGCAAGCGCGGTGGCTTTATGCTATAATATGGCTACTATGACCGACAAAGAAATTGACGCAAACTTTCCAAAAAATAGAGCCGCGGTTGATAGTTTTAAACCCGAACCAAAGGACTTGCAGAAAGCGGTCGAGTTAACAGAAACTGCCTCGCCCAAACAGGAATCTCGCGCTCCAGAGAAAGAAATGACAGGCCAAACCACTACGGCAGATTTTTTTGGCGTCCTCAAAAGAAGGCGCCCGCGCCCGGCCATTCCGCAACCAAGAGACGAGACTACCGTCAAAATCGAAAAAATTCTCGAGGACGGCGTTGGTGAAGCTTACAGCCGCCTCTCTCCAGTTGCCAAACAAGAGTTCAAACTAAAAGGCGAGGAAGTGGCTTTTAAAATTCGCGAACTGCTCTCTACCGGCCATACTCAAGTCAAAAAAATCTTCCGCTTAATTTTAGAATGGCTAAAAATGCTCCCCGGCATTAACCGCTTTTTTTTGGAACAAGAAGCCAAAATTAAAACCGACCGCGTTCTGTCGCTTTCCAAACAAAACCAGGATACCACTCGCTAACCACATTTCATGAGCGACACCGCCTTTGTCATCACGAGCTTCGCCGCCTTGGTCACCAAGAACCCGACTAATTTTTATATTACTCTCGCGGTCGTAATTATTCTCGCCGTAGTCGGACTCTTGTATTTACTACGCTCAATTTTTCATTCCCAAAATCGGGAAAATAAAACTTTTCATCGCGGTGTCCTCTTAATTAAAGTGCCCAAAGAAAAGAAAAACGAAAACACCCAGCAGAATACCGAAGACAACATAAATCAGGTGCGCGAGCGCGTGGCCGTGGCCGACACTCTCTTTAGCGCTGTCGCCGGCCTCAAACGGGAAAAGGGCTTTATGAAGTGGCTCCGCGGGCGGGGCGACCATCTTGCCTTTGAAATCGTGGCCAAAGAGAACGCGATCTCTTTTTATGTCGCTGTTCCCGATAAGCTGAAAGGCTTTATCGAACAGCAAATCCACGCCCAATACCCCCACGCGGAAATTACCGAAGAACTTGATTATAATATTTTTGAACCCCAATCGCACGTGGTAGGGGCTAAACTTTTTTTTAAATATAAATCCGCTTTTCCGTTCAAAACCTATAAAAAAATTGATAGCGACCCGATTTTGGCTTTGCTTAACCCCTTAAGTAAAATTTTGGATAACGAGGGCGCGGTAATCCAATATGTCGTTCGCCCGGCCACCTCCGATTGGCGCGGCCAAAGCGTCCATATGATTAGAGACATTAAAGAAGGCCAAAAATTTGAATACGTCGCGCGCCGCGGCGCGATCATGCGCGAAATTTATAAAACTTGGAAAGTGTTGTCAAAAAGCAAAAAAGACCCTTCACAAATGGATTCGGCCTCGGGGCAATACCATCTTACCCAAATGGAAGAAGAAATGGTCAAATCCATGGAAGAAAAACTAAGCCACGGCGGCCTCGAAATCTGCTTCCGCGTGGTTAGCTCGGCGCCGAGCAAAGAGAAAGCCCAGCTCAACCTAGAAAATATTCTCAACGCTTTTTCACAATACAATATCTATCGCTATGGCAACAGTTTTGGCGCCGCGGTCCCTTCTCGCCCCGCCCGCCTCATCTCCGATTCTATCTACCGCCTATTTGACACTAGCCAATACCAAGTCGTTAATACCGAAGAAATGGCCAGTTTTTGGCACTTGCCTATCCCGGGCACTGACACTCCGCATATTAATTGGCTAACTGCCCGCAAAGCACCGCCGCCCACTAACATGCCAAAAGAAGGTATTATTCTCGGGCGCACTGTTTACCGCGGCATAGAAACCATCGTCCGTATGACGCGCTCCGACCGCCGTCGCCACCTCTATACCATTGGTAAATCCGGATCCGGTAAATCTGTCTTCATTCAAAATTTGGCGGTGCAAGATGTCCAAAATGGCGAAGGAGTCTGCGTGGTTGATCCGCACGGCGATTTTGTAGAATATGTTTTACAGCATATCCCCAAAGAACGGGTGGACGACGTTATTTATTTCAACCCGTCCGATGTGGACCGCCCTATCGGTCTCAATATGCTTGAAGCCAGAACCGAGGAACAAAAAGATTTTGTCACTCAAGAAATGGTCTCCATATTTTATAAACTCGTCACCGACCCTTCCATGATCGGGCCGATGTTTGAACATAACATGAGGAACGTCATGCTTACTCTGATGGCCGACATGGAAAACCCGGGGACGATCGCCGAAATTCCGCGCATGTTTACCGACGATTCGTTTGTCGCTAAATGGAAAAAGAAATTGCAAGACCCGGTGGTGCTGGCATTTTGGGACAAAGAAATGGCCAAAACCAGCGACTTCCATAAATCCGAAATGCTCGGTTATTTGATTTCGAAAGTCGGCCGCTTTGTGGAAAACGCCATGATGCGCAATATTATCGGCCAAACCCACTCGGGTTTTAATTTTAGAGAAATCATGGACAAGAAAAAAATCTTGCTCGTTAATTTAGCCAAAGGCTTGGTCGGCGAAATTAATGCCAACTTGCTTGGCATGATTATTGTGAGCAAACTCCAAATGACCGCTCTCGAACGGGCTTCGCTCCCCGAAGAAGAACGTAGTGATTTTTATTTGTATATAGACGAGTTCCAAAACTTTATTACCGACTCAATCGCGACCATTCTTTCAGAAGCCCGTAAATATCGCCTAGAACTTATCATCGCCCACCAGTACATGAAACAACTGGAAGACAACAAAGGCAAAACCCAGGTGCGCGACGCGGTCTTGGGCAACGCCGGCTCTCTTGTTACCTTCCGCATCGGCCCCGAGGACGCCGAGGTACTCCAGAAAGAGTATGCCCCGGTGTTTGGCGCGTATGACCTCCTCAACGTGGAGCAATACACCGCCTATGTTAAGCTCCTTATTGACAATACGGCCGCCAAGCCGTTTAATATGATGACTTACCCGCCGCAAGCCGGCAACAAAGAGCTGGCCGCGGCCATTAAAGAACTCTCGCGCCTCAAATACGGCCGCCCGCGCGAAATCGTAGAAGCCGAAATCATGGAGCGCGCGCAGTTAGGAGTGGCTACTAAAGCATCAGAAGTAGACTTGAGCGAAGCGAGTTTGTAAATTTTATGCCCACTCTTTATCGCCAATACCGCCCGCAAGTGTTTGCTGATTTAATCGGCCAAGAACATATTGCTCAAACTATTAAAAACGAGATCTCCCAAAATAAGCTCGCGCAGGCTTATTTGTTTTCTGGTCCTCGGGGTGTTGGCAAAACTACGCTCGCTCGCCTCTTAGCCAAAGCGATTAACTGCGAGAAGCGAGCCGCAGCGACCAGTGAACCCTGCGGAGAATGTAGCGCTTGCACGGCCATTGCCGCCGGGCGCTTTATCGACGTTTTGGAAATTGACGCCGCCTCGCATACCGGGGTGGAAAATGTCCGCGAAAATATTATCGAGAGTGCTCACTTCCAGCCCGCGACGGCCAAATACAAAGTATTTATCATTGATGAAGTGCACATGCTCTCGGGCAGCGCTTTCAACGCGCTCCTTAAAACCCTGGAGGAGCCGCCTGCCCATGTTATTTTTATCTTAGCCACCACCGAACTGCACAAATTGCCCGCCACGGTTATTTCGCGTTGCCAGCGCTTTCAATTTAAAAAAATACCGCACGATTTAATGCTGGAGCGCCTCAAAAAAATCTGCGCTGAAGAAAAAATAAAAGTAGACAAAGAAGTGCTGGAGCGTATCATTAAAAAAAGCGACGGCTGCCTCCGCGATGCCGAGAGTTTGCTCGGGCAAATTTTTACTTTGGATCAAAAGAAAATAACCGCGGCCGACGCCGAACTAATTTTGCCGGCCGGAGCGAGCGATGGGGTTTTGGAATTTACCGAATTCCTCCTCACCCGCCAAATGTCTGCCGCTTTCCAGCTTCTCGCGAGGCTGATCAGCGAAGGCTTAAGCCTTGACCAGTTTACCCTGGATCTCTTAGAAGCGCTCCGGACAGTGCTGTTTGCTAAAATCGGCCTCACTGGCAGTGATTTATCTCCAGATTTTAGCCCCGAACACATTAAACGTCTCGGAAAGCTGGCCACGGCCAGCGCGCTTAACGATATTCAGAATCTTATTGATCTCACTATTAAGCGCCGCGGCCAGATTAAATCCGCGCCTTTACCAGAACTACCGCTGGAACTTTTAATTGTGGAGTTCGCGTCTTCCGCCTCTTTGCCTACCACGCCTCCCCCGAGCTCTGCCTCCACTCCCGCCTCTAAACCAGCCGCGCCCGAATCAAAACACTCTCTGACTGAATCTTTGAAATCCGCTTTACAAACGATCACCGGGCACCGCGAACCTCCAAAAACTACTCTGGAAGAAATTCAAACCAAATGGAGTAATTTAATAACTCTCATCACTAAAGCGAACCATTCCCTCACTTTTATTTTAAGCATGGCGAGCTTAAACAAAGTGGACGCGGACGGCCTTCACCTCGCACTCCCCTATTCTTTGCATAAAGAAAAGCTGGAAGACCGCAAAAACCGCATTCTCATCGAACAAACTCTCGAAGCGGAATTTGGCGAAAAAATTCCCCTGGTTTGCTCTCTAACCGCGCCCCCGCCCGCGGCGCCAACCGCTGACTCCGAACTCCAATCGCTCGCGCTCGAATTTGGGGGCGAAGTGGTTAGTTGATTATGATCTTACTTCGCCCTGTCATTATCATGATATTTTTAGGGGTATTTTTTTGGAATACTCCTGTGGCCATGGCCGCGAGCGAAACGACCCAGCTCCCGGTGCCTCACATTTGGGAAATCCCCGATGGCGTTTGGGTCAAACCTTGGAATGGCGCTTGCGAAGAAGCGTCAATTATAATGGTTGATAAATTTTATCAAGGGAACCCCAGGGCCATCTTAAACAAAGCGATCTCTAAAAAATTAATGAACCGTTTATTTCCGATCGAAGACAGGCTGTTTGGCAGTAACGCGGACACCAACGCTACCCGCACGCAAAAACTCATTAATGATTACAGCAATTTTGACGCGGTTATTAAACGTCATCCCACCCTCGAAGAAATTCAGAGCGAGCTTGAGGCTGGCCGGCCGGTGATCAGCTTGCATTATGGCTATGATCTGAACAACCCCCGCCATCGTTTTCGCCGCGGCGGTTCGAGCTATCACATGATGGTCTTAACCGGCTTTGATAACGTAAAAAAAAGCTTTTATGTCAACGACCCGGAGCTGTCAGATGGCATTGACTTTCCGTATAATTATGATACTATTATGGCCTCTTTACGGGACTTCAACCACGCTACTCACGAGGCCGATGGCGAACCGACCGTGCTCTTTACCGAGCCAAAAATGTTTGTCCGGGCGGAAAACGCTAAACGCGTTTACCTCGTGCGCGAGGGTGTTAAGTATCTTGTCGCGAGCCCCAAAGCTTTGCAAAACCACGGCTGGAGCCTAAAAAATATTATCACGATCTCCCGCGAAGAATTAGCTAGGTACGAAACCGGCCCCGCGTTTGATAACTAAGTTCACTGCCAGATCGTCTAATGGTAGGACATAAGACTCTGAATCTTATTATCTTGGTTCGAATCCAAGTCTGGCAACCAGATGTTCGCCGTGTCATGTTGGTCATATCGAATGATATGACGACACGGCGCCCTATCGAATGATAGGGCGAATCCAAGTCTGGCAACACATGAAAAAACTATCTTTGTTTCTCATAAATATTTTTTCTCTAGCCTTGCTCTCGCAGGCGTATTTTGCTTTACCCGCGCGAGCGGATTTAATTACTCCTAACGAGCTGTTACCGCCCAAAATTTCCGAAACCAGTGGCCTTGGCGCCGGGGATATTCGCCTCACGATGGCGCGTATTATTCGCGTCGCCATGGGGTTACTCGGCATTGTGGCGGTGGTCATCGTGCTCCTCGGCGGTTTTATTTGGATGACCGCCGGCGGCAATGAAGAAAAAGTGGGCGAAGCCAAAAAATTCCTTTATTCCGGCGCCATCGGCCTCGCTATAATTCTCTCGGCGTACGCTATCGCCAGTTTTGTCATTACCCAGCTAGTTTACGCCACCACCTCGGCCGAAGGGACTCTCCCGGGCGCTTTTTAAAAGAATTTTAACTGCTTCCAACCTAAATCATGCGCTCTGGATTTTGGAAAAACTTGACCCGGCCTATTTTTGCCCTCGCCCCCATGGCCAATGTTACCGACTGCGCGTTTCGTGCCATTATAGCTAAATACTCAAAATTTGACGGGGCGAACATTTTTGATGAACAAGGAAAGTTTACCCGCCGTAGCTCGTCGGAGGCGAGCGTAGGCGGGCCAGATGTAATGTTTACCGAGTTTACTTCTTGCGATGGCTTGCAATCTCCCGGCCGCGCCAAACTTTTGATTGATTTTAAATTCAGCGAAGCCGAACGGCCCATCGTGGCGCAAATTTTTGGCTCAAAACCAGACAATTTTTACAAAACCGCTCTCTTAATCCAGGAACTTGGCTTCGACGGCATTGATATCAACATGGGCTGCCCGGACAGAAACGTGGAAAAACAAGGCGCGGGCGCTAAACTCATGCAAAACCCCAAACTCGCGGCAGAAATTATTGCCGCCACCAAACGCGGGGCTGGCCAGCTGCCGATTTCCGTAAAAACTCGCGTTGGCTTTAACAAAGTGGAAATGGACACTTGGTTGCCTTATTTATTAGAAATGGATCTCGCGGCTATAATAATTCACGCCCGCACCCGCAAAGAAATGTCCAAAGTTCCCGCTCGGTGGGAGCATGTTAAACGGGCAGTGGAAATTCGCGATGATTTTTTTGGTAATTTTAGTAGGGGCGGGGTCACCCCGCCCCTACGCGACCAAACACTCATCCTCGGCAATGGCGACGTGCTGGATATTAACGACGCCAAAAATAAAATTACCGAGACTTCTGCCGATGGCGTCATGATTGGCCGCGGCATCTTTGGCAACCCGTGGCTGTTTCGCGACTGTCATTCCGACGTCGCAGGAGGAATCTCTGTGTCACCCATCGATGGACAGAGATCCCTCGTCGGCCGCGAGGCCTCACTCGGGATGACAGTTGGAACAAAACAAAAACTCTTTGTCATGGTCGAACACACCAAATTATTTGAAAGGCTTTTAAGTGAACATAAAAATTTCGACATCATGAAAAAGCACTACAAAGCCTACGTTAACGGCTTCCCTGGCGCCAAAGAACTACGCGTTGAACTTATGGAGAACGCCAAATCCGCCGAGGATGTCGAGCGGATTGTAAAACAGTTTATAAAAACAATTTAAGCGTAAGGCAAGTCCTCGGGAGGCTCGTTAAGCTCTGGCACTGTAGGGACGCTGGCCCCTAGCCTCTCAACCTCGGGCAATCTTTTTTGTAGCGGCGTAATAGAACTCTCGACCGGCAGGCCAATTGGCGGCTCGGCGCGTTTGGCGCTCGCTTTGCTCATCAGAGGCGCCTTCACAAACGGCAGTGGGAAGTGCCAAATGGTCGCCAACTCTTCGATATTTAAAATATAGCCGCGGCATTTCTTCCAGCGTTCTTTGCGCCTTTTAAAAGCCCTGACAAATGTCCGCTTCCACTGGTAACTGCGCTTATGGTGCTTGGTATCATAATGCGAATGGGTGGCCATATACGGCACCAAACCATTGCGATTTTGAATATGAAATTGGCTAATCGCGCCGACAAAACTGTCCGTATACCGGTCGCCTTTATAAACATCCGTGCGCCCGGCGTATAAAATGCGCAGTTTCGACTTAAACCCAATTTTGGCAATTTTTTCTTCCAGCGCCAAAACTGTATCTTTAGCTCCCGGCGAGAGGCGATTAACGCTAATCTCTTTGCCGGCGCTCGCGTGCGCTTCGCTCGGCTCAAACTGCCAATGCCAAATATTAGAGAGCTCCTGGAGAGCCACCTGGGGAATACCAGCAAGTTTACTGCCCAAACTAGCCTGGTGGGGCGTTTCTTGGCCCATTAATTTTTTGACGAGCTCAATTCCTTCTTCTTTCCAATGATTGCTGGTCGGCTCTACCAATAATTGCATCCACATATGCTCGCCGTGGCCAATCCTGGTAAACACTTCCAAAATCGCGGCCATCGGGTCGCTAAACACCACGTCTTTACTCAAAGAATATTCAAACGATGGGTAGGTGCGAATCGGGTAGGGCAATTTCTCCGACAGCTGGAACTCCACGCCCATAACATCAAAATCTTTATTGGGGTAATACTTAGGAATATAATCAACATAGTCTTCCACTTCCGTAATTTCCGCTTCCGGGTACTGCGCGTAAATAGCCGCCTCAAGCAAATCCCGGTACGCCTCTTCGGTGCGAATAATAAATTGAATATAACCCTCGATACTGACAATTTCAAAGCTAAACCATTTTTGCCTTTTACCAATCCAATATTTATCGCGCACGTTAATATGCATGGCCGCGCCCGAAAGATGCGCGAAAATTTGCTCGACCGCCTTAGGCGTCTGGATAAACAAAGGCGGAATATCTACCGCGAGGAGTACCCAATGCCATTTGGGCATGTACAAAACATCTTGCCGATATTTTACCCAGAGTAAAGAGCCGGCCTTAAAGAAAAAGCCAAACAAAACCAGCCAGCCAAATAAAGCGTATAAAACTATCGCCATCTGGGGAATAGACAAACCAATAAACCATTCCCAAAAAGAGAAGTCGAGCGTAATATTAAAAAGCGGCTCAAAGCCTGGCATAAAATTAGTTTAGTGGCCCGCGTCTATAACTTTGTAAACTATTCCGTAAATTACCAGAAGGCCAAACGCTATCCACCACCAGCCATGCTGGCCAGCCACGTAACCGGCAAAAAATATCAGGGCGCCGATTAAAATGCCAATCATGGAAACCGCGTGCCTAAGGCCAGTATCATTAATTCTCATATAGTAAAAAATTATTAGTTATATGATTTTCGCGTTTGGTTGTTTTCGAGCGGGTTTGACCCGCCCAGGGCGGGTCACCCTAAGCGCTCGCGCGCGAAGAAAGCGAGAAAATTGCCAAACGCGAAAATCATATTTACAATTAACCAAAGCTAATTAAGGTTATTATAGCACAAAATAGCCGGATAACAGAATCCAGTAGCTTTAGGCTACTGGATTCTGTTATTTTCTGCAAAATTTGGCTGTATTTGGGCGTTATTTGTTAAAATTCCAATACTATCCCCGCTCTCTCACCTCACCACCCCAACCTCCCCAAAAACGTCCTCACTCCCGCGATTGTGTTGTCATAGACATAAGAGACTTTAGAGGCCACGCTGTTCACTGTTTGGGTCAGATAAGTGTTGACTTGCGAAGAGAATTGCGAGACGCTGGCGACCGCGCTTTGGACTCTTGATACCACGGCGCTGACTACGTTAGAAATGACAGCGGCCGCGGCTTTGACTGTTTTGGCGATTGTTTGGGGGATGGCTTGAATAACCGGGGTGATTTTGTTGACTACCCAGGACACAGCTTGTTTGGCGTAATTATACGCGTCCGACACAAAATTGATGGCCCGGTCGAGGAGGCTTAGTGGTTTGGTATTCGAGAGCGGCGCTAAACTCATCTGCGCATCCAAATCTGCTTGGCTTTGGTTGGTTTGGTTGGCGAGGTAAGTGGCGGCCGCTTTTTCCGTGACCACGCTCCCCCCGCCTTCAATTAAGGGTTGCGCGACCACACCGGTGTTTAAAGCTTCGAAGTAGCTTAGACCATTGGTAACGTAATAACCCTGATTTTTTAAATTAGTCACATATCCAGCGGACACCGGGTATTGGCCGTCAACATCATAATACAGTTGGCCAGTGGTTTTGTTTTGATAAAAATTCATTCCTCCCAGGTAATAGGGGCTGTAGAGGGTGACGGGTTT
>JAUSEN010000019.1 GCA_030650025.1 Candidatus Magasanikiibacteriota bacterium | reverse complement strand
CCGGCGTCCTGCACCACAATCGTCTCCGGAAGCTTTGGTGGAGGAGTGGCGTTATTACGCGAGACGATAAACACAAATAAACCAACACCGAGCATAACAAGAACAATAATTCCTGTTATAACCCTCTTCGAAAAAATAAATTGCATAGTTTAGCAGACTCTCTGAAAATTATCTGGCGTAATATTTAAACAACGCCGCGATGCCCGCAAGATTTTTGTCCCATTCGGTGTCCGTATGGTTCGTGAGCAACACGCTGATTGCAGGAATATTTTCCTTTGCAAACCAATCTACCATATCGCCGGAAAGAGGATAAAAATCAAAACTCTGGTAGGCCGGGTAACCGGAAGCGTCCGAATATTTTTTTGTAATTATATTCGTTTCCGCGGAAATGCCGGTGGCGCAATTTGAAACAAACACGCCTCCGGCGGCGCTGTACCAGGTAACATTCGCGGCGGGCTTGTTCTCTTCTATATATTTCTTTACCGCCTGGCTCTCGGGCTCTGAAAAAGCCGCGCTGCCGCCGCTCACCGTTTTACCTTGCCAAGCTCCTGTCACCTGCCATTTACAGTCAAAATTGCGTCCAAGGTCCACGTTGTTCGCGTTGAAACGGCCCGACACAACTTTTGTTTGCGAAAGCGAAACATCGGACGGCGCAAAACGACCCGCGGAACCGGTAACTTTAAATAATCCGTCCGGATTTAATACGGGGATAATTGTTACTTTTATATTCTTTGGAATGAAGGCTGGGTTTGCTTTTAAATAATCCATCGCCTCGTACGCAAGAAGGACCGTGTTCCATTCGTATCCTCCATGTATTCCGCCTATAAACAGAAGCTCGGTAGTCCCTTCGCCGAAGTGGTAAGCGGTGATGTCGCGCCCTTCGACGGACTTGCCGAGCACCGACACGCTTTTATCAACCGGTTGCTCTACAGGCTTATTTACAGCCGTTGGAACCGGACTAGGAATGGCTACCTGACCCTTATTTACAGGCACATTACCGGATGGGCTCTGCATAA
>JAUSEN010000021.1 GCA_030650025.1 Candidatus Magasanikiibacteriota bacterium | reverse complement strand
TCAAAAGTCACACATAACTTTACCATCAGCGATATTGATGAAACGACAGACAACTTTGTGAATTATTTAAATACAAATAAATTTTCTTATTCCTTGTTCGGATTTAAATATCCGTCCGATTTTGGAGTGTGATGTCTATATAAGCCGGAATTTAAGGAGGAAGTCGAGGTTTTTGGAAGTCGGCTTACCTTGACTTACCGGCTACCGGAATAATTCGGGGCTCTCCTCTATGAAGCCCTCACGTTCTTTCTAAACTAGGTCACGTTCAAACTGGGTTCAAATTCACGAGAGGATCCCGACCACGTCCTCTCTCTTTCCGAGTTTGCTAATTATTTTTAGCGGATTCAGAAGGAGAAAAAAATAAAAAATAAAAAAGAGGAGAAAGGATGAAAAAACCTTTTATAGTCGCGCTGGTCGGCGGACCAGCGGCGGAAAAACGGAAGTAATTGAAAAGGCGATGGGGCATTTCGGAGATCGGATTATTGTGGTCAACGAAGTGGCCACTGCCTTGTTCAACTCCGGTTTTCCGCCGCCGCCAAACCCGGTCACCCAGCGGTGGCAAGATCTGTTTCAGGCCGCGGTTATTTGCGGCCAGTACCGGCTTGAAGCCAGGGCGCTGGAACTGGCCGAGGAACAAGGTTGCAGACTCGTGGTTTGCGACCGAGGACTGATGGATGGGGCCGGTTACCTGGAAGGCGGAGTGGAAGAGTTTTGCCAGAGGTTTCAAGTGATTGAAACCGAGGCTCTATTGAGGTACGAGATGGTACTTCATTTAGAGTCTTTGGCGACTCTAAACCCGGAACTGTTTGTTAAGCTCCTTAAAACCAACCCGCACCGTTTTGAGTCGCCGGAATTAGCTCAAAAGCGGGAATGGGCCATCCGCCAGGCCTGGGCTAATCACCCGAACCGGGTGCATTTGGCGGATGAAATTGAGAAGACCGCCAGCAAAGTGCTGGAGGTCTTAGCCCAGTATGTTTAAATTTTTGAGCCAGCGCTGAAAGCTGGCAAGGAGAAAAAATGGCTCAAGAAATAGAAAAAAAATTGGTTTTGTCCAACGCCTTGTTTCTTCGTCAGCCGTTGGGTTGCTAATGAAAAAACAGCTAAAGGCTTTTTTGCGGAAGCAGGCAGAGGTTTCATCGGCTACATTGGCTTTTCGCGAAAAATTAGCGCCTTTGGCAGTCTGCGCGGTTGGCGTGGTAAAAAACGAATTGGTTAAATTCAAAAAAATGGATCAGCCGATTATTGCCTACCATGCCACGACCGCAACAGGCGCGCAAAAAATTTTAGCCAAGGGGCTGGAAGTTAGGGTAATTTTAGGTCAAAGACAGGCGCAAACCCCGGCGGTTTTCCTGTTTGTTGACTTAAAACTTGCAAAAATTTTCAGTCTTTTCTGCCGATGGCCGTTTCGGTTGCTGTTTGACTTCCGCAGTGAGCCGAAAAATATAATTTTGGAAGTCATGGTCCCGGCCGGAACGCGGATCGGCATTACCTCCTGGCATGAGGTGGTGTCGCCTGATCCGATCTTACCGGAAAACATTAATCTGCTCGGCCCGAACCGAGCTTAACAAAGAAAGGAGAAGGGAATGAAAACCCTTTTTATAGGTTTTGACGGGATTGACGGCTCGGGCAAGGGCTGGGCCGTAGCCAAGTTGGCAGAGCGTTTGCGCGAGCAAGGCCTTAAGGTTTGGGCCGGAGCACCGAGGGAAATTGTTGGTTCCTGCCGGACAGCGGGCAAGGACGAGATTGAAGATTTCATCGCTCGTCATGCCGAATTTATGGCTTTCATGGTTAAGGAGGGTTATGATGTAGTCCTCTGCGACCGGTTCGCCGTGACGCTGGTGGCTAACTGGGGATTTTGGAAGAGCTGGCGTACGCCCGAGGAACTTTGGGGCATGCTCAAGGACAAATTTTGCGATTTGAACATCGTCCTTGAGCCGCCGTTTGAGCTCGCTTGCCAGCGGGTTCAGAATTCGCATTCAACCGGATCACATTTGGCCAAAACTCCCGGCTACATGGAGACTTTCCGGGACACTATGGCCAACACCATCGCGTTCCTGCGGCCACGGCTGGGCAATCGCTTTGTGGTTTTTGAAGACAACGAAAAAGCGATTGAGTGGGCCTTTGGCATGGTGCAAAGATTGCGTACCCATATTGATCTGCACCTGACTAACGCCTGCCCCCTGAAGTGCCCAACCTGCTGTTTTGCCGCAGGCGAAGACGCGCAGACCGAGGATGCGATCGCCGACCGCCTTAAGGAAATAGTTGATGCTGGCCTTAAAGCCGGTAATGCGCAAGTCCACGAACATAATTGACACTTTTTATTTGTAATTATTTGTTAATTTTTTATCAATTTGTTCCATTAATTTGGCGATTTTCTCTCGGTTATTCATTTTTCTGGAATTAGCCAGCCGTTCGCTTTGTTTTTTA
>JAUSEN010000016.1 GCA_030650025.1 Candidatus Magasanikiibacteriota bacterium | reverse complement strand
AAAAGAAATCAGCGGAGCAAATGGAAAATTCCTCCCCAAACCCCTCCTTTTCCATTTGCGACATCCGAATTCAAAAACAAATCAGCCGAAGTTTTGGCAAATCCTTTCCCCAAAAAATAGTGTTGCCAAAACTTCGTCCGCATTGAAGCCCCACGCACTGCCCGAATACTTGGAGGGCAGAACCCCGAAAGAAAAACACCCTTTCCTTTTTCAAAAGAAATCCCACCCCCGCCAAATCAGAAATGCAAGGAGTGTTTTTTCTTTCGGGGTTGCTGGCGTACTCGCCAGTGCGTGGGGCTTTCTCCGAGCGAACGGGGCAGTTTCAAGCCACCACGCACGCGGAGCGTGCGAAGTCATTACCTCACTTTGTTTTGGAAATAGGTGCGAGTTTGGTACAATAGAGACACATAGTTTAAAATATTTTTTCATGACTCCCCTGCCACCATCTGATTCCGCCTCTACCCAACCCATGGGCACTCGCGAATTAATCCCTTTTATCTGGCGCTATGTCCGGCCCTATCGCGGCCGTTTTTGGGCGGGCACCATACTGCGCCTCGCTTCCGAATTGGCCTTTACTGTCTCGCCCTATGCGTTTGCCAAAATGATTACCGTGTTAGCGGAACGCGCTCCGGCCAGTTTAGTTTATACCTATTTTAGCATCTGGATGGGCAGCCACTTTGTGCGCATTGCCGGCCAGCGCTGCGGCCGCTGGTTTGCCAACCGCGTGCGCGAACGAGCGGCGCTCGACGCCGAGATCGCCGGCGTCGATATGCTTGTGCGCTGGCCGCTCTTGGCGCACGAAGCGGAAAACTCTGGTAATAAAATAAAACGCATTCGCAATGGCGCCGAGGGTATTAATAAAATTTTGCTTTTATTCCAAGACCAATGGATTGCCATTGTAAGCCACGGTCTGGTCATGGTGGCAGTCATCACCTTTATTAGCTGGCGCCTGGGCGCTATTTTAGCCGCTTACTTGTTAGCCTATTGGTTAATCACCCGCCCGCTCATGCGCTCGGCTGGGCGGCGCGCCCGGCGCGTTAACGCCGCCGAAGAAGAAGTGAGCGGCTTTATCTTTGAAATTGCCAATGGTATTCGCACTGTCAAAGTCATGAACCTTTACGTTTGGCTGCGCGCTCGGCTGGTGAAGTTAATGGATGGCCTCACCGGTTTAATTTTTGCGCGCATCAAAGCCTACCAAGGGGGCGGCGCCATTGCCAACACCTTTTCCATCACGGTGCGCATGCTCTTTTTAGCCTACATCATTTGGGGGGTTATGCGTGGTTCATTCGAAATCGGATTTTTGCTTTTGTTCAACAACTATTTTGCGAACTTGCGCGACATGAGCGAACAATTAACCGAGAGCGCCGAAGAATTTACCATTGCCCGCTATCGCCTGAATCGTCTTAAAACCGTGCACCACTTAGCCTTAGAACCAGCCGTATCTGGCATCCTCGCCTTTCCCAGCGCGTGGCAGGACATCACTCTCACTAATATTTCTTTTGCTTATGGTGACAACCCAGTCCTCAAAAACGTCAACCTCATCATTAAACGCGGCGAGCGCGTTGGCATTGTCGGCCTCTCGGGCGCTGGCAAAACCACTCTTTTTAAACTGCTTCTCAAAGAACACTCTGACTTTACCGGCGACATTAAAATTGGAGGCACTGATGTGCGCCAAATCGAACCGAATTCCTTTGCCACAGAGGCCGCGGTAGTGCTTCAAGACACCGAGGTATTTAACTTAAGCATGCGTGACAATATCACGCTCGGGGTCCCCGAGAGCGAGCAAACCGAAGCGCGCCTCACTAAAGCCATCGCCGTATCTCATGTCGCGGATTTCTTAAATCGTCTGCCGCACGGGCTTGATACCCTGATTGGCGAAAAAGGCGTGAAGCTCTCGGGCGGCGAGCGCCAACGTGTGGGGCTGGCGCGAGCCATTTACAAAAACCCCCAGATTTTATTTTTAGACGAAGCTACTTCGCATTTAGACCTTGAATCCGAAGAAAAAATCCAATCTGCCTTGCACGAATTCTTTGGGTCGGTCACGGCCGTGGTTATCGCCCACCGCTTAACTACCATCAAAGAAATGGACCGTATCGTGGTACTCGAAGATGGAACGATTTTAGAAACCGGCACTTTTGAAGAGCTTTACAATCAGCGTGGCCGATTTTATGACCTCTGGGAAAAACAAAAACTATGACCGCTAAAATAATTATGATAAAATCCAAAGCCACCGCCAAAAAATCTCCAAGGACTTCTGTCAAAAAATCAGGACAAAAATTTATTATTCCCGAAGGCGCTGTTAAAACCCGCCTCGATATTGCTTTAACAGATTTGGCCGGAATTTCTCGTTCCCAAATCCAAAAACTAATCGACCAGAGGCTAGTTTTGATAAACAATATGCTCGCCACCAAACACGGCCAGCCCTTGCGCGCGGGTGACACTGTCGTCATTGCGAGCGAAACCTCACCCCAACCCTCTCCTTTGCGAAGGAGAGGGGGCGTTAATTCTCTCTTAAAAAACAAGCCAACAATAAAGAAGTTAGAACCAGAAATTATTTTTAAAAATTCTGAATTTGTAATTTTAAATAAACCATCTGGTTTATTAGTACATCCCACCCAAGCAAACGAAACCAACACCCTAGCATCCTGGCTTATCAAAAAATTTCCCAAAATAAAAACCGTGGGCGACCCCGCACCAGAGCCGCTACGCGGCCCGGTGCGGGGCAAGTTATCCTCAAGTACTAACATTAGACCGGGAATAGTACACAGATTAGATAGAGAAGCCTCTGGCCTTATGGTCGTGGCTCTCACTCAAAAATCTTTCGAAAATTTAAAAAATCAATTTAAAAATCGAGAGATTACTAAAGAATACTTGGCTCTAGTGCATGGCAAAGTCGAACGCGATTGGGAGCACCTGCGCTTCCCGATCGCGCGGGGCGAAAATAACGACCGCATGGCTGCCCTGCCCGTCACTCCCTACATTCCTCAAGGTGCCAAAGAAGCGCATACCGAATATATTACCGAAAAAGTTTTTGCCAATTGCACACTCGTGCGTGTTTTCTTGCACACCGGCCGCATGCACCAAATTCGCGTGCACTTTTTAGCCTATAACCACCCTCTCGTTGGCGACTCGCTTTACTTTCAAAAAAAACGCAAGAAGAATTTGGACGAGAAATGTGGCCGGCTATTTTTGCACAGCACTAAACTTGGGTTTACGGATTTGGCTGGAAAAAAACAAGAATTCGAATCTTCCCTGCCGAAGAATTTGAATGAATTTATCAAAAACTTAAACTAGACATGCTACTTCCCTACCCAATGCACATAGCGACGCTCTAATATGAGTGTCGCTTTATTTATGCCAAGCCCAATTAAGCCGATCATAATTATCCAGGCATAGAGCGTGGCAGTTTCATAAGTTATTTGTGAATTTATTAAAACTTTGCCTAAACCATATTTTGTACCCACAAACATTTCGGCGGCTACACAAATAACGAGCGCTACGGTAATTGCGCTACGCAGCCCCGAAACAGTGTGCGCGATGGTTTCCGGAATAATCACATGAATTATTTTTTGCCACAAAGAAAACCCATGCAACGTTGCAACTTGCAAACGCCCCGGGCTAATTGCTTTCACTCCGTACCAAGTACTTAGCGCAAAATACGCTCCAGAAAATAATGCAATCACAAAAATCTTAGAATTACTGCCTACTCCAAATATTAAAATCGACCACGGAATAAAAGCTGTGGCAGGAATTGAACGCACAAAATCTATCCAGAAAATCACCGCGCGATAAACCAAACTGAACAGCTCCATCGAGAGCCCTAACGGCAAACCGAAAAATATTCCTAAGAACAAACCCGCGCCAAATCTATATAAGGTTGCGCCAATTTCTAAATATGTTTTAGCGGAAAATAATAACGCAAACATTGACTTAGCAACCAGCCCTGGGTGTGGCACTAAAAGTGGGCTCACCAATTTTAAAGTAAACACTAACCACCACACTAAAAATACGCCTATCACAATTAACATTTCTAATCGCCATTTATTCATGCTATAAATCCAACTAGCTGAGACAATAATTTTTGTTTTTGCTCAACAAAGTAGCCATCAAGCACACACTCTTGGCTACGCTCACTTTTAAGTTTAACATCTACCTCACCCACAATCTTTCCTGGAGACTTAGATAAGAGTAAAATTCTATCGGCAAACAATAATGCCTCTTCGGGAGAATGAGTAACAAAAATTGTCGCTGATTTTTCTTGTTTAATTATATTTCTAACCTTAAACAGTAAGCGCATCGTTGTAAAATAATCGAGCGAAGAGAAGGGCTCATCAAGTAAGAGCAGGTCCGGTTTAGTCACCATTGTGCGCGCCATAGCCACGAGCTGCATGAGTCCTCCTGATAATTGATACGGGAATAGATGATCCATACTTCCAAGACCAAATAAGTCAACCATTTTTTTTGCAGACAGTTCTGGACTTTTACAACCCGATATCTTAGCGAACATACAAATCTGTTTCTTTATCGAATACCAAGGGTATAATGATTGTGAGGCATTCTGAAAAACCATGCCTATTTTTAAATCTTTAGAAAGCAAAATTATTTGACCACTAGTAACCGTTTGAAGACCAGCCAAAGCCTTGAGTAAGGTACTTTTCCCAGAACCATTCGGCCCCAAGATAGCCACAATCTCACCTTTCATCACATCAAAATCAACACGCTCAATAATTTGATGACTTCCTTGTTTGTTTGGTTTAGCAATCGATAAATTACAAACAGAAATCATATCAAACAAAAATGATCGCGCGTTGCTTTTCTTTATCTGACAAAAATACTCTTGACATCAACCAAATTTTTTAATTGCTTATCAGCATATAATAAATTCGCTTCTTTTTGTACTGCGGCTAAATCTATATTTGATTCGGGCACAAAATACGGCAAATTAATCACTTCCAAAAAATCCCTTTCAAATGGTAAATACTTTGCAAGAATATCTTTAACCTCATTCGGGTGCGAATTTATATAAGTAACAACTTCTCTGGTCGCCTCTCGCAGGGCAATGGCTGCTTGGGTGTGCTCGCGTGCGAATCTCCTACTCATAACACTGGCCGCATTAGGAAAATCGTTCATTACGTAATTATGAAATAATGCTGACGCTAAAACTTCTGCCTCACCTTTTGTTACAGCAATCGAAGCTAGCGGCTCAAGTACTATGGCCGCGTCAACCTGGCCAGCTGCTAACGCCGGCAACTCAAGTTCCGGATTCATTTGCACCAGCTCTGCGTTTGCTGGGTCAAAATAATTCTGAACTGTCTTCTTGTATAAATATTGCGCCGTCGAACCAGGAAACGCCGCTATTTTTTTATTTTTCAAATCTGTCACGCTTTTAATACTCGACTCTTTTCTAACCAACAAATACGTCAACGGAGTAGCGGCCGTCTCATTAACAATTCCAAAAGCTTGCAGTTCGCCTGGCGATTTGTCGGCGATTGTCAAAATGAGAGGCACGTTAACACCGCCAAGAGCCGCATCAATCTTGCCGCCGAGAAGCGCATCCGTTAACTGATTCGTAGAAGCAAATTCTTCGGTCTTAACCGCGAGTCCATGCTGTTCAAAAATTTTAGTCTCTATCCCCACAAAAACTGGTGCATACAAATCGTGCGTACGGTATCCCAAAGTTACTGATTGCAAAACAACTGGAGCCTTAATTTTACCATTTTGCCCAATACGCCCCACTGCAAACAAACTCCCTATTACTACAAGCAATGCCGCTACGCCGATTATAAATTTATTTTTTATACTCATACTGTTTAAATTTAATTACCCCAGAAAAATCCGGGAAACGATGAACTATACCGCACCTACAAACAAACGCCAATACTTCTGACAAAAATATTTACTATTATTGACAATTTGGCTAATATATGATATAATGTTACTGACAAAATGTTGTCAATTTTCCCGACAAATTTAACAATAATTGCGTCGCGCTTCAAAGGTCACTGCGTGACGTGATTCTGTCGAATCATATGAAATTAGAAAATACGCTTCAGAAGTTTGGTCTCACCCGCCGTGAAGCGCTTCTTTACCTCGCTACCCTCGAGCTTGGTTCCGCGTCTGTCCAAAAAATTGCTGTTAAATCCGGCCTGGTGCGCTCTACCGCCTACGAAGTCCTAGAGCGACTCCGCGAAAAAAACTTAGTAACGACCTACCTTAAGAAAAAAATTCGTTGGTATAGCGCCGAAGACCCTAATCAAATTGTCGGATTCGCCGAAAGTAGAGTAAATGTGTTAAAAAGCGCCTTACCTGAACTTAACGCCTTAGCCGGCAAAACCAGACGCCGTCCCAGTATCCGTTTTTATGAAGGCAAAAACGAAATTGAAATTATTTTTGATGAAATCTTGAACGAAGCCGATACTCTACTCGGCCTTAGTTCTAGCGACGACCTATTCCGAGAGCTATCTTCGGTTCACAAACAATTTTTAGAACGCCGTATTTCTAAAAAAATTCCTTTGCGCGTTATCCTCCGAGATACTCCCCATGCGCGCGCCCGCCAAGCGGCTGGTAAAAATGAATTGCGTGAAGTAAAGCTATTACCCAACACCTCAGAATTTCATGGCTTAATCTATATCTGGAAAAACAAAATCGCCCAATTTTCTATAGCTGGCGATTTTGTAGCCTCGGTCACTGAAAGCGCCGAGGTGGCAAACATGCAACGCGCCTGGTTCGAAGCCCTCTGGGAGCGCCTGGTGTAGCCGTTGACATAATTTCAAATCAAATATATACTACATATAGTTAATATATAGCTTTATTTTATGTATACTCAAGTAACCTTTACCGCCGAAAAAAACCTTAAAAACCAGGCGCTACGCAAAGCTAAAAACGAAGGTTACCCTCTAAAAACAGTGCTCGTTTATGCTCTGAAAGGTTTTGTTAACAATCAAATCACTTTTGGGTTAACCGAACGCGACACTGAACCAGAAGTTGAATTAATTAAATTTACCGACAAAAAATTAAAATCTAAAGCTGCCAAACTCGCGCGCCTTCTGGCGTAGGTTTTTATGGTGATATTAACTCACTTCGTAACCAAACACGAATTGGCGCCATTGGCTCGCTACTTGACCCTGGAAGATATCCTTAAAGGTTCCGCCAAAGTTCTTAAGGGTTTAGGAATACCAACCAAACCTCCGAGCGCAATTCCCGGTTTACAATTTTATAAAGTTAGGATAGGCAAAATGCAAAGCGCTCGCATGATTGTTTTTGTCTTATTAAATAACAAAAAAATTGTTCCCTTGCTGATTAGGCTTAAAAAAGATAAGATATTTGGCAATAATATGGCTCTGAACAATCCGCTGGTGGTTAAGGAGCTGAATAAAAATTTAGACGCTGTACTATCTGATATTACCAATAAAAAATACGAAGAATTTGCTGTTTAACCACTTATTTATGGGCCTACTCATTGTAATCTCCAGCCCCTCAGGCGGGGGCAAAGACAGTGTTATAAACGCTCTCCTCAAGCGTTTCCCCAATTCCGCGCGTTTTGTGACGACCACCAGCCGCCCGCCGCGCCCGGGTAACCGCGAAGGCGTGGATTACCATTTTATTTCTCCCGAAGAATTTAGAAATAAAATAGAGCAGGGCAAATTTATCGAATACAATTTTTACGCCGATAACTACTACGGCACCGAAAAATCCCGCCTCACCGAATCCTTAAATAAACACGCGCTAGTCTTAACCCAAATTGAAGTCAACGGCAAACATAATTTGGACAAAGCCAAAATACCTCATGTCGCCATCTTCCTCATACCAGAAGATCTTGCTAAGCTGGCCGAACGCATCCGCCGCCGGGGCGGGGTCTCCGAAGCAGAGCTCAAAGAACGCCTCGCCATCGCTAAATCCGAAATTCAAGCCTCTCAAGATTATGATTTTAAAGTTGTTAATGCCGAAGGCAAACTCGCGGCCACTATCAATAAAATCGAAGCTATTATTAAAAACCACTTAAAAACTAACGTTTAGTTGTCATTCCGAGGTCGCCTAAGGCGACCGAAATGACAATGAGGTGTTGACAAGAATAAGCGCTTTCGCTATACTAAGCCCACTATAATTTGTTAATTGTTATTTGTTTATATGTCCCAAGTTGCTGACCTCAAAACTCTTGTGCCCGGCATGGTCGTCAAAATCCACCAAAAAATTAAAGAAACCAACACCAAAGGCGAAGAAAAAGAACGTATCCAAATTTTTGAAGGAACTATTATCGCTCGCCGCCATGGCAACGAAGCTACGAGTACTATTACTGTATACAAAAAATCTGAAGGTGTTGGCGTAGAAAAGATCTTTCCAGTATACTCACCGGTAATCGACCATGTTGAGCTTGTTAAAACCCTCGATACGCGCCGCGCTAAGCTAGAGTACATAAGGAGCGATGACTTTAAACGCAAAATTAAAGAAAAAGCCGCGGCCTAACAGCTTCATAATCTATCATCAACAAAAAACCCTGCACCGTTCTGGTGCAGGGGTTTTTTTAAAATTCTTAGTTAACGCGAGACTTTCTGATAGTTTCTAAACGACCTTCGAGCGCGGCAATAGCCTCGCTGTGGGCATCTGGTTTACCATCCGCTTCTAATTCTTGATTTTCGATGGCCAACATTCTAAGCGCATCTTCTTCTGTGTTTAATTCAGTTAGATCTTCAGGCGTCAATCTGTCTTCTGGACTTAAGATATTTGGATTTGCCATATACTATTTATGTTAATAAATTACAGCTAAATATAGCATACCCTACAAAAATCGCCCCGTCCAGCTATATTTATTTTTCTTGATATCAGCGGGCGTGCCGGCGGCCACAATTTCTCCGCCTTTCGAGCCGCCTTCAGGCCCGAGATCAATCACCCAATCGGCGTTATTAATCACATCAATATTGTGTTCAATAATAACCACGGAATTGCCTTTCGCGACTAGCCTCGTTAAAACCTGGAGCAAGCGCTTGGTATCTTCAAAATGCAAACCCGTGGTCGGCTCGTCCAGAATATAAAGCGTTTTGCCAGTCGAGGCGCGCGATAATTCTTGCGCCAATTTGATGCGCTGGGCTTCGCCGCCCGAGATAGTAGTGGCCGGTTGGCCAAGCTCCATATAGCCAAGACCCACTTCGCGCAGGACATTTAATTTTTCGGAAATCGCCGGCCAGGAATGAAAAAACGCGTGGGCTTCTTCCACGGTCATCTTTAAAACATCGGCGATATGCTTGTTATGGTAATGAATTTCTAAAGCCTCGGCATTATAGCGCAGGCCGCCGCACTCGCCGCACTCCACAAACACGTCTGCCAAAAATTGCATTGGTATGCGCACATAACCGTCCCCGGCGCACGCTTCGCACCGCCCGCCCTTAACATTAAAACTGAACTTGCCCGCGTCATAACTGCGCATTCTGGCCTCCGGCAAACTGGCAAACAAATCTCGAATCAGCGTGAAAACACCGGTATAAGTCGCCGGGTTAGAACGCGGCGTTCGGCCAATGGGGCTCTGATCAATCGCGATCACTTTATCAATATTATTTAAGCCCTTAATAGTTTTATGCGCGCCCGGCTCGTCTTTGGCGCGAAAAAAATATTTGGACAGCGCTTTGCCTAAAATATCAATAATCAAAGAAGATTTCCCCGAACCCGACACGCCCGTGACGCAAACGAGCTTACCAAGGGGAATGGTAACATCAATATTTTTTAAATTAAACGCGCTCGCTCCCACAATGGTTAGCTCCGCGTTGCGCTTATTTGTCTCTCTGTCTTTTTTTATTTTTCTATTCTCACGTTCTACCGCCACCTGCAAACGGCCAAATAAATAATCCGCGGTCAAAGAATTTTTCGCCTTTTTAAGTTCGAGGAGTGTCCCGGCGGCCTGAATTTGGCCGCCATAAACACCCGCTCCCGGGCCCACGTCAATAATATAGTCAGCCGAGCGCATCATGGCCGGGTCGTGCTCCACCACGATGACGCTATTCCCTAAATCGCGCAAATATTTAAGGGTGTCAATGAGCTGTTTATTATCCCTGGGGTGGAGGCCAACCGACGGCTCGTCCAGAATATAAATGACGCCGGTTAACCCCGCCGAGAGCTGGGTAGCGAGGCGCACCCGGGTGACTTCGCCGCCCGAGAGCGTATTCATGGCGCGCGACATGCTCAAATATCCAAGGCCCACCCGGATTAGATTGCTCAAGCGCGGAACAATTTCTCTAAAAATGGGCTCTACTATTTTTTCTTGACCGGTTTTAGATTTAATCTTAACAACCGCTTGGCTGGCTTCTTCAATACTCATGCCAGAGAAGTCGGCGATGGTGTAATCGCCAAAGCGCACAAAGAGCGACTCGACCCGAAGGCGCTTGCCCTGGCAAATGGAACAAATTTTTTCCCGCATGTATTGTTCGATTTCTTTACGCACATAATCCGAGCTGGTATCAAGGTGCTTTTGCATCAAATCCGGAATCACGCCGGGGAATGTGGTTTTTTTATTTTCAACATTATAAACAGTCTCGCCCGTGCCATACAAAATTAAATCCAACGTCTTCGCCGGGAGCTCGGCAAGCGGCGTATGCACCGAAAAACCCTGTATTTCAGCCACCGCCGCGAGTAATTTTTGATACCAACTTTGGTTGCCGGTAATGCGCGTCCAGGGCTGGATAGCGCCTTCCGCCAGAGTCAAACGATTATTAGGCACTACCAAATTAGGATCCACTTCCATCGTCACTCCAAGGCCCGTGCACCGCTGGCAAGCGCCGTACGGACTATTAAAGCTAAAGCTCCTAATATCGAGCGGCGCTAAAATTCTGCCGCATTTGGGGCACAGGCCAACCGTCGCGAAAAGCTGACTCTTATCGCCATTCCCATTCCCGACCGTTACAAAACCATTCGATAAATCCAGCGCCACCTCTACTAATTTTACCGGGTCGTCTTTTTTAATATCTCTAATCGTACCCACCAGTATCTCCACAGTGTAGGCAGTGCTCGGCTCAAACCGAAACCCAATTAAATCATTAATTTTATATTTTTCGCCATCAATCCTGACCCACTCAAAACCAGATTTTTCTATTTTCTCAAGTAATATCTTAGAGTCCACTATCGCGCTACGCACGAGCGGCGAGTATATTCCCAAATCCTTTTTATCGCGCGCTAATTTGCGCACTGCCTCCACAATCGCCCCCGAAGTTTGAGCGGTCACGGCTACGCGGCAATCCGGGCAGTAGGGCGTGCCCGCCCGGGCAAAAAGCAACCGTAAATAATCGTAAATTTCTGTTACCGTGCCGACCGTCGAGCGCGGGTTCTGCACCGAGGCTCTCTGGTCAATCGCGATCGTGGGGGACAACCCTTCGATACCATCAATGTCTGGCTTATCCTGTACTCCCATAAACTGCCGCGCGTAAGAAGAGAGCGACTCGGCATAGCGCCTTTGCCCTTCCGCGTAAATAGTATCAAAAGCCAGGCTGGACTTCCCCGACCCCGATAACCCCGTCAAAACCACCAATTTATTCTTGGGGATAGATACCGTGATATTTTTTAAGTTGTGCACCCTCGCCCCCCGAATCTTCAAAAAATCCGCCATAAATTTTTACCTAACAAAAAATATTTAAAAAAATTGAATAAATTTTTTAATCTATGTTATCTAGATTCGGAGAATTAAGCTCATCTAAAATACACTCCGACTTATCCGCGCCCAGTGCTTTATCATAATTATGTATCAAAGCATCTCCCAAAACCCAAACACCACCAGAAACTAACCCAAGTGCCGCACCTCCACCCCATCCAGCGCCTGCTATCGCTGCTGTCATAGCAAAGCATCCGGGCATGGCCGCCAAAGCGGCACCGAGAGTAACTGCTGCTGCCGTAATATCAACAGTCGCACACACAAACATAAAAGTACCTCCAGCGATAATCGCCCCCGCTGGGGCGGCATAAGTGCCCACCGCCCACCCTATTTCTTTAGCTTTTATTAAATCCACCATCACGGCTCCATTATCCGTAGGCGGAAAATCGCGCCTGTCCATATGAATATTGCAAGTATAGCCTCTTTTTAAATCCGCTGGCGAAATTAAATATTTTTCAAATTCTTTACCATGCAATTTAATATTGTTCGCGATGTGGTCCAAACCAATATAACTGCAAGAACACTGGATATTGCCTGGCCCGCACTCACCATAGCCACTATCATCCGGCGGATAATAACGCATCGCGGCCTTGGCTAGGTTAACACTGCAATCGCGCGAACCAGGCGCGGTTTGCCCCACCGCGTACCAATCGTCCGCTCCGGTACTAGCCTCGCCTCCCTCGGCTAGTGCCCCACCCGCCGCGGTCTCATCATTGCCTTCCACGCCCAAAAAATAACCACCCACATTTTTCTCGCCGCCACAGACTCGCGCCATTCCGTCCGCGGGCAAATTAAAACGATAATATTGCGGGTTACTATTGCCCGTGGCATCAATCTCGGTTACCGATACAATTTTGCCAGTTTTGCAAAATGCCAACAGCTTAATGTCATTATCCACTGTTTTATTGCTAGCGCCGCCGACCGTCCCATCAATTGACCCCATCAACTGCCCCTGTACGCAATTAAACTTCTTTTTTTCCGCTTTGCCTTCATAAGGCAAATCCGAGCAAGTAAATGGCTGGCTGCCGCTCTGCTTACAAACATCGCCAAAACAAGTGCCACTGCCCCCGCCATCCATAAAAAAACGCTTGCCGCAATAAAAAGTTTCTTTTACCCAATTTTTATTTATCTTATCAGTCTTGGGTACGCCACTGTAAGTTAAACTATTAGCAAAATCCGGCGTGGTGTCTAATTTAGTCACTTGATCGTCAATATTGTCCGAAGCCAGGGCATACGTAGTCGAGGTTGGTAGCCCAGAACAAAACGAGGGCATCAGCGTAGCGGGCCGTACCATCCAAGCCTGGGGTAATCTAAGGGTCGTCAAAGCTGGATTAATCCAAGTTAAAATTGAATATGACATATAAACCAAAAACAGCCCCATAATCGCCCCGCCCAAGCGTTTTTTCGCGCTGGTAATTTTCTCACTGCTCCCGCCTGAAGTTAACCACTGAACGCCCGAAATCATAATTACCACTACCGCCAGAATTCCGGCCATCATTATTGAATAGCGGTAAATTTGTTGTAAATAGTCTCCGAGATTGGTAAATTCTCGCCTCCCGCCAATCGCAATTTGCGTTTTAGTAATTCCGGTCGGCAAGCATTTGCCCCATTCGCCCGTGCAGGGGAAGTCCGTTACCCACCCGCCGCTGGTCTCGCGGTTGCCCGGATTCATTTTTTGGCGTTGCGCCTCGCAATCTTTTTGCCGCCAGCACACCGGGTTAAACATCGGCGCTAAGGCCTCTTCTGCCGCCAAAGTTACGCTCGGTAACAAAATAAGCCCCGCTACCACTGCTACTAAAAAACGATGAGTCATAATAAATTAAATAATTTTACCGTCTGACTGTTTTCGAGCGGGTTTGACGCCCGCAGGCGTCACCCTGAGCGCTCGCGCGCGAGAAAAGCGAGAAAATTGCCAGACGGGAAAATTCGAAATCTAATCAGCTCGGCTTTGAGACTCAATAATACTAGCCCACCCCTCTGCCGAGATCACACCCTCCACCTTCACGCCATTGATATAAAACGTCGGCGTGCCCCGCACCCCAAATTTTAAACCATCAAAATAATCCGACCGGACGTTTCGCACTGCTTCACTATTAGTATTACTTTGACACGCTTTTAATTTTTGTAAATCAAGCCCCGTTTCACTAGAGAGGGTATCCAATTCAGCTTGGCCAAGATACGCCGGTAAATTATTTTGGTTTTTATATAACCAATCGTGAACTACCTTATATCGCCCCTCTACGCCCGCGCAAGCGGCCACCTCGGCGAGAGCCGTTGCCCCCGGGTGCGTGGATTCTACTGGAAAATCTCTGATGATTAATTTAATTTTCTGGCCGTATTTGTTAATAACATTATTTAAAATCGGCTCGGCTAGTAAACAATTAGGGCATTTATAATCTATAAACTCTACCACGACCAGGCTCGAGCTGGCCGCTCCTAAATAGGGGCGGCCCGGTATCTCTAAATCCGCGCGAGTCGCTATTTGCGCCGCCGCCGAGCGGCCCTGGATGGCCGTAAACTGCTTGGCAAAATCCATCTTAAGCGCTTCGCCGCGGCCTTGTTTAATTTCCCAAAAATAATAACCAATAAGAATCGCCATTACCACCGCGAGAAGCGCGGCGGCTAAAAACAAAGTAATCAAGACCACGCCCCACCACTGTCTAAACCAAGGCATAAAATAAAATCAAGTCCAAAAACGTCTAGCGATATTATACCATAAACGAAAATTAATCAATACGCTAATTGACAACCAGCCCAATTTCGTGCTATACTCATAGCAACAGTTTTTTACTTCCTCTATGAAAGAAAACGTTTATAACATAATTCAGCTAGTTTTAGCCATTATTCTTATTTTGGTTATCCTTTTACAGCACAAAGGCTCCGGCCTCGGTAGCGCCTTTGGCGGCTCGAGCAACGTTTATTCCACCAAACGAGGGTTAGACAAAATCCTGCACTATATTACTATTATCACGTCTATTATTTTCTTTGTTTTCTCTTTAGTGCGTCTCTTCTTGTAAAGCTCGGAACAACTTTAACTAACCAATAGAGTTCCTGGCTGTAACTTTTGCTTCCCAATGACTTGGCGATTCCTCTGGCAGAGGCTGAAACAAAAAGCTTCTGCTCCCCGTTATAAAAATTTTAATCACACCCTACTGCGCAACGTCAGCGCGCGCTGGCTGCCAGACTGGCGGCAGTTGCGCTATTTAAAAAAATTTTTGAACCCAAAAGAGCGCCAAATAATTACTTGGGTGGCCGTTGTGGTCGTAACCGGGTCGCTCGCCTCTATTATTATAACTATCCAAAAACATTTAGTAATCGGCCCTAAACCTGGCGGCGTTTATACCGAAGCCATCGTTGGGCAACCCCAGTACCTTAACCCAGTATTCGCGCCTTCGAGCGATGTGGATAGTGATTTAGTGGGTTTAATTTACGCCGGGCTTTTTGCCCGGGGCCCGTCCGGCCAAATTATTCCCGCCTTGGCCAAATCATATTCTGTGAGCCCTGATAACAAAACTTACACTATTGAATTACGTTCCGGCTTAACTTGGCCGGATAAACAGCCGTTGACGTCTCATGACATTGCCTTTACGATAAGCACCATTCAAAATCCAGAAGTTGGCAGCCCTCTACTATCCTCTTTTCAAGATGTTAAAGTAGAAGTGATAGACACCGCCCGCGTTCGCTTTACCTTGCCTCGCCCTTTTAGCTTCTTTTTATCCGCTCTCACTGTCGGCCTCTTGCCCGAACACCTCTGGGGGGAGATTACCCCCGCTAACCTGCGCCTGGCCAAACTTAATATTGAACCAGTCGGCGCCGGGCCCTGGGTTGTGAGTAAAATTTCCAAGGACGAAACCGGCGCCGTTCAAAATTATATTCTCGTCAGAAACGAGGCTTATTTCGGCCCGCGTCCCAATATCGAGAAACTAAATTTGAAATTTGTCAGCGATTACACCGAAGCGCTCGAGGCAATGCGCAACCAATCGGTTTTAGCGGTCAGCTTTCCGCCCCGCCTCGCTACTAAAAAAATTGGCAACAAAAAAATTAAATTTTACGATTTTACATTGGCTCAATACACCGCGCTCTTTTTCAACCCTGTTAAGCACCCACTGCTTAAAAACGAGTCCGTGCGCTTAGCTTTGTCCAACGCGATTAACAAAAATTTCATTGTTTCTACTACTCTGGCCAATGGCGGCATGGTAGCCGTCGGGCCCACCCCCCCGAGCATCCCTCCGCCCGCGGCAGTGAACAGCAGTAGTTTAACCTATGACCCAGCCGCGGCCAATGCTCTCTTGGATAAAATTTCGATCCGTCTCGAACCCGAAGAATATTTTAAACTAAAACAAGCCGAACAAAAATCCCCTAGTTCCACGGCTAGTTCTACTGCCGCCGCCTCTTCTACTGAAAGGGCTTTGGCAGAAAACGCGGCCATCCGTCAAAGCATGGCCCCGAACCAGTCGTTTTATCGCCAAGATAAAACCACTAAAGCCATTCTATCACTAACGATCACGACCGCGGACACCCCGGAATATCGCGCCGTGGCCGAAGAAATTGCGGAGTACTGGCGTGCTGTCGGCATTAAGACTAATGTCCGTTTTGTAGCCCCTCGCCAACTTGCCCGCGAAACCATTAAAACACGCGACTATGAAGTTATTTTATACGGCGAAATTCTGGGCTCGGATCCAGATTTATTCCCCTTCTGGCACTCTTCGCAAAGCGACGCGCCTGGCCTAAATTTAGCGCGTTACGTTAATAAAGATGTGGATAGCTGGCTCGACCAAGCCCGCGCTATTAACGATGAGTTATCCCGCGCCTCCCTTTACAAAAAAATCCAAACCCAAATATCCAAAGATATTCCGGCTGTTTTTCTCTACACCCCAAAATATCTATTCTTAGCCCACCAAGATTTGCGGGGCGTGGCTCTCGATAATGTCCTTGTGCCCTCCGACCGTTATAATAATATTTCCGCTTGGTATTTAAAAACCCACTGGACTTGGAAGTGGTAAACAACTTCAACTAGGGCGCGTGGCGGAATTGGTATACGCGTACGTCTCAGAAGCGTATGGAGCAATCCATGAGAGTTCAAATCTCTCCGCGCCCACAGAACCAATCTTTATTTTATTAAACAAAACATTTTATTAAATTCATTATTTTTCTTCTTTTTATTTATTTTAATTATTATCAAGGAAATTCATATGATCAGCAGCAAACCAGCCTCACACCCGTCGCGCCGCCGCTATGGGTCAAGCCCGCAACGTCGTCCCGCTCCGCTTAACCGCCCACCCGGGATGCCCCTCGCCAGCGCCCCCGCTCTAGCCAGTAGCCCTGGCGTTTACACTAAAAAACTCAAAGTCGCCGTGCTGGGGGGCCTCGAAGAAGTGGGCCGCAATTGCACTCTAATTGAGTATGGCGAAGACATTATTTTAATTGATCTTGGCCTCCAATTCCCCGAAGAGGACATGCCGGGTATTGATTACATCATTCCGAACATGAATTATTTGAAAGGAAAAGAGAAGCGCATTCGCGGTATTATTATTACCCACGGTCACTACGACCACATTGGTGGTATTCCCCACTTAGTACCCAACCTTGGTTATCCACCAATTTACGCGCTCCCCATTACTAACGCCATTATTAAAAAACGCCAAGACGATTTTACCGACGTTAATCAATTCCGGATTCATAATGTTAAAATTGACGACCATCTTCGCCTCGGAGCCTTTGATATCGAATTTTTCCACGTCAATCACAACATTCCTGATTCAATGGCGGTTGTTATCAACACACCCGAAGGCACTGTGGTACACACTGGGGATTGGAAATTTGATTATCAGCCCGTAGGCGAACCACCGGCCGACTTGCAACGCATCGCTAAAATTGGTGACCGAGGCGTGTTAGCCCTCATGAGCGACTCCACCAACGCCATGATGCCAGGGCACCAAACTTCCGAATCCGAAATCGGAGTTAACCTGGAAGACCTTATTACGAAAGCCAAGGGCCGCATTATTATTGGCGCTTTTTCTTCATTGCTATCGCGTATTAAACAGCTTATTGAAATTTCGGAAAAACTTGGTAAGGTAGTGGCGCTCGGCGGCTACAGCATGAAAAGCAACGTGGAAATCGCCAAAGAGCTAGGGTACATGAAATTCAACTCCAAAATACTAATCGACATGCGCCAGATAGACAAATACCCAATGAATAAGGTAGTGGTAATTTGTACTGGCGCTCAGGGTGAAAAAAATGCCACCTTAATGCGGATCGCGACCGGTGAACATCGCGAAATCAAATTAGTGCCTGGCGATACGGTTGTTTTCTCGTCCTCTGTCATCCCTGGTAACGAACGCACTGTCCAGCGCCTTAAAGATACCTTGTTTAGAAAAGGGGCTGAAGTAATTCACCACGAAATGATGGATGTACACGCCGGTGGCCACGCCAAAGCCGATGATGTTAAATTAATGTTGAGCTTACTCAAACCACGCTATTTTGTCCCTCAACATGGCAACCACTTTATGTTGCGCCTGAATGGTAAAATAGCCGCTGCTATGGGTATGCCCAAAGAAAATATTTTTATTGCTGACAACGGCCAAGTAATGGAATTTTCTAAAGGCACCGGTGTCCTTACCACCACTAAACTCCCGTCCGATTATGTCTTTGTAGACGGGCTTGGTGTTTCCGACGAAACCAATGTAGTCCTCCGCGATCGCCAGGCCTTAGCCGAAGATGGCATGGTAGTAATTATCGCCACCGTCGACACCAAAACTGGCCTCTTAATTCAAAACCCCGATATTATCTCGCGTGGCTTTGTCTATCTCAAAGAACATAAAGAATTAATCGAGGATCTCCGCCACCGCGTCAAAAAACTGGTCGTCGATTCTGACCCCAAATCCTGGGCCGACACCAATTATATCAGAAATAAAATCCGCGACTACGTCGGCCAGTTCCTCTTCACCAAAACCGAGAAGAGACCTATGATCCTACCCGTTGTTATCGAAGTCTAAGCCGGCTTGCCCCGAGCGCAGTCGAGGGGTGGTGATAGAGGTGTAGAGACGCCCCGTTGTAGAGACGCCCCGCCGGGGCGTCTCTACGGACACAAAAAACAGGTATAATAATTATGTCTGTTGAAAATAAATATTTACATAAATACCGCATACCATCAAACCGACTGCCAGGATATGATTATTCCTCGACCGGTTTATATTTTGTAACGATTTGCACAAAAAATCGAGAAAAATATTTTGGCGATGTAAACAAAGGCGTAATGGAATTATCTTCAGTCGGTAAAATTGCCGAAGAAGAATTATTAAAAACAGCCATCATTCGACCAAATATTGATATTGATACCTGGGTAATTATGCCCAATCATGTTCATTTAATAATTGGCATAGTAGGCGCGCCCCGTGGCGCGAATGTGTTGGCCAACATTGTAGAGACGCCCCGGCGGGGCGTCTCTACGGACACACGTACTGGCGGTAAACGAGCAGAATGGAAATCAAATTCATTGGGTTCGATTATCAATCAATTTAAAATGGTTTGTACCAAAAGAATTCGCCCAATCGAATCCGAATTCGCCTGGCAATCCCGTTTTCATGATCATGTTATACGAAACCAAAAATCATTAATCAATATAAGACAATACATCAAAAGCAATCCCGAAAAATGGATCGAGGATGAAATGTATAAAATCTAATAATCTTACGATTGCCCATTGACAAAACCCGCCATTTATGTTAATATGCCCAACGTTCATTACAGGTAATCGCTCCGACCGCGTCAGCGCGTCGGAGAGGAAAGTCCGAACACTCCCCGCCGATGAGGCGGGACACAGGTAGTGGGTAACACCCACCTCCCGGCTTAATGTCGGGACGAGGTGCGATCAGTGACGTCTTTGTCTGAAAAGGCAAAGAGAGCTCGCCCCAAATAGCTGATTTATCAGCGATTATAGCTTAACTTTGGTCAAGGGCAAAAAGGCCAGAGGTGAAACGGCTAAATCCTTACTTGAGTGCAAGAGCAGCGCTGCGCCACGCCGAAGCCCTCACGGGCGGAGGCGGGTGTTTCGAAAAGTTCGCTCGCTTTAGCGAAGCTAAAGCCCCGAGTTTATCGAGGGGCCAAAACTAGCTAAGATCTAGTTAGCAATAACTAGGCCAGATAAATGATTACCATCCGCCGAGGAGGCGGGGACAGAATTCGGCTTATCGTAATGTTCACCCTGCACCGTTCTGGTGCAGGGTTTATTTTAAAATTTATTTCCTTTTTCTTGGCCGCATTCCCACGCCTTTCCTTTCTGGCTCTAGTGAAACTGTTTGTTCAGAAAAAAGTACTGCCATGTTTTCCATAGCCGCCACTTGACGAATCAGCGCTCTAACCTGTGGGTGCACCTCGGAATCGCGATACATCGCCTTTAACTTATCCAGCTCTTCTTTGGTGCCAGTCCGCAAAACTCTCTCAATCACTAACCCCTGCTGTCTTAATTCATCTTTAGAATAAACTTTAGGTTTGTCTAAAACCATATATTTTTTATATTTTTCTATTTAATAAATCTTTTTAACCACCATTTTTTTAATACTGGCATAGATATTGTTGATAATAAAAAAGCTTGCGTAATTTTATTTCTTCAACTTCTTCGACTAAATCTTCTAATGTTTTCATAGGTAATTTTGGTGATTATCAATTTTTTTTAACAACCGCCGCTCCCGCCACCTCAAATATAACCTCCATAATACCATTAAGCCAGCCAGGTACACAACCAAAGCTAGGCCGCTCGGCAAAAATCGAAACAAGAAATCAAAACGCGTCATGAGCGGCGTATGAATAACATACAAGAAAAACGACGCCGCGCCAAGCTTAACCAGAGCGCCGACCTCAACAGGCAATATTGCCACAAATAATACTGCCATGACGCTGGATAATAAACTAAAAAACGCCACCTCCTGCCAACGGCTATTCACGTCCACACTCATGAGAGTGAGCCAGAGCCCCGCCCCGGCTAAAATTAATAACAAACGATACCCGTAAAAAAATAATTTCCTATGGCTTTCCACTAACGCCCGCCCGTGATTCTCGTACCATCTATTTAAATGCCAAACACAAAAACCCAATAGCGTTCCGACTACGAACGGGGAGGCATGCACCTGGTACAGGCCATACACACCGCTGGCAATTGGCAGTCTGCCTAAAAATTGATCGCTCGCTTGCGCATACCCTAACCCAAAAAAAATCACTGGCAAAATCCAAGGCGCTCGGCGCGAAAATACTAGCGGCCAAATTAAGTAATAAACCAAAAGCGGCGTGATAAACCACAAGGGCGAATTTATATCGTTAAAAATATCCGCTTGCGGAAAAATACCGAAAATATTTTTAATCGTCAAACCCAGCGGGTAAGTTTTATTTAAAATTAAAAAATCCAAAATCAAAAGCAGGGCCATTGAAATTAAAACCGGTATATAAACTTTACTTAATCTCCGTTTATAAAATTGCCAAATAGTGAGTGGCGACTTGAGGCTACTAAGCATCAAACCCATTCCCGAAACTAATAAAAACATGTCAACGCCAATGCCGCTAAAATTAGACAAGGGCGGTAAAAACGCGTGGTCGCTAATAAAAAAATAACCCACGTGCCCAAAAATAATCAATAAAATTGCCACGCCTTTAACACTGGCCGTTACTTCTTTGGTAAATAACCCGCTATCCCTAGGTTTGACTGTAACCAAAAAATAAATCACCATGGCGAAAACCACAAGCCAAGTTTGTTCGCTCGCGCTACCAATTAAAGGATGCATAAAAAATATTAGCTAAAATATTATGGCCATCTTCGTTTAAATGAAAATTGTCTTCGGCGTAATAATCACTCTCACGCCATTTTTTATCAAATGTCTCGCTAAAATCCGCCGCCGTTACCCCATTTTTGCTCGCTATTTCTCGGACTACTTCGCTATAACGCCGGCTTTGCGCCGCGAAATATTTGTCATACGGTGGCCATAAAATATTTTTACTGCCAATAAAGGGCACTGTCCCGACCACGATTTTTTTTGGGCGCGCCGCTTTAGCAAGATCAATAATTTTTTCTAAATTGGCTCTAAACTGGCCAATCCTTATTCCCACGGCGTGAACATCGTTAACCCCTATTAAAATAGTCACAATATCTGGCTTTAAATCCTTAAGATTCCCGGCTTGGTTTTCTAACAAATCAAGTGATGTGGCTCCGGAAACTGCTAAATTAAACAAATTTACTGCTCTACCTTCTTGAGCCGCCAAAGCGCTCGCTATTTTATATGGATACGTAGCTTCGATATTGCTTACTCCCGTACCAGCCGTGAGGCTGTCGCCGAGCGCTACGTAAGTAATAGCAGGCGCCTGCTTCTTATTATTTTCTCCAACTGTTACCGGGTTTTCCCAGCTCGGCGGTATCAACACATTTTCATACATACCAATTACATTAAAAAAATGCGCGTAGCCACGGTTTAAATAAATCCCGAGGCCAACCACTAACACTATTATTACTAATAACCCTACCCTCCTCATAAACCTAATAAATTAATAAATATTTTTTATATGTCATCTCGACGTCGCAGGAGAGATCCCTGTCTGATAATTGTGAGAGAGATTCCTCCTCGCCCGCATGACTCGCGTCAGCGTGTCGGGCAGGCTTCGTCGTTGGAATGACAAACAAACTTATAATTCTTGAATTATTTTTGCCGTCTGAAGCGCCGCCTCAACCGCCCCACCGCCTACTCCCAGTCTCTCCCTGGCTTGTTTCTTATTTTCTACTGTCAGCACCCCAAAACCCACTGGAATATTATAATCTAGCGCCACGCGCATCACGCCCTCACTCACCATTTTACAAACATAATCATAATGCGTGGTCTCGCCCCTAATCACGGCCCCAAGCGCCACTAAACAATCATACTTATTTTTACCACTCCCCTTCCCGATTCTTTTCTCGGCCATGGCCTGAAGCACCACCGGAATTTCCACACTCCCTGGCACATAAACTATTTCAATATTTTTTGGCAGCACTCGATATGCGGTCAGCATTTTCTTGGCAAATTTCAAAAGTTCGGTGGTAATATCAGCATTAAATTGTGCCGCCACAATCCCTACTTTATAATTTTTCGCATCAAACTTTTTAAATTTACCAAGTTCTGCTTTTAGCATATGATTTGACGAAATCATGCCGCGCGACGTCTACTGAAGCGCGGCGCAATTTTCTTTTATTTATTCAAAATATATTTTCCTAAAATATCAAACTCTAGATTAACTAAATCTCCTGCTTTCTTCTTATTAAACGCTGTGCGTTTTAGAGTATAATTGACTAGCGAAACCGAGAAACTATTTGGCGCTAAACTAGCCACGGTCAAACTGACGCCATCAATCGCTACCGAACCTTTATTAACTAATAATTTTTTAAATTGCTGGGGATAATTGATTACCAAAACTTTGGTCTGGCCTTTTTTTATAATCTTCACGATTTTACCCACCCCATCAACATGCCCAAGCACAAAATGCCCGCCCATCCGTTGCCTGTATTTCAGGGGCAATTCCACATTAACTTCTTGGCCAATTAATTTCACAAAATTTTTCCCAAAAATTGTTTTATTAAGCGTTTCAGGCATGAGCAAAAACTCGGCCGTGTTATTTCTCTTCAAATTATCCACCGTTAAACAAACGCCATTCACGGCTACCGAATCGCCCAATTTTAATTTTAAACTAGCCGGCTTTGCTAAAGCTAGCTTTAAATCACCGCCCGCCTGGTGCGCGGCTACTATCTTGGTTTTATGCGCGATTATACCGGTAAACATAACTCTAAACTATCAGGAAATAAGGTTGTGGTCAAATAAAAAACTGGAAACTTACCACCCTTTTAGCCCTCCTTTCTGGCCTTTTTATTACCATTCCAAACTCTCGCCTCGTCACATTGACGCCGAGCAGTTTTTAGCCTAAAATAACCCCATATAAATATGAAGAGATTTGAATTGGCCTTTGCCTTGTTCCAAGTGCCGCTCGACTATCTAGCGCTAATTCTCGCTGGCCTTACCGCTTATAGCCTGCGCTTTAGCAAACTAATCGTGGCCATTCGCCCCGTGATTTTTAATTTGCCTTTTAACAAATACTGGCCAATTGTTTTTGTCGTGGCCGCGGCCTGGGTGGTTATTTTCGCTTTCGCCGGCCTGTATAGCCTGGACCCCAACCGCAAGTTGGCGCGCGACTTTTTGCGCCTCCTGCTCGCTTGTTCCACCGGCTTCGCGGGCATCACAATTTACGTTTTTTTTACGCTCCAAAAATTCGATTCCCGCTTTTTAGTTTTAACTAGCTGGGTCATCGCCATTGTTTACGTATTTTTAGGAAGGCTCTTGGTGCGCGCTCTCAAAACCCTACTCTTTCGCCTCGGAGTGGGCCTGCGCCGCGTGGTTATTATCGGCTCGGCCGCGGTTACCGATACTATCATCAATACTTTCAAGCACAGCCCGCGCCTCGGCTACCTCGTGGTTGGCCAATTCAATAATTTTAGCGACCGCACCGCCGCCGAACTCGCGGCCCTTACCCCGGATGAAATTATTTTTACCGACCCCAAAGCCCACGAAGCCGAGACTCTCGCGGCCGTGGAATATGCCAACGACCACCACATAACTTTTAAATACTCCGCGGACTTATTTGCGACCATTGCCTCTAATCTCTCCGTCTCAACCATTGCCGGCATTCCCATAGTTGAACTGCGGCGCACTCGCCTCACCGGCTGGGGGCGCATTATTAAACGTTTAGTGGATTTAATCGGTAGTTTAATTCTGCTTATCATCTGCTCGCCAATTTATTTAGTAGTGTATATAGTAATTTTAATAGAAACCGGCCGGCCGATTATTTACAAAAATGAACGCGTCGGGCAGTATGGCCATAAATTTTTCACTCTCAAATTTCGTTCCATGTTTCAAAAAGATTCTACCGGCGCGCAGTTTGGCTCTTCCGGAGAAGAGGCGCTAGAGCGCGAAGCCGAATTAATTAAAACCAATAGTGTTAAAGCCGGGCCGATTTATAAAATTCAAAACGACCCGCGCGTCACGCCATTTGGCCGCTTTATTCGCCGCTGGAGCCTCGACGAAACCCCCCAATTTTGGAATGTTTTTATCGGTGAGATGAGCCTGGTAGGCCCTCGCCCCCACCAGCCAAGGGAAGTTGACCAGTACGGCAAGCCGCACAAAATTGTACTCGCCATTAAACCGGGCATCACCGGCCTCGCCCAGGTCTCGGGCCGGAGCGACCTCGATTTCGCGGACGAAATGAAGCTGGACGCTTTTTACATTGAGCACTGGAGCCTGTTAACTGATTTGATTATTTTAATCAAAACCCCATTTGTAGTTCTATCCAAAAAAGGGTCCGTGGTTTAAAAAACTAAATTACGCTGGCAATTACTTCTGAGCGGGTTTGACCCGCCCGAGGCGGGTCACCCCGAGCGCTCGCGCGCGAGGAAAGCGAAGAAGTGATTGACAGCGTAAAATTATCTAACATGAAAATCGCACTCGTCCACGATTATTTATCGCAAGATGGCGGCGCGGAGCGCGTCTTAAAAGCTTTCCACGAGCTGTGGCCTACTGCCCCTATTTTTGTTTTATTTGCCGACCACCAAAAAGTTGAGCATTTTAAAGAGAGCGACGTGCGCGAATCTTTTTTGGCGCGCCTGCCATTTATTAAAACGCACTACCAGTGGTATTTGCCCTTTATGCCCATCGCCACCGAACGTCATCGGTTAGACAATTTCGACGTTGTCCTCTCCTCTACCAGCGCTTTTGCCAAAGGCGTTATTACCGGCGCTAATTCTGTACACATTTCTTACTGCCACACTCCTACTCGTTATTTATGGAACGACACGCATGAGTATATCGCTGACCTCCCCTACAACCCTTTAGTCAAAGCCTTTCTACCCCGCGTTCTGCATCGCTTGCGGCTTTGGGATAAAATGAGCGCCGATCGCGTGGACCATTTTATCGCCAACTCCGACACGGTTCGCCGCCGCATTCAAAAATACTACCGCCGTGATTCCGCCATCATCAACCCGCCGGTAAATGTTACTGACTTTGCCATCAGCCCATCGGTAGCGGATTATTATGTTACGGGCGGCCGCTTGGTGCCTTACAAACAGCTGGATCTAGTCATTCGTGTTTTTAATCGCCTCAAGTGGCCTTTAAAAATTTTTGGCACTGGTCCAGAGCTGGAACATCTTAAAGACATCGCCAAACACAATATTGAATTTCTCGGCCGCGTCAGTGAACCAGCCAAAGCCACGCTCCTGTCGCGGGCGCGCGCTTTTATCCACCCCCAAGTCGAGGACTTTGGCATTACTCCCATAGAAAGCATGGCCGCCGGCCGACCCGTCATCGCCTACGCGGACGGCGGCGCTACCGAAACTATTATCCCGGGTGTGACGGGCGTATTCTTCCACGAGCAAACCTGGGAGGCGCTATTTATGGCTCTAACGAATTTTGATTACACTGCTTGGGACCCTGTTAGAATTAAAACCCATGCCAGCCAATTTGACTCCGCCGTTTTCAAACAAGCTATCACACGTTATGTGGCTGAACGCCTAGAAGAACAGCGCGTGGGGCTCAAACAAATCGCTTTTCCGCTCTCTACCCTAGCCGCTGTATGAACATCGGCATTGACCTGCGCACTATTGTAGAAGCCTACCGCACTGGCGTCGGCGAATTTACCGTGGAACTCCTCACCGCGATTTTTGGGCGAGACCAGACCAATCAGTATTATTTATTCGCGAACTCTTGGGACATCAAAACCAAAACTCTTCCGCCCTGGGAGCAAGCTAACGTGCATTTCGTGCTGACCCGCTGGCCTAACAAGCTCTTAAACCTGTCGCTTTTACTCCTGCGCCGCCCGCATTTAGACAAATTTATTTTACGCCAGGCCAAGCCTCGCCCCGCCAAATTAGATATTTTATATTCGCCAAATTTTAATTTTTTTGCTTGCTCCAAAAATGTTAAACACGTTTTAATGATTCACGATTTAACATTTTTATTATTTCCGGAGTTTTTTACCAGCCGCCAAAATCTTTGGCACCGTCTGCTCGCGCCGCGCCAACAGTGCCAAGCGGCCGCGCGTTTACTAACGCCTTCCGAGAGCACCAAGCAAGATTTAATAAATTATTACCAAATCAACCCAGAGAGTATTACCGTCTTAACTCCTGGCCAGAACCCAGCCTTTGAAAATTTCCAAGGCGTCTCCGCCGAAGCGAGGAGCCGCGCGGTTACTGCCGTGCGCCAAAAATATAATTTACCAGAGCGTTTTGCCCTGTGTGTTGGCACCATTGAACCGCGCAAAAATTTGCTGGGCTTAATCGCTGGCTTTTCAGCCGCTTACCCCAAGCTACCGGCTAATTTTAAGCTCGTCATCGCTGGCGCGCCGGGGTGGAAAAATAAGGAAATTTACAGAGCCGCCGCCCTCGCGAACTCTCACGCTGCCATTCAATTTTTAGGTTATGTCGAAGCTGGTGACAAACCCGCCCTCTTTGCCGCGTCCGAGGTTTTTATTTTTCCGAGCTTTTACGAAGGCTTCGGCTTCCCGGTGCTCGAAGCCATGAGCCTGGGAGTGCCGGTCATAACTTCAGCCCGCTCTTCGTTAACAGAAGTGGTCGGTAGCGCGGCTCTTCTCATTGACCCACACCACCCCGAGCAAATCGCTGCGAATTTAATTGCTCTTATCTCCGACCCCAAACTATATGAACTAAAAAAACACTCGGCCTTAGAGCGCTCTAAAATATTTAGCTGGCATCTAGCCGCGGAAAAATGGCTGGATCTTTTACCCAGCTTGAATAAATAAAATCTTTAAATAATTTAATTACAACCCAAAAATCTTGCCGACAAAAGTTACCACGACTGCCAGAATAATTAAAATTGCCGCGAGCCGGATAATGAATCTGGTGACGCGCCCGCTCACCCTCTCCCCCATAATCGCCTTGTCCTCCGAAAATCTAATTAAAAAATAAAAGATTATCGGAAGCATCGCGCCATTCAAAAAATCAGCGTACAAAGTTAAAGTAAATAAATTAGTGCTGGGGAGGAGCGCCGCCAGAAGGCCGATCAGAATCTGAATCATAAAAAAAATATAAAACGGGCGGCCCGATTTAAATTTAGAATTGAGCGTGCGCTCGAACCCCAGCATTTCCGTAAACACATACGCGGTCGCGAGGGGCACAATCGTGAGCCCCAAGAGCGACGCTCCAAAGAGACCGCCCGCGAACAAAAATGATGACATTTTTCCGGCAAACGGCGCCATGGCGAGCGCCGCCTCGCCCGCGCTGCTCACCACAATTTTATGCGCGAATAAAGTATAGGTTACCGACAACGCAATCATCCAAGAAAAGAAGTTAGTAACCAAAGCGCCGCCGTAAATTTCCGCCTGTTCGGCTTTAAGTTGGCTGGCGCGCGTGCCCTTGTCCACAATAAAACTGGCCACAAAAAACTGCCCCCAAGCCGTGATCGTGGTGCCAAGAACCGCGATTAAAGAAAACCAATAGCGCGCGTCCCAAACATTAACGAGACGCGGCCACACAAAACTTTCGCGCGCCGCCTGCCCCCAATTGGGGCCCGCCAAAAAAGCGGAGACCACGTAAGCGATGTAAAACAAAATCATGAACAAAAATACCCGCTGAATGCTTTTAAAATTAAAAACAATTACAAAAACCGTCAACGCTAAACAGGCTAAAATTAAACTTAGTTGCCAGGGCGCGTTAAAAAGCTGGAGCGAAGCCTTGAGGCCGCTGATATTTTGGAGCACGACTCCCTGGTTAACCACGAAATATATTAAAAAAATTACCACCGACACGCGCACGCCGTAATTTTCGCGAATTAAAGCGCCGAGACCCTTGCCGGTCACAATAGCCAATTTCGCCCCAATCCCTTGGGTCAAGGCGAGTAAAAAAGTCGTCGGCACCACTAAATATTGCGAGGCCATGCCATACATGGCCGCCGCGACTGTATAAGTCGCGACGCCCCCGGCGTCATTATCCGCCACGGCGGTAATTATCCCCGGGCCTACCACTGCCAAAAAAACTGGCCAATATTTAAGAAATTTATTCAATTTTAGGCGCATAACTCCTGTTTAGGCATTCGGCACCAAATGGCGCATCACGTCATCAATCGTTAAAACCCCGGCCAATTTATGATCATGGTCCACAATCGCGGCCGTAAAAAGATTATATTTCGTCATCACGCGCACGATCCGGTTAACATGGTCGTGTAAACGCAAAATAGAATTTTTAGGCAATCGTTTCATAACTTCTTTGAGAGCACGATCCGGCTTGGCCACCACTAGAGTACGTAGCGATACGGCTCCCTTGAGTTTATTTTTCTCGTCGGTAATATAGACATATAAAATAGAACGTAGCTGGGGTGAGGCACGCCTAATCTCGTCAATGGTTTCCGCCACTGTCCACTCGGGCCGAGCCGTTACATAATCAAGTGTCATCATACCGCCCGCGGTGTCATTCTCATACGCCAAGAGCCGCTCCATTTTCTTCGACTGCAAATCTTGAAGAAACGACAAAAATTTCCTGGCTTCGCTCGCGCTCATCATTTTTAAAAGGTCCACGGCCTCGTCTATGGACATTCTCTCTAAAATTTTAGAAGCCCGCTCCGGCCCCAGGTAGCGAATAACTAGCCTCTGAATTTCCGGGCTCATTTCCTCGATTACTTTCGCGGCTGTTTTCGAATCCAGCGCGCTCACCAGGTGGCTGCCCTGTTTAACATTCAAGTCTTCCACGATATTCGCTAAATCTGCCGGGTGAATAGTGGTTAATTTTTGCGAAACCGTGTCAATTTTAAGTGTGCCTTTGAGAGGCTCGGCGCTCCGCCAATCTATCAAGTTTATTTTAAACACGTTAAAAATATCCAGGCCCGAAAGGCCGAGGCGCCGGAGTACTCCGCGCCAGCTCACGTCAATTCCAATCACCGAAAGCGCGGCTCCGACCGTGCCAAACTTTAAATCATTAACCCGAACCACCCGCGCCCCTTCCACGTCCACAATTTGCTGGTCCAAAACATCACGCACCAGCCGAATCGCCTCTTGAGGCGGCGCCACCACTGGCAAAGACGCGAACAAATACTTTAAACTCACGCCGTCCCCGCCCAAATTAGACACGGCTTCAAACGGAATAAAACGCTCCTCCCCGCGGCGCGTTTTAACAAGCAAAAACGTGACCGGCGCGTATGAGCCCGGCACGGGCGACACTAGTATGTCCTCCAGTTTACCAATACGCGCGTCCGAACTGTCCACCACGGTTCGATTTAAAACTTTACTTAAATACATACTGGGACTATTGTACTCTAAATTAGAGTATCCTCGCAAGCCCGTGGCTGTTTATTAATAATTACGCTATAATACGGATAATTATGAAAAAAACTTTACCCAAAATCGGCATTGACGCCCGACTCTACGGCCCCGAGCAAGGCGGCCTGGGCCGCTATATTCAACAACTAATCGCGCATCTGGAGATACTCGATCCCGGAGCCGAATTTAGTATTTTTTTACGCTCCGCTAATTGGGACGCCTACTCGCCCCAAAACCCGCGCTTTAAAAAAATCTTAGCTGATATCCCTTGGTATTCGCTCTCCGAACAAATTTTATTGCCCCGAATTTTTAATCGCGCCAAACTCGACCTCTTGCACGTGCCGCATTGGAACATTCCCATTTTTTACCGTCGTCCGTTTGTTACGACAATTCATGACTTACTCCTACTCAATTATCCTTCCCGCCGCGCCAGCGCCCTCGGGCCAATAAAATACTGGCTAAAAAATTTAGCTTTTAAAAAAATCCTCAACCACGCTATCTTAAATAGCCGGCATATTTTTACGCCGAGCAATTTTTCTAAACAAGATATTTTAAAAAACTTCCCAAAAATAAATTCTAACAAAATTACTGTAACACCGCTCGCCCCCGCGCCCCTCTCACCACCTACAACCTACCGCCTACAACAACCTACCGCTCATAACTTACTCACCAAACACAAAATAACTAAACCCTACGCCTTATATGTCGGCGTGGCTTACCCGCACAAAAATTTAGAAGGGCTAGTTAAAGCCTGGGCGCAGATAGAAAAAATAGCGCCCCAACAATACCAATTAGTTTTTATAGGCAAAAAAAATTACTTTTACAATCGCTTAATTAACTCCCCGGACTGGAAAAAACTATCTGGGGCAATTTATACTGATTTTGTAGACGACGCGGACCTCCCGGCTCTCTACCAAAATGCCACGCTTTATGTCCACCCCTCTTTTTATGAAGGCTCGGCCCTCCCGGCCTTTGAAGCCATGCAAAACAATCTGGCGGTAGCGGCCAGCGACTCTTCTTGTTTGCCAGAATTACTAAAAACTGCCGCCGCTTACTTCGACCCCGCCGACTCTCTGGCTATGGCCAACACAATTTTACGCTTATTAAACAATCACAACGAGCGCGCCGCCCTGATAAAATCCGGCCAAAACTTAATTTCCTCTCTTTCTTGGGAATCTGTGGCTAAAACTACTTGGGACTCATACCAAAAACAAGTATTATAGTGTATAATAATACTAAGCTACCAGCACTTCTTAATACTAGGTGTTATTTGGTCTTCTCTTTTTCATGCCTCGCTTACACCCGCCGAAAAAAAATTTAAGACGTTGTAAAACGTGCCACGCGGTCGGGCACAACCGCGCCACCTGCGAAGCCGCTCCCCCGCTTGCCGCTGCCACTCAATCGCCAACTTCTAAGGGGGCGGGTTTAAAATTTTTTATTCATCATGTTCAAACTCCCGCCGTCACCTCGGCGCACTTAATAAACTTAAAAACTAATACCAGCCCCTGGCATAAAATCGAATCCGTGGCTCCGACTGTTTCCCCAAGTCCTCTCTACCACTTTTACCACGAAGCGCCGGCCGAGGCGCCCCCGCTCGCCCCAACCAAGCATACTACTTCGTCTCCACGCCCAGAACCAGTTTCACCACCCAGCACTAATTCAATAGATAAGATTTTTTCTTTAAGGCCGACTCGCTCGGCACTGCCCTCTCGCTCTAATTTATTTTCTTCTTTATTCCAATCTAGTTTATTTAAAAAAGAATTTAAATATAAGCTCGTTGGCGCCGCGCTCGCGGCTATCGCGCTGTTCGCTTTGCCGCGCCTCGCCTTAAGCTATTACGAGGATCTCCACTCTTCCTTAGCCAAGCTAGCTGTCTTTGGCACGAGTGGTTTTAAGTCATTAGCCGAAGCTACCACCGCGATTATTCAGGGCAACTTGGCGTTGGCGGAACAAAGGAATGGCTTGGCTCTAAACGAACTTAGATCTGCCTCCGAGATCATCCGCTCTTCTCACCCACTGCTCCAAACTACTATTGCTACCTTGCCGCTAATAGGTAACCGCGTTACCAGTGGCCAAGAATTAGTTTTAGCCGCCGAAGAACTAGCCGTTGGCAACGCCAAACTTCTCGCTGGCTTGCCCGCCGCTAATCCGTCCAGCACTTTGCTCGCGCGCCTCTCTCTGCTCTCACAATCTTTGCGTTTGGCTCTCCCTCATTACCGCCTGGCCTCTTCTTATCTTAAAGACATTGACGCGGGGATAGTCCCGGCCGCTTACCAAAGCGACTTGCTAATCGGTCGCGCTCTCCTTGAGAGCATCACCCACGACTTAAGTGAATTGGTGGACGTGGAAGCCACTATTGCCGAAATCTTTGGCGGCCATGGACAAAGAACCTATCTCTTGGTGTTTCAAAACGAACACGAAATTAGGCCGACCGGAGGCTTTATTGGCAGTTTCGCCTTAGCTAACTTTAAAGATGGCAAGCTCTTAAGCCTCGAAATCCCTCCCGGCGGGAGCTATGACTTGCAAGGCCAGCTCGACACCTACCTAGAGCCGCCCCTGCCTTTGAGCCTCGCTAATAAACGCTGGGAGTTCCAAGACGCTAATTGGTTCCCGGATTTCCCGAGTAGCGCCGAAAAACTGCTCTGGTTTTATCGCCACAGCCGCGCGGTCACGCTGGACGGCGTCATCGCCATTAATGGCCGCGTATTAGAGCGCCTCTTAACCCTCTCCGGGCCAGTTAATATCCCTGAACGCGGCTTGGCATTTTCAAAGGACAACGCTATCCTCGCTCTCCAATCCATTATTGAAAGCGAGCCCGAGAGAAAATCTAACAAACCCAAGGCTATCCTCTCGGAAATCAGCCCGGCTTTATTAAATTATTTTTCCGAAGTTACGCCCGGGACAGCGTTGCCTCTTTTAGTAACCCTGGCCGACGCTTTAAAACAAAAAGAAATCCAAGCTTATTTTGTGGATCCTGCCGCCGAGGCTTTGGTTGACCGCTACGGCTGGAGCGGGCGCTTGCTCGGCACTTCAAACTCGCAAGATTTTCTCTATGTCGTCTCGGCCAATATCCAAGGCGGCAAAAGCGATCGCGCTATCAAACAAAATATCTCTCATCAAAGCGTTATTAGCGGCGATGGCAGCATTATCAATACCGTAGAAATTACTCGCGAACACCAGGGCAGCACTGGCAACCCTTTGTATGACCAAGCTAACATTAATTATTTAAGGCTTTACGTGCCCGCGGGCAGTGTCCTCCTCTCGGCGAGCGGCTTTAGCTGGCCAGACGAAAAATTATTCCGCGTTCCCTACCCTTGGGCAAAAATAGATGCTAACTTAAGCAACCTCGAACAAGAAATAGCCATCGACGAACATACCGGCACTCGCGTCACTAAAGAATTCGGCAAGTACGCTTTTGGCAATTGGGTGGTAACCGAACCCGGAACCATTAGCCGCGTCCGTTTTTCTTACCGCCTACCATTTAAAGCCTGGAATATCCGCGCTAGCCACCGAGGCGATTTAGGCTGGCTTTCGCCCAGCCTGCTCTTCCCGCAAACTGGGCGCTACCAGCTCGTCGTTATGCGGCAATCCGGCGTGGAATCAGCTTTTGAAAGTCAGGTAATTCTTCCGCCTGAATGGCGCCCGGCTTGGCACAGCGGCCCCAAGGTTACCTTGGCGGATAATGGCGTGGCGATTAATTTATCTTCATTAAATAGCGACACTATTTGGAGTGTGGCTTTCAAAAAATAATTTATCTATGCCCGAAACTACCCCTAAACGCCACAGCACACCACGCGCTCGCCTGCCCGCTTCGCCAAAGCGTCAGCGAGGCGAGCCGATGAGGCAGGGTAAAACAACACCCGCTCGCCCTAAAAGCACTAATCCCTTGCCGGTAGATGGAGAGGAAGAAAGATCCATCCTTTCAACCACTGCCGAGACCTCGGCGAATATTTCGCGCGAACTCACGAATATCTACCAAGAACCAGATGGAACCCTGCCGGACATGAAGAACATTACTGTTAAAAAATCCCGCCCCCTGCTCAATTTTTTAATTGGCCTTTTAGTCTTAGGGGTTTTATCAGCCGGTTTAATTTGGGCTAAATTTTTATGGTGGACTTCGAGCGCCATTACTACTGATGCTCTGAACTTTAGTCTAACCGGACCCTCTAAAATTGCGGTGGGCGCTACCACCACTTACACTATTTCCTATATCAATACGGAAAAAGTCTCGCTGCACAACGCCACCCTTAATGTTTACGCTCCCGATGGTTTTGTATTTCTAGCCAGTTCTGCCCCCGCGGAAAATGCCGGCCATAATGAATGGCGTCTCGGCACGATTCCTCCATATGGGCGCGGTGCCATTAGTATTACCGGGCGGCCTTATGGCGATGCCGGCTCGGCATTCTCCTGGCGCGCGTTTATTCATTACCAACCGGAAAAATTTAACTCTACTTTGGAACAAGTCGCCAGTACTATTACTAACTTAACCGCCAGTGAGGCCTTACTCTCCCTCACTGGCCCAGCCGTCGCTACGGTCGGTTCGCCCGTTAGCTATAGCATCAAAGTTAAAAATTTCCAAAATATCGGCGGCCGCTTAGCAATTAAACCAAGCTGGCCGGGCAATTTTAATCTTACCAGCAGTAGCCCCGCCCTGGTAAACGGCGCCTGGGCGCTTTTAACGCCGCCCGAGGCTACTACCACCGCTCCTTTAGAAATGACTTATAAAATAACCGGCGCGTTTACCAGCGCGAGCGAGGTTTCATCTACGCCCTTGGCAGCCGCGCTCTATACTAATCTTGATAACAAAAGCTCCTACCGCCTAGCCGAGAGCGCCGTAACAACAGCGGTAGAAAATAATGATTTATCAATTAGCCTCGCCATCAATGGCACTACCAAAGATTTTGATTCAAAGCCTGGCGAAATGCTTACCATCACCTTGCAGGTAAAAAATAACAGCGCGCGTGATATAAAAAATGCCGCTTTAAAATTGGTCCTGGACGCTCCCTCTTTAAAAAAACAAAGTCTCTTGGATTGGGCCGCGATCTCTGACCCGCTCGACGGCACTATCATTGGCGAGCAAAGAAGCGACTCCATTCGCCGCGGCACCATTGTTTGGACGAGTAAACAACTCCCGGCCCTAGCCCGCTTAAAACCCGGCGCCGCGGCAATCGTAGACCTGCGCCTCCCGATAAAATCCACAGCCAATTTTGATGTGACTGCTCTCGGCACTTCCACCATCTCGGCTCTCGGTTCGCTAGTCTTTACTGATACCACTGGCGCCAATCAATCGCTCTCTAGCGCGCCCATCGGTATAACCTGCTCTTCTGATCTCGCTTTTGAAAGCCAAGTGACTACCGCCAAAAACGACCAGGACAAAACCCAATTCAATGTTAATTGGCTCATTACTAACTCTGCTCATGAACTCCAAGATGTCGTGGTTAGCGCTAGCTTATTTGGCGATATTACTTTTGCGGAAACCGCTTCCTCGTCTCTCGGCAGTGTGGTATTTAATCAACCAGACAAAAATCTGCTTTGGACCATACCTAAACTACCTACGAGCCTGGAACTCGCCACCCTCCCCTTCAGCGTGGTTATTAACAAAAGGAACCCCAGCCAAACCATTTTAATTTCTAAAGTTCATATCACCGCTAAAGACGCCGTGACCGGTAAAAAGTTAGACTTCTTGAGCGAAGAATTGCCCCTCGCTACTCCCCCTCCCGCGGCCACGCCTTAAATTTCAGCGCAGAAACTGTTGAATCAGTCGGGTAGACTCGTCATAATCCGCGCCCTTAATCCAGTTGATTCCAGGCATCTGCCGAAACCAAGTGTTTTGGCGCTTAGCATAACGCCAAATATTCGTGGCAATTTTTTCTTCGGCTTCAAGGTCAGTCATCTCGCCAGCCAAATAGCGCACTATCTCCTTATAGCCAAGACTACTTAAACTCGGCAAGTCCAAACTGTACCCGGCGCGTATTAGACTCTTGGTTTCTAGGGTAAATCCGCGCGCCAATTGCTCCGCCAAGCGCGCTTGAATCCGTTCGCGCAAAGTAGTGAGTGGCCAATTAATTCCCACCATTAAATAATCAAATAGCTTATTCTTGGTACGTTTCCCGCGTCGCGCCGCCGCCCCCCCGCCGCCCAGCGCTACCTCGAGCGCCCTAATTACGCGCCGCTTGTTTTTAAGATCCACAATTTTTAACGATTGCTTGTCCGCTACTCCCAACTGTTTTATCAACTCACTCAAACTTTTTGCCTCCAGCTCGTCCCGCAATTCTTTATTAGGCAAAACCCCCGCGATATCCCAGTTCTCTACCAACGCCTGAATATAAAGGCCGGTGCCGCCCACTATAAAAGGAATCTTCCCGCGCCTCTGAATATCCGCGATTTTTTCTAAAGCCAGGCGTTTAAAATCAGCCACGCTAAAACTCTCCGCTGGGTCTAATATATCCATGAGGTAATGCGGCACTCCGTCTACCATGTAAACTTGATTAGCGTTATCTTGATTACTATCTTGGCCGTCACTATCAGGTAACTTCTCCCATTTACCGCTTGGCTTGGCGCTCCCAATGTTCAAATACTTATAAACCTGACGCGAATCCGCCGAAATTATCTCAACGCCATTCCAGCCAGAGGCTGGTCCGCCTTTGGCGGAAAATTCTTTGGCCAAACGCAAAGCCAGCTCGGTTTTGCCCGAAGCCGTGGGCCCGAGAATAACAATAATTTTGGGGAGGAGGCTAGAAGTCATATAGATAACTATTGTAGAGATCAGGCGCCAATCCGTCAACCGGCCTATGCCTATTGACAAAACTCCTAAAATGTGCTATATTATCTTTAATAAGTTTTAATTTGTCATCTTATGGCTCAATTAAAAGAAATGCCCCTGTCCATTCCAGAAAACCCTAAAATCCAAGAATTGGAAGAAACGAATATGAAACTGCGGGAACTACTGGCAAGAGGCGAGCACCTCTTGGATGAAATTAGGCTTAAATTAGATAGAGAAAAAATCCGTCAAAAACACACCCCGCCTTTTACGCCAGATAGGCTAACTGAGCCGCTTAATTAAGTTGCATTATTTATCTTAATTTAAAATATATGCGTGAAGGAATGCCTCAATTTGAACCATTGTCAGAAGATCCTGAATTTTTAGCGGCCTTGGCTCGAGGTGAACAAATCCGTAAAGGCAAAAGTCCGGCAGAGCTGGCGGCACTCGAAGCCGAAAGTGTTGACGAAAAGCCATTTCCCCGCCATGAAGATAACCCTTCAGAACGGCCACCGACACAAGCGCAAGCGTAACTTAAAAAATCCCCTGAGCGTAGTCGAAGGGGATTTTTTATTGCTATCGTTAATCGTTAACGGCGCTTTTTAATCTCATCCTGTACTCGCGCAATAAAGTCTAATTTTTGTATTGGCAATTGTTCCTCAACGCCCCGCACCCGCACCGCCCACTCCCCGCCCTCCAACTCCCGATCACCCATCACTACTATATAGGGCACTTTTTGCTTAGCGGCATTACGCACTTTTTTGCCTACAGTCTCGTCCGCCGTGTCTGTCTCCACGCGTATTCCTGCCGCCCTAAATTCCGCAGCAATTTTTTGCGCTCCCGCTACATGCTTTTCCGAAACTGGTAACAACGCTACTTGCACCGGCGCAAGCCACACGGGGAAGGCGCCGGCAAAATGCTCTATCAAAATACCCATAAACCGCTCTGGAGAGCCAACTAACGCGCGATGAATCATAACCGGAGTTTTTTCTTTACCATCAGAATCAATATATTTTAAACCAAAACGCGCCGGCATATTTAAATCTAACTGGATTGTCGAAATCTGCCACTCACGCCCCAGTGAATCTTTGGCGATGATATCCATCTTCGGCCCGTAAAAAGCCGCTTCACCAATAGCTTCTTTATGCTCAACCTTATTTTTTTTCAGCAGTTCACGCAAAGTCGCTTCGGCTTTTTGCCAAGTGTCGCGATCGCCCAAATATTTCTCCGGCTGTTTTTGGTCGCTCAAGGACAGCCTAATCCAATAATTTAGGCCATAAGTTGCCAGCGCCTCTTTGATAACGCCCAAAACATTGCTAAACTCTTCGGCAATTTGGTCCTCACGGCAAAAGCAGTGGCCATCATCCTGGCAAAAACTGCGGAGGCGCGTGAGACCCGAAAGTTCGCCCGGCTGTTCGTCGCGATACAAATTCGCAAAATCCGAGTACCTAATTGGCAAATCGCGAAAACTTCGCATGGACGAAGCGTAAATTTGAGTATGCTGCGGGCAATTCATGGGTTTCAAAAAATATTCTTCATCCGAATAATGAGTTTTTACCATAAGCATGTCGTCTTTATACTTATCATAATGCCCTGAAATCTTAAATAATTCGCCTTTGTTAATATTTGGTGTATGCACCTCACCAAAGCCAATCTTGGTATTTAAATCCCGAGAATATTGCACGATTTGGCTACGCACCAGCGCGCCTTTGGGCGTAAACAGAGGCATACCCGAACCTACTAAATCCGAAAAAACAAACAAGCCCATCTCTTTGCCTAATTTCCGATGATCGCGTTTTTTGGCTTCCTCGATCATGTTCAAATGCTTCATGAGTTCGTCTTTGGTCGGCCAGGCAGTGCCATAAATACGCGTCAACATTTTGTTTTTTTCGCTACCGCGCCAATAAGCCCCGGCTAAACTCAAAAGTTTAAAATGCCGCAACTCCTTTTGTGGGTCACCACTGTGCCCGCCTTTGCACAAATCCAAAAAATTACCTGGGTCATTTTCCGTAATCTTTTTTCCACCTTCCGCAAACTCCTCTATTAATTCCAGTTTGTATTTATTATACGAAAAATCTTTCCGCGCCTGTTCTACGCTTACTTCCATGGTTTGAAACGGCCCCCACTGCTTTACCAGCTCGCGCATTTTTTCCTCTATCTTCGGCAAATCTGCTTCGGATACAGTAACATCTCCCATATCAAAATCCTGATAAAAACCACTTTCAATGGCCGGGCCGATAGCATTGAGCGCCTGCGGCCAAATACTCCGCACCGCCGCGGCCAAAAGGTGCGCACAGGAATGACGAGCTTGTTGAAGTTGTTCTTGATCCATATATTTAAATTTGCTTAAAATTATATATATTAGCTACCCCGTCATTCGACGGGGTTGTTAACTGACTCAAAATTTACTTCGTAAATTTTGGTCGTTAACAAAAAACCCGCTATCTCAAAACTAGAGATACCGGGGTCCTAGATAACAGCAAGCTTCTGACGGCTTGCCGTCCGAAGCTCCGAAGGAGCGTAGGACGGTTCCACCCGAATATTTAACTCATTTTTACCATGCGCCACTTGAGGTGCACGGCCGTTGGTTTTCTGCGCTGCAAAGGTTGGTAGCCCTTGCCTATCGAGTATATCTAGTCTACTACAACTATTTTTCTTTGTCAATAACCTTACCATCGCATAGCCCGCTGCGTCATCGCCAAGATGACCAGCGGACGAGCGAACTCATCTTACCCATAGCGACAGCGTCCAATCAGTCAGCTAACATTTAGCTCATTATTTCACACTCTTCACAATCACTTTAATTCGATCCGGTACCGATGGCGCGGTAGAAATCCAAGAAGGACTGAACTTAACATCCACCGCGTAAACATGATCTACCCCCATAATATAGCGCTCGATTTCATCTTTCTTCTTGCCCATAAAATTACGCGCCGCGAGCGCCTCTCCATCCGGGTTTACCGTCACCACTAAATTTTGTTTTATCGAGAGGTCCGCGGTGCCCTTCAACGCGTCAAACTGGGCGAGCGTAACTTTGGGATTTTTGTCTAAAGAAATCACTTTCTCGCTATTAACATCTACCTTTTGGCTTATGGCCTCTTCTAAAATCGCGACTAAATCGCTCTCTTTATAAGCCACTACCGCCGCCGTACTGGTCCCGCTGATAATAAATTCACTCACTTCCTCACCGGGTTTATGATTAATAGTAACTTCTTTCACGCTCACTGTGACTACGTATTTATTATCCTTTGGCAAAGTACTCGAAACACTGTTCCAAAACGCCTCGGTCGCCTTATCTTTATATTGTTTGGTGGCGCTATTAACGTCTTCGCTCGTGAGCATGCCGACCAAGGTGGTGCCGCCTTTCATCGGCTCTTTGCTCTCCGCGTAAATTACTTTCTGCTTTTCGGGCGAGAGCCCGGGGATAGTAAAGGTAGTGGGCTTGATCTCGCTCGCGGCGCCTTCTTTATCCGCGTAAACATTCGCCGTTACCTGGCCATTCGCCGGTACCGTCACTTTATCGCTCAAATGAAATAACACGCCATCCGGAGACAGCAAGCGAGTAATTTTTACTAAACCTTGCGGGGCAGTAGTTTTATTGTAAAGTATCACTTGGCCCGTGGCTAACCCCACTTGCGCTTTAGTGCCAGTAGGCCGAAAGACTTCGGACCAAGCAAAAGGCGTGGTGGTCACTGTTCCCCCGATCGCGCCCAGGAGCGCCTTGGGTTGCACTTTTACCGTCATCGCCACGCTTTTAATATCCTCTTTAGCGACCACAGTCACCGTTACCTTTTTTGACAGCATAAACACAATCACCACAAACAAAACCACCGTTATAACCAAAAACGATAATGCTATCCACTTATAAATCCTGACCGGTGGCGTCGGGGTCTCTGGTTGCGTGGCAAAACGATATGTCATCATACGATTTAACAAAATCGTGCCGCGCAATGTCCGCTGAAGCGCGGCGCAAAACTGCACGACATAAAATTAAATTATTACTACTTACATTATACCACAAAACCACCTATTCCGTAACCCTAAACACTTCTTCGACAGTCGTAATTTTGTCGAGGGCCTTTAAAATACCATCTTGCGCCATGGTAATCATGCCCTGTTTTACGGCCAATTCCTGAATCGTATATTCCGAAACTTTGCCCGACAAAATTACCTCTTCAATTTCTTTATTCATGGTAAAAATTTCATAAACTCCCACCCGGCCCTTAAACCCCAGGCCGCTACAAACCTCACAACCCTTACCTTTATAAAAATGCAAATCTGTAAAATTCACATTCGCTTTTTCTTTGTCCGGCAATTCTTGCAGTACCTTACCAACTCGCTCTAGCGTATCGCTCGGAAGTTCTGTTTCTTCGACACAATCCGGGCAAATCCGCCGGACTAGTCTCTGCCCAATTATGGAATTGAGTGACGGAGCCAACAAAAACGGCTTCACTCCCATAGAAAGAAAACGCGGAATCGCGCCCGAGGCGCTGTTGGTATGAATGGTCGAAAGCATCAGGTGCCCGGTCAAGGCCGCTTGAATAGCGATTTCCGCGGTTTCCAAATCGCGAATTTCACCCACCATGCAAATGTCCGGATCCTGCCGCAAAATACTGCGCAGGCCCTTGGCAAAAGTGTAATCGCGGGCCGCGTCCACTTGGCTTTGGTTAATGCCTTCCATTTTAATTTCAATCGGATCTTCGAGCGTAATGATTTTAACATCCGGCTTATTCAGCGTGCGCAAAATAGCGTACAGTGAAGTGGTTTTACCGCTGCCGGTCGGCCCCGTGGTGATTATCATGCCCGTCGGGCGCTCTACCTCGTGCTTGAGGCGCACGTACGCTTCGCCGCGAATGCCGAGTTCATCAAACGTCACACCCTTACTGCCGCTGTGCAAAATACGCATCACCACGGATTCGCCATGAATAGTTGGCATGGTGGACACGCGCACGTCCAGGCTATTTTGAGAAAGTTTCAAAGTCACGCGCCCATCTTGCGGCCGGTCCGTAATGTTAATTTTTAAAGCGGCCAAAAGTTTAATACGCGACACAAACCGCTTCCACTGATCCTTGGGGAGCTCGGCCACGTCCTGAAGCACGCCATCAATACGGTACCGCACCTTGATTCCCTCTTCTTCGGCTTCCACATGAATATCCGAGGCGCTAACTTTTAAAGCCGAGGCGATCATTAAAGTCAAAATATCAGTAATCGAAACTTGCTTAAACGCCTCATGAATGCTGCTTAGATTGCCTATGTTTAAAGCGTAGCGATTAAGCTCTTCATCGGTAATATTAATTTCTTTAGAGACGGCCTTAACAATTGGCAAATTAGCGTACAGTTTTAAAGCGTGCTCCCAGCTATTTTGAGAAATTAAATAAACACCCACGTGCGCGTGGTGGCGTTCCCCAATTTGGTAAGCTAATTCTTCAATATCGGGAGTAAATTCCACGGTCCCTAAACGAATTTCTTCGGCGGTAAAGAAAAAACATACCGCCTTGGCTTCGGTCGCGAGCTCCTGGGGCAAAACTTTAAGCGCTTCAGCCGCGATCGCGAACTTGGCCAAATCAATATACGGCAAATTTTGCGCGCCGGCGTTTTGGGCGACAATCGCTTCTTTTTCTTTTATGCCAATCTCCTTCATCTTCTCTGTAAATTTTGTCTGTGCCCCTTGCGTGCCTTGCGCATTCAAAACCGGCGCGCCCGCTTTACTGGCTAAATCAGAAATAGAAGGAAAATCCGATGTCATAACAAATATTTGGAAAACTACACCTTATTTTTTGGAGAATAATTTACCCGTGTGATGCAGGAGGCGGCTCACTAGCCCCTCGTGGTGCATTTTCATAAACAAATACACCCAAGACGCCGTGGTAAAAGTGTTATAAGCCGCCCCGATTACTCCGAGTAAAAAGCACACCACAAACAAATACAATGTTACCGAAACCACCAGCAAAGAAGTGTAACCCGTGAACCCTACCGCGAGTGTAAATAACGAAGTCGGGATCAAAGCCAGAATTAAGGCGAACGACACCACCGCTATTACCACCGCGTTGCAGAGTAGTAACAGCGCCGAAAGCTCGAGCGAAACTAAAACATGGTGCTTAAATAAACTATAGCCCCGCCAGACTGCCTCCACCACGGGGACCTCGTCAACCACCGTAAACCCGAGCGCGTAAATTGTCACGGTCGATATAATTAAAGCCAAGAATATGCCGGCGGCCACCACAAGAATTTGCCCAAAAAGACCAGCCGTCGTACCTGGCGAAAATAAACTAAGCGAGAGCAAAACTGTTGCCAACAGCGCACTCAACGTAACTTTTTCCAAAAAATTTATCGCCAAGACTCCCCAAAAATGTTTCGCCCCCTCGTGCCAAGCGCTGGATAAAGAGGGCACCAAATGGGTTCGGTACCAACGAATCGCAATCACAAATAACGCCCCTTGGGCGCAAACCGCGGCCACTAAAATAAACAAAGCCGCCGCGGCCACTATGATTAAAGCCCAAATAAACCAAAACCACTGCTCGTTAGTGGAAATCAAAATAACCCCCAATTGTTTTGGCCACCACGTATCGTCCGTTAAAGCTTGAGAAATAAATTGGCCGATAAAATTGCTAAGACCGAGTTGCCCTAAAAACAAAGACAAGAGGCCGATAATCCAGACCATTTTGTGATGCCACGTTAGCCTCCACGCGTGCGAGAGTGCCTGGCGATAAGTTGGCTCGAGCATATGATTTGGCAGATATAGATTACTAAATGGCGATTCTATATTATACCATGTTTTAGTCAAAAATAAAAAACAGCCCCGAGCGTCAAGGGGCTGTTTTAAAAATTAAGATATATTCTTTTTCTGCGGCCCGCCCATTACTGCTTCAATATCCGCCTGTTCCATAGTTTCTTTTATCAACAAAACTTTCACCATGGCTTCCAGCTTATCCTTGTGGCTGGAAATCACCTGTTTAGCCCGCTCTTGCCCTTCCTCAACCAGGGCGCGCATTTCCGCGTCAATTTCCACGGCTGTTTTTTCGCTGTAGTCTCTATCTTCTTGAGTACGGCCGCCCAAAAACACCAGTTCCTCGTGGTCGCCAAACGTCCGCGGGCCAAGTAGCGCGCTCATGCCATAGCGCGTCACCATGTCGCGCGCGATTTTAGTAGCGCTTTTGAGGTCGCTCGATGGGCCGGTTGAAACATTGGCCTCGCCAAAAATCATTTTCTCGGCCACGTATCCTCCCATCGCCATGGCAATTTCATCTTTAAACTGCGCTAAGGTGTGGTAGTGTTTATCTTCGCTCGGCATTTTCAAAGTGTAGCCCCCGGCCGCGCCGCGACTAATTATGGACACTTTGCGTACCGGATCGGAATTAGGGAGAATAAAGCCAACAATCGCGTGCCCGGCTTCGTGGTACGCGGTCATGTTTTTATCACGATCCGTGATCACTCGGCTCTTTCGCTCCGGCCCGAGCATTACCTTTTCCACACTATTCAAAATTTCGTCCATGGTAATATCCTTACGGCTGCGGCGCACTGCCAAAATCGCCGCTTCATTCATGAGGTTCGCCAAATCCGCCCCCGAGAATCCGGGCGTCCGCTCCGCGATAATGCGAATATTAACATCGCTCGCGAGTGGTTTGCCCTTGGCATGAATCTGCAAATTTTCTTCGCGATCTTTAATATCAGGCATGTCAATAATAACCCGGCGATCAAACCGCCCGGGCCGGAGTAACGCCGGGTCTAAGACATCGGGCCGGTTCGTGGCGGCCATCACAATCACGCCGGAGTTAGGGTCAAACCCATCCATTTCTACTAAAATTTGGTTCAAGGTCTGCTCGCGCTCATCATGCCCGCCGCCTAAGCCCGCGCCGCGCCGGCGGCCAACCGCGTCAATTTCATCAATAAAAACAATCGCCGGAGCCGCTTTTTTGGCTTTAGAAAATAAATCCCGAACGCGCGACGCGCCCACCCCCACAAACATTTCCACAAATTCCGAGCCGCTCATGTGAAAAAAGGGTACGCTCGCCTCGCCCGCAACCGCCTTAGCTAAAAGTGTTTTGCCGGTACCAGGGGCCCCCATTAATAATACGCCCTTCGGAATCTTCGCGCCCATGGCAACAAACTTTTTTTGATCTTTCAAAAAATCCACCACTTCTTCCAGCTCTTGCTTAGCCTCTTTAGCCCCGGCCACATCGGCGAAAGTTTTCTTGTCTTTCTGCTCATCCGGCTTAACTTCGCGCGGATTGCTAGTGCCAAAACCCATGGCCTTGTTGTTCATTCCCGCGACGCCGCGGCTCATGAAAAAGAAAAATACCATTATCAAAATTAAGGGCAAAAGCGCCGGAATAATATTGATCGCCCACACCTTCCAGGCGCTGTCTTCTTTCACTTCCACCTGAATATTTTTGCGCGCTTCGTCAGTCACGCCGTAGTTCTTCATGATGTCGCCAAACGACTCCCGGCTTTCTTTTTTAATCTCTTGCGGCTTGGCCTTCTCGTCTTTTAACACCACTTTCAAAAGGTCGCCCTGAATCGTAATTTGTTTTACCGCTCCGGCATTAATTTCTTCCACCAGTTTAGCGACGCCAACCGTTTCCGGTTTCTTGCTCTCTCCAGATTTAATCATGCCCAAAACTCCGGCAATTAAAAACAAAGCCAAAAAAACAATGAGGAAATTCTTCGCGAAATATTTCATACTTTATACAAAAAAAACAAACTGCTTTAGATACTGCATTATAGCGCAAATGAACAATTAAATCAAGGCCTTAACTTATGCAGGCCTAAACTTGTCAAAAAAAATTCCCAACTTATCAACAAAGTTGTCAACTGCTTATCCCATCACTGGCCCCAACCGCTCCCACAGCTCAACCCACGCCACACGCAAAGTCTCGGCAATATCATGATCTTCAATTAAAACCGCGAACGGCGTCTTGGCGCGCAAGCTCATGAGTGCCACCTTGTTGCCAAAAATATTGATTTCGGTTTTAAGATCGCCGCTTTGGATAAATTTGGATTGGCGCAGGAGCTTGATATTATTTTTAGTAAATTCCCGAGCCGTGGCCGAGTCGCGCGAAATTGACTTAAAGGTAATACCCCGCCGGGCCCTTTCGGCTGGCCAAGTACTATAAAATACCGAACGCATCCCGGCCTTCATATGCTCCAAATCCTCATACGCCAAAATCGGCTGCTTGTCGGTCAGCATATCGGCATAGACCTGTTCCGTTTAGTTCGAAGATGCAAAGCCCTGAACCGTTCTGGTACAGGGAAAAACCGAACCGAGTGGCCAATCGAACAACCGCTCTTTAAAACAGGAGGATGAACATGCTGGATTTCATTTGGAGAAATTACCCGCTGTTTGTATTGGTGTTTTGTATTGGCGTAGCCTTAATGGGGGCTTGTCTTCAGCCGCCACGTGACTGATACCTGCAAAACACCCCGCCTCCCGTGCGCCACACACGTTCAAAAGTGGCACTTCCTCTTTGGCCATAACTGGGTTGTGGTAAAAGAGCAAAACAAAATCCGCCATTGAGGCGGATTTTGTTTTTAACATGTTTTATCCGTACAGTTGGCTATGCGTGCCAATTTCCACAAATTCCACCCATTCTATCAATCCGTTTTCTAATTTTTCGTAAACTGCGCGCCAATCCCCAGTTATATCAATACTCTTGCACCCCGCCCATTCGCCTGCTAAAAAATGGCTTCGAAGCCTTTCATCGTATTGATTGTTTTCAAAAATAATTATTCTCTCATTAAACTTTTGTTGAACCTTTTTCGGCGCTTTTTGATAATGTTTAACAAATCTTTTGGAGAAGACAATTTTAAATCTCATACCCGGCGGCTCGTTTTATTCAAAAATTTTATTGCTTCAGCGGCAGAATTAAAACTATAATTATTGCCTTTGGCTCGCTCGCGGCGCGCTTCTTTAATGGCTTCCTGCAAATAAGGGCTGGGTTTGAGTTCGATGCGGTTGGCGGTAGGGCCGGAACCGGACAGTGGTTGATAAGAAAAAAAACTAATTCCTTGTTTAGCCACAAATTGCCGCAAGCCCCCTTGCACAACGACAGATAATGGAATCCCGAGTTGCTCGGCCAAATTAGCCGCTTTTATTTTTAGATCTTTATCCACTTTTAAATTAATTACCGCTGTTTTCACTATATTTTTAGACATAGTAGTTTAGTAGTTATAATATAGTTATAGTATATACCATTGTGTTAAGCCCTGTCAAACACAGCTACCCCCTTACCTCCACACTCTTGGCCCCCACCCAGCTAAAAAAGAGTATCAAAAAACCCGACTTACGGTCGGGTTTTTTGATAATTTATTTATTCAACTTTATTTTCCACGGGCTTCTCTTCGGCTACAGCCGGAGCCGTCTCAACCGGCTTCTCTTCTGTCTTTTCCTCAACGGATTTTTCTTCAACTGATTTTTCAACAGACTTTTCTTCGGCTGGCTTTTCTTCTGTCTTTTTCTCTTCCACAGCCTTGGCCGGTTTCTTCGGCGCTTTGCCCTTCACCCCCGGCACTTTGAGGCCAAGGCGATGTTCGGCTGGTTCTAAATTCACGATTTCAAATTCCATTTCTTGCCCCACTTTAAATTTGTCGTTTAAATTAGCAACCGGCGTGTCCGAGAGCTCGGAGACATGCGCCAAACCATGAATTTCGGTGTCGAGCGCTACCATTAAACCAAAGTTTTCAATCTTGATAATTCTGCCTTTTACTGTAGAACCAACTGTAAATTTATCTTTAGCCTTTTTCCACGGATCCTCTACTGTACGCTTGATGGAGAGATAGATCTTGGCGTGGTCAAGCTGAATAATTTGCGCTTTCACTTTTTGTCCTACTTTTAAAACATCTTTCGGGTGGTCAATACGCTGCCAAGCAATTTCGGAAATATGAATTAAGCCTTCCAAGCCTTCACCAAATTTCATGAAAGCGCCAAAAGTGGTGAGAGCCGAAATTTCGCCATCCACCGCGTCACCAACTTTATAAGTATCGAGCACGGCCTTTTGCGAGTCTTCCCACACGGCGCGCTCCGACACAATCAATTTCTCTTCCATTTCATTAACGTCAATCACTTTCACTTCCACTTCTTTACCCACAATTTCTTTGAGTTTCTCAAAAATTTTCATCTTATCGCCGCCCGCGACGCGCGGATAATTATCTGGAGACAGTTGGGACACGGGCATAAAACCAGAAATCGCGTCCACCTGCATTATGAGACCGCCCTTATTGGCACCCGTTACCTTGGCTTTAATGGCCACCCCATCCTTCATGAGTTTTTTCATTTGGTCCCACGCTTTGCGGAATCCCGCCGAGCGGAAAGAAAGCTCCATCTCGCCGTTCTCGTTTTCTAATTCTAAAACCGTGGCCTCGGCTTCGTCGCCCACTTTCAAATTAGCGTATTCACTGGATTCAACAAAAAGTTCCCGGCCTCGCACCACGCCCGTGGTCAAACCCGAGATATCAATATGAACGCCCCCCCGCTCCACGGCCACGACGGCGCCTTTAATAATTTCCCCCACTTTGGGAATATTCACCGCGTAGTTTTGAAATAATGTTTTAAAATCGTTCTTATCAGTATTTACGGCGGTTTTCTCCTCGTTTTTTGGGTCAAGAATACTCATATATAAAAAAAATTTTCCTTATCCTGCCAAAATATTTAAGATGCAGGTGCCCTTCTCTTAAGGTGGAAGAGCTTGGATTTAGGTTGTTAGCGGCTTAATTTTATCGCAAAACCATTTTTTTGTCAAGAGCCGGGTAAGGGTGCCAAAGATGCCCAAAAAATAGGCTAAAATCTATCCCCAAAATCACTTGTCAAATTGCCTAAATCTATGCTAAAATACTACTTACTTAAGCCTCGCTCTACCTCTAATTTTCTAGGCTTTTTCTACTCTAAAACTATGCATCTTTCTTGGCTCGGCAACACCTGTGTTAAGCTCCAAACTAAACACCTCGACGAGGATGTTCTTATTTTAATTGACGCCTACAAACCTCTTAAAGGCGAATTTCCGCGCAGCTTCACTCCGACGGCCGCTTTATTTTCAATAGGAATGGACAACGCGGCCACGCTCTCGGGAACGCCGCTCCTAATAGACACGCTCGGCGAATTTGAAACCAAGAATGTCATGATCCTCGCGATTCCCGGTAATGATCAAAATTTAATTTTTAAAATCATGATTGAAGGTATTAGTGTGGTGCACCTTGGGCACATTACCAAAAAACTCACGGCTGAAGCTGTGGAAAAATTAGGCCATGTTGATATTCTCTTGGCGCCGGCCGGCCAACCAGAATTTACTTTCGAGGACTCGGCCGCTTTGATTACTGAACTAGAGCCCAGGGTCGTAATTCCCATCAGCTACCAATGCGATACCGATCCAAAAGCCGAACCGTTGTCTAAATTTCTTAAAGAAGTCGGCTTGAAGCCGGCGGCCACCGACAAAAAATTTATTCTTAAGAAAAAAGATCTCCCCCAAGAAGACACTGCTCTTTATGTGCTAGAAAAATCCGTTTAAAATATGCCCGCTAAAAAAGGCGATAAAAAATCTAAAATTTCCTCTGACCCGCGCTCTATTATTGGCAAATATTACGACGCTAAAAAACGCTCTGCCGAGTCCTGGATGTGGATTGGGGTCTTTGGCCTTGGAGCCCTGATCGCTGTCATTTGGGGAATCTCGCTCAAAGTCCAGATGGAAACTTCCCTCTGGCAAAAAGGCGCTGATGCCAAACTCTTTAAAGAAGTGAAGCAGGACTGGAACCAAGCTTTTGCCGATCGTGCCGAAAATCAAAACAACGCTATTTCCGCTCGCGCCAGGCTTAGCCAAATAATTGGCCAACTGCTTCAAACCGCGGCCACTAGCAGCCAGAGTTCCACTCCTGCCAGCGCTACTCCTGCTACCACCTCGCCAAATAATCCTTTATAATTCTCCACGCTAACTTAACAAAACTATGGCCGAAATTGAACCGCGCTCGATGGGAAAAATTTCTAACGCCCCGATAGTTGATGAAGTAAAACGCTCTTACCTAGAATATGCCATGAGCGTTATCGTCGCTCGCGCCCTGCCTGATGTACGGGACGGTTTAAAACCCGTGCACCGCCGTATTATTTATGCCATGGGTAACTTAGGGCTCCGCCACAACACCAAATTTCGCAAATCCGCTAACGTCGTTGGTGAAGTCATGGCTAAATACCACCCGCATGGCGACAGCGCTATCTATGACTCTTTAGTCCGTATGGCTCAAGACTTTGCCATGCGCGAGCGCCTGGTAGACGGCCAAGGCAACTTTGGCAGTATGGACGGCGACGCGGCCGCGGCCATGCGCTATACCGAAGCGCGCCTCACGGCTATTGGCGAAGAACTGCTTAGCGATATTGAAAAAAACACTGTAAATTTTGTGCCTAACTATGATGGCAGCCACCAAGAACCCCAGGTCTTGCCCGCCAAAGTGCCGAACCTGCTTCTGAATGGCACTGTTGGTATTGCGGTTGGCATGGCCACTTCTGTCCCGCCGCATAACTTAAGCGAGCTATGTGATGGTGTTACTCACCTTGTTGACCACCCTAAAGCGTCCATCGAAGAAATCAGCGAGATTATCAAAGGCCCGGACTTCCCAACCGGCGGCATTATTTATAGTAAAAAAGATATTGCCAGCGCCTTTGCTACCGGGCGGGGAGGCATTGTAACGCGCGCCAAAGCCGAAATTCAAGAAGCTAAAAACGGCCTCTACCAAATAATCGTCACTGAAATGCCCTATCAAGTAAACAAAGCCGAGCTTCTCGAAAAAATTGCGAACCTGGTGCAAGAGAAAAAAATTGAAGGCATTAAAGACCTGCGCGACGAAAGTAACAAAGACGGCGTACGCGTCGTGGTGGACCTTAAAAAAGATTCCTACCCTAAAAAAATTCTTAACCAGCTATTTAATTTAACCGCTCTCCAAACCACGTTCCACTATAATTTGCTCGCGCTCGTAGATGGCATTCAGCCTCGCATTTTGAACCTCAAAAATGTTTTGGAAGAATTTATCAAACACCGCCAAGTGGTCGTGCGCCGCCGCGCCGAGTTTGATTTGAACAAAGCCAAGGATCGGGCCCACATTTTAGAAGGCCTAAAAATGGCGCTCGACAAAATTGACGCCGTTATTAAAACCATTAGAGCTTCTAAAGATAAAGAAGAGGCCAAGATAGAGCTGATGAAAAAATTCAAATTTAGCGATAAACAAACCACGGCCATCTTGGAAATGCGCCTCTCGCAATTAGCTAACTTAGAACGCCAAAAAATTGAAGACGAACTAAAAGAAAAAAAGGCGCTTATTAAAGATTTGGAAACTCTCCTCGCCTCGGAACAAAAAATTCTTGGCGTCATTAAAGCGGAAACTGTCGAAATGAAAACCAGGTTCGGTTCGGAGCGCAAAACGCAAATCATCGCGCACGGTGTTAAGGAATTTACCACCGAGGATTTGATCCCCAACGAACCGACCATTGTCATGACTACGACGGACGGCTATATTAAGCGCGTTCCGCCCGACACCTTCCGCCAGCAAAGCCGCGGCGGCAAAGGCGTGATTGGCGTTACTACCAAAGAAGACGAGAGCGTGGACTTAACGCTCGCCATGAACACGCACGACAACATCCTCTTCTTTACCACGCGCGGCCGCGTCTTCCAACTCATGGCCTATGATGTCCCCCAAGCGAGCCGCACAGCCAAAGGCCAGGCTCTGGTAAATTTCTTACAGCTTGCGCCCAACGAAAAAATCAGCGCTATGCTCCCCGTAGGCGAGAAAGCTGATTTTAAATATCTCGTAATGGTAACGAGCAAAGGCACCATCAAAAAAACCGCGCTCGAAGATTTCGCGAGCGTTAGGAAAAGCGGCATCATCGCCCTCAAACTCAAAGGCGACGACAACCTCGAGTGGGTCAAGCCCTCAAATGGCGCCAATGATATTATTTTAGCAACCTCGGGCGGCCAAGCCATTCGCTTTAAAGAAGCGGACGTTCGCGCCATGGGCCGCACCGCTGGCGGCGTCCGGGGCATGAAGCTAAAAGGTAGTGATCGCATTATCGGCATGGATATCATCGACACCAAAGCCAAACAATTAGAATTTTTAGTGGTGGGCCAAAACGGCACTGGCAAATGCACCGCTCTCGATGAATATAAATGCCAAGGGCGAGGCGGCTCGGGCATTAAAACCGCCGAAGTCACTGCCAAAACCGGGCCTTTAGTCTACGCCCGCGTCGTGGATCGCGCCAATATTAACGAACATGATTTAGTCATGATGAGCATGAAGGGCCAGGCTATCCGCCTGCCATTTAAATCCATTAACACTTCTGGCCGCGCCACCCAGGGTGTTAGATTGATGCGTTTTAAGGAGGATGGTGATAAGGTTGCCTCTGTCACTATATTATAAATTTAGAGGCCTCGAGCGCAGCCGAGAGGCCAGCGTAACAATTCTATAAGCAAAGGCAATAAATTTATAAAAATTATTTTTTAACCGTAGAGACGCCCTGCCAGGGCGTCTCTACGTTAACGATTATACTGTATAATTACAGCCACCCTCACAACAACTTCTTAACTAATTTTACAATCGCCGCGGCGTCAATTTCTTCGTATGCCAATAATTCCGCTGGTTTGCCACTCCGCGGCATTTTGCGAACAGCCAACATCTCAATACGCGGTAGGGAACGCGTATACGCGTTCCCTACAAAGGCGGACGCCACCGCCTCGCCTAGGCCGCCCTCGGCATAATGATCCTCAACGGTAATAATCGCTTTGGTTTCCTCTGCCACTTTCTGAAGCGTGGCTGTGTCTAATGGCTTTATACTGTACAAATCAATCACCCTAATATTTATCTTTTCTTTCTGCAATTCTTCATAGGCCTTCAGCGCTTCGTGGAGCGTGACCCCAGCTCCTACCACTGTTACCGCGTCGTTTTTACTCTCGCGCAAGACTTTACTCCCGCCAACCACAAATTTTTCTTCTGGCGAATATAACACTAGTGTTTCTTTGCGCGTAGTACGAATATAAAAATTACCAGGCGTGTCTGCGGCCAATTCCGCAATCCTCTCGCAAGAAACCGCGTCACTCGGGTACATCACGACACTGCCCAAAATCGCTCTAAATATCGCTAAATCCTCTAGCGCCATCTGCGATGCGCCATCTTCGCCAATCGAGACTCCTGCGTGTGACCCTACGAATTTTATGCCTGCCCCGACCGCCGAAGGCGCGTCGGGGTTAATCTCCATCGCGTACTGGCTCATGCGGATTTGGTCAAACGCCCGCGCGAAAAATGCCGCGAACGTGGAGACAAACGGAATTTTTCCGCGCCGCGAGAACCCGAGTGCCGCGCCCACCATATTCTGCTCGGCAATATACATTTCAAAAAATCTCTCCGGATGCGTTTTTTTAACAAATTCGCTATAAGTTGAGTTAGAAACCTCGGCATCTAAAACTACTAAATTTTTATAACTTTCCATCAGCCTAACTAGCGCATTGCCATAGGCTTTGCGTGTGGCAACTAAATCGCCGAGTTTATACGAGACCCCACCCCCGCCCGACTTCGCTACGGCGAAGCCGTTGCGGGCGGGCTGCCCTCCCCTTTGCGAAGGGGAGGGTTCGCGACCCCCCTCCATCGCAATGGAGGGGGTAGGGGGAGGACTCGCCACTTTACCAACTAACTTTTTATCTACTTCTCCAATTTCTAATAAAGCCTTCTCACACTCTTCTTTATTCAAAGGCTTACCATGCCAGCCGTCTTTATTTTCAATAAAAGAAACACCTTTGCCTTTTAAAGTCTTGGCAATAATCATCACCGGTTTCCCAGTAATTTTTTGCGCAGCGCTAAAAGCCGTTTCTATTTCGTTAACTTCATGCCCATCAATCACAATCGTCTCCCAGCCAAAGGCGCTAACACGCTTGGCATATCCTTCGACATCGTGCCCATACATGGTCTCCCCCCTCTGTCCCAGCCGGTTTACATCGATAATACCCACTAAATTATCCAACTTATAATGCGCAGCCAATTGCATAGCTTCCCACACACTGCCTTCGGCCATTTCGCTATCGCCAAGCAGAACATATGTTTTATATGGTAATTTATCTAACTTAGCATTCAAGGCCATACCGAGCCCAATCGATAATCCCTGCCCTAAAGATCCCGTCCCTGCTTCTGTATACGGAAAATACATTGTCGGGTGCCCCTCTAAACGCGAGCCAAACTGGCGAAGTGTAAGCATTTCTTCCGCGCTCACTTTACCTGCCACCGCGTATAACGAATAAAACAGAGGCGCCGCGTGGCCTTTCGAAAAAATCAAACGGTCATTATTAGGATTGGCTGGATGATCAAGATCAGCCTTAAAAAATCCGGAAAACATCAAAACTGTCATCAAATCAGTCGCCGAAAGCGACGAAGACGGATGCCCGCTCCTCGCGGCCGTGGTGGAAGTTAAAATGTGAAAACGAATCAACTTCGCCAGTTCCACTAAATTATTCTGCATAAACTTTGAATCCATAAAGTTTATTCGTGTGCGCCCGAAGGGAATCGAACCCCTATCTTCAGGTTCGAAGCCTGATATTCTATCCGTTGAACTACGGGCGCAATATTGTGTGGGCCGGCTGGGGATCGAACCCAGGACCTTATCCTTAAGAGGGATCTGCTCTACCAGCTGAGCTACCGGCCCGTGATTAGTTAAAAATTATAAAGTAACTTTATAACTTTCAGCTGTTATATCGGATCTCCCGGATTGCGCTTAATTATATTGATGTGTGGCCCTTTCCACGCTTTAGTTTTCACGGCCGCTTCGGCCGCTTCGGTCTGCGCTTCTTGTTTGCTGGTGCCCACCCCGGTCGCGATTAATTCCTTATCTAAGAATACTCCAACTTCAAAAGTCTTGGCGTGGTCTGGCCCGTCTTCGTGAAGCACGCGGTAAGTAGGCGTAACCCCCACCAATTCTTGAGCTGATTCTTGAAAGCGGCTTTTGGCGTCAAGATACAAACCCTGCTCCAAAACATATGGTAGCCGTGTTAAAACCCAGCGGGTAATAAACTGCTTGGACATATCATAGCCTTGATCCAAATAAATCGCGCCAATCAAAGCCTCAATGGCGTTAGCCATAATATAATCGCGGGCTTTGGTACCGGCGTCTTTAGCTTCACCATGGCTTAAAAAGAGGTGCGGCTCCATGCCAATTTCGTAAGCAATCACGGCGAGCATTTTAGCATTGACCAAGGCCGCCCGCCAGTTAGTGAGTTCGCCCTCGGGGTTGCCATACTCATGAAATAAAAATTCCGTGACTACCAACTCCAGCACCGCGTCACCCAAAAATTCCAAGCGTTCGTTATGGCCTACCGGAAAATCGCGATGTTCATTAAGATAAGAACGATGCACGAAAGCTTGAATTAAAAACTCCGGTTCTTTAAATTTTAAATTTATTTTATCTTCGAAAGAAGGAAAATTTTTTTCGACGATTTCCGGAAGGGAGGAGTAAGTAAGTTTCATGGGAGAATAAAAATTTATTTTTTAGCTGATTTTTTAGTGATTTTATTGGCGGTTTTAAGTGGCTCGGCGATTTTTGGCATTTCGTTGTACATCGAGCCTAAAACACCGTTTACAAATTTCCCCGAAGACGGCCCGCCAAAACTTTTAGCGAGCTCAATGGCTTCGTTAATGGCTACCTTAGGGGGAATATCTTTGGAAAAATTCAGCTCTAAGACGCCCAAACGCAAAATATTTCGGTCTACAATCGTGATTTGGTTAATGGGCCAGCTCGGAGCGTATTTGGCAATGATAGTATCAATTTTGGCGCGGTGTTTTATAACGCCATCTACCAAACTTTTAACAAACTCGCTCTCGCTAAGGCCAGGAGCAAATTCGGTTAAGTTGTGCTCGATAATGGCGGGCAAAGCCGCTGTCGGCTGCCCGCGAAAATCCCATTCAAACAATGACTGCATGGCAATGGACCGAGCCAGATGGCGATTAGGCATAGAATCGGGTGTGGCCAAAAATTTGCGCTCCTTTAAGCCTTGGCTTTTTTAGCCACTTTAACTTTAACAACCATGCGGCCGCGGTAAGTACCGCAAAAAGCGCAGGCGTGGTGGGGGCGAATTGGCTTCTGGCATTTGGGGCAAGAGGCCGCCGTCTTTATGGCGAGCGCAAAATGCGCCGCCCGGCGGTGTTTATGGCTCGAAGTTCGGCGATGTCCAGGTAAACCCATAGAAAAAAATTAAGATAAGTGTTCATACTATACACAAAAACAGGGATTTTGGCAAGACCAAAAGATGCCAAGAGTTGCCTCGCGTAGTAGGGGCATGATATATCATGCCCCTACTCGTAAACTTGCATTTTTCGTATTTATTGGTAGAATTAGCGATGAAAGGAACCATCGCATTATGCAAAAGCGGCATCTTACTTGGCAATTAATTTATAATTTACTGTTAGCATGGAATTGAAGTTAATTAATTCAGCCGAACAGTGGAATAACATTTTTTTCGAGAATAAAATGGAGGTATCATTTTTGCAATCGTTTGCGTGGGGTGAAATTTTGAAGAGTGAAGAAAAAATGGTGGAGCGCCTAATTATTGAGGATGAAAATAAAACGCCGATTTTGGTAGCGCAAATTATTCTCACAAAAATTTTAGGTAAAAAATATGCTTTTTGCCCGGGAGGGCCAATTTTAAAATTAACAATTAACAAGGAACAACTAACAAATGCTTACTTAATTTTGCTTGAGTACTTTCGTAAAAATAAGATAATTTTTTTTAGAATAGAACCAGGCGAATTGTTAATTGCCAATTGTTCATTGTTAATTAAAAAAACTATCGACATTACGCCGCGCGCCACGACACTGCTGGATCTAAAAAAATCCGAAGCCGTCCTGCTCGAAGCCATGCATGAAAAGGCGCGTTATAATATCCGCTTAGCCGAAAAAAAAGATCTGCGCTTGGCCGTCGGCAAAGACGCCAAAGTATTTTTAGAATTAATAACCGAAACCGCTGGGAGAGATAATTTTTCATTGCATGACACCGCGCATTATCAGGCTATTTTAAATTCGCCACTAAGCCGGCAACTAACCTTATTTACCAGCGAAGGCGCTCCAGCCGCTACCGGTATTTGGGTGGGGTATGGCCAAACATTCACCTATTTATTTGGCGCGTCGCGGTATAAACTCCGCAATTTAATGGCGCCGCATTTAATTCAGTGGGAAGCAATAAAACTGGGAAAAAAATTGGGATACAATTATTACGACTTTTTTGGCATTACCCCGCCGAGTGCAACCAATCCCAATCAGCACCCGTACGCCGGTGTGACCCGGTTTAAAATTAATTTTGGTGGCTATACAGCAGAAAAGCCCGGGACTTTTGACTTGATTATTTCCCCTCTCCAGTATAGGATATACGAGGCGCTGCGCGCTGTGCGGCGTTTAGTTTAGTCCTCGTCGTTCAACGGATAGGATACCGGCCTCCGCCCGGTCATACGACCGGGCGCCCAGTCGAATGACTGGGCGAAGTTAACCACAATATGTATTATACATATATTCTATTATTAAAAAATGGCGATTTATACAAAGGGTCAACTGCTGACTTGGCTAAACGTGTGAACCAACATAAACAGGATAGAGTTGCTTCGACTAAAAATAAAATGCCAATGTTAGTTCATTATGAATGCTACCTAGAAAAATCCGATGCAGAAAGGAGAGAAAAATTTTTAAAAACGACAGAAGGCAAAAGATTACTGCGACAACAGATTAGGGATTTTTTAAATAAGGTCTCCATAGTTTAACGGATAAAACACAGGCCTCCGAAGCCTGTAATTGAGGTTCAATTCCTCATGGAGACACAAATTCTTGAGCTGCTTGCATCCCGAAGCTTTAGCGTAGGGGTGTGCATAACTCTCCTCTTTTCTATTTACATTTTACGTGCACCATATATACTATATCTAAGGGTCGTGAAAAGAATTTATCCTCGATGCTTGTCGGGAAAAATTCTTTTTTAAAATTTTTTCTCTCACTCGCGAGTAGAAAAAAAATTTAATCAAGCTTGTTTCTCATAAAACAAGTTCGAAGGGAGGTGCCACATATGGCCAAGAAAAAAGCCGCCAAGAAGGGCAAGAAGAAGGCTGGAAAAAAGAAGAAGAAATAAACTTCTCTCTTAAACTAACCCTGAATCCTATGTGGTTCAGGGTTTTTTTATGAAAAAAAATTACGAAGCAATCGCTCTGCTAAAGCAGGCTAGTCTGCACCGGCCGATGATATTTTTTGTCAGAGAACACGTCAACCACGCCAAAAATACCATCGTACCCTGGTTTTACCGCTACCTTCCCCGCCCGCATATTCTGTATGCCGAACGCGATGTTTTTATTACTTACCGCCCCCTCAATCTTATCAATCGGAATATTCAACAAGATATCAAATTCTGCGCCCAATTTTTTTATTAAACTCTCATATTCCGCTCTTACTTTTTTACTGGCCACTCCCACCCTAAACGCTCCCGCGATAATTTCGAGTAATGGCACCGCGTATTGGTGCGGAATAAACTTGTTTTTGGGTATTTCCTTCTCATCTCTATCGGCGAGCGCTACTACACGGTGCAAGACGCCTACTGTTAGTGGGCGCTGGCACTTAGGGCATTTTAATTTATTGGTTATGGCCTCTTCTGGTGTCAGGCTAATTTTGCAATCCGCATGGCCATCAGCATAATATTTTCCCTCTTCCGGATAAAATTCTATCGTGTTTAAAAATTTTTTTCTGTCCCCGGTGGTAATAATTCTCTTTAATTCTGCATACGTGAGACTCTCCTCATCATTAAACTGCAAAATATTCGCCTCTCGGCCTAACTTTTCCAAACTATGAGCGTCCGAATTAGAAATGAGAGTAATATTATCAAGCCTAGACAACCGGCGATTCATAGTAGGATCGCTCGACAAGCCAGTTTCAATGGCGGTAATATGTGGCGTTAACTCTTCAAAACATTCTTCCAGCGAATCATACCCAGATTTAGACCCAAATACCGCAAACCACGGTGTCCAGGCATGGGCCGGCACCACCCACATATTTTTATCTATATCTAAACAAATCTGCACAATCTCTTTACCGCTCAAACCCATTATCGGCCGCCCATCAGCCTTTAAATTCACCCCTCTCTTCTCTAACTCGGCATTAAATTTTCTTACTGCCTCTAAATTAGGCGCAAAAATTAACAAATGCAGGCGGCGGGTCTTGTCTTTATGAGAATAAATGCAAGAAATTTCCGTCCCGAGCACAAAACGTACGTGAGACCTCCCCCTACCCCCTCCTTTGCTAAGGAGGGGGGCGACAATTTCCCTCCCCTTCGCAAAGGGGAGGGCGAGGGTGGGGTCTCGCAATTCATACACCCCTTCACTCGTTTCTTCCAAATTTTCTTCGAGGCGTTTAAACCAGGCCGGGTGCGTAAAATCGCCCGTCGCGATAATATCTATCCCTTTCTTATTACAAGCCGCGGCGATATTCGGCAGATCCAACTGCGGCGAACAAGCGCGCGAGTATTTTGAGTGTACGTGTAAGTCAACAATTTGTTTAAGCATAAAAAAACTTATCCGACTTCTAATCTAATTTACCCACAAACACATCTTTCATGATAGGCAGATTTTTTAAAATACTACATTTATCATGAGCGACAATTTGACCCTGCACCAAAATATACCCATAATCCGCCACTTCCATTAAACTTTTTAAGTTATGCTCCACGATTAAAACTGTCGCGCCAAAAATATCTTTAATGGCTCTGACTTTAGCAAACACTTCTTTCACCAATTTAGGCGCGAGCCCAAGCGAAGGCTCGTCGAGCAAAAGCAACCGCGGGGCGCTCATCAACGCCCGGCCGATCGCAAGCATCTGCTGCTGCCCGCCCGAAAGCGTAAAGGCCAAAGCGCCTTCTTTTTCTAAAAGCATTGGGAACTGTTCATAAATTTTTACCAAGCGTTCCTGACATTCCATTTTATTTTTTATAAAATGCGCGCCGAGCATCAAATTTTCGCGCACGGTCATGGAACTAAAATTAATCTTTCCTTGGGCTACATACGCGATTCCTAATGATAGCAACTTGTGCGCCGGCCAACCAGTAATCTCAACGCCTTCAAAATAAATTTGCCCGCTGGTAATATTGGTCAAATTAAAAACCGACTTCAAAAGCGTGGACTTCCCAGCGCCATTCGGACCCATCAACACTGACATGGTAGCGGGTTGTAATTCCAAATTTACCTCTTTTAAAACAGGTAAATCCGCATAGCCGGCATTTAAATTTGTTATTTTTAGCATATATAATTTACGGAACAACAGTTAGCGAGAAAATTGTTGTTCCGTAAATAAACATCATACTCCCAAATAAGCTTCTAAAACTCGCGAGTCATTTAGCACTTGTTCCGGAGTCCCGTCGACAATCACTACCCCCGCATCTAGGGCAATGACATGATCAGCCAATCGCCGTACAAAATTCATATCATGGTCAATCAATAAAATTGTCTCGCCCTTAGATTTTAAATCAAGCAACAAATTTTCAATTTTGGCTTGGACCACGCTATTAACACCCGCTACCGGCTCATCGAGCATTAAAAGCTTGTGCGGCCGGCGGAGCGCCATAGCGATCTGAAGAAGTTTACGTTGGCCATAACTAAGATCAGAAACGACTGTATCTAACGTCCGTTCGATGCCAAACTGCTCAAGCACCGCCTCATATTTACTGCGCTCCACGCGCGGCCGCTTAAAAATATTGCGCCAAAACTTAGTGTCAAAACTATCTTCGGACATTATGAGATGATCCATGATAGTCAAATAACGAAATAATCTTACCTGCTGAAACGTACGGCTGATGCCAAGGTTCGCTCTCTGAAATGGTTGTAATTTATTTAACTCCTCGCCAGCGAAAATCACCCGGCCAGTGTCTGGCCTCACAAACCCGCTGATAATATCAAATAAAGTTGTTTTACCGGCACCGTTTGGGCCAATCAACGCCGTGGTGCGTCCTTCGACTACGCTAAAATCAGAACCTTTGATAGCCTCCACGCCGCCAAAATTCTTAGTGATATTTTCAATCTGTAACATAATCTGTTTAATCCAAATGAATCTGCGCCCGCCCGCCTCGCTATGCGAAGCATTGCGGGCAGGTAATCTGTGCTATTCCAAGTCAACTTTGCCAAAAATCCCACGTGGCCGCACGAGCAAAATTCCGATTAAGATAGCGCTGTATACGGCTTGCCGCAAGGGTCCGACCACATGATCTGGGATCGGCAAGAATCGGAGCAATTCCGGGATAATTATAATAATGAGTGCTCCAGCTAGTGAGCCCTTAAGCGAAGCCAGGCCGCCGACAATCAAAATGGTAAGCGCCACGATAAGGTCTGGCAGATAAAACGAGTACGGATCGATAAATTGAATAAAGTGAGCGAACAATGACCCGGCCAATCCGGCGCAAAACGTGGAAGCTACCAAGCACTGGCACTTGAGGCGAAAAACATTTTTGCCGAGCGCTTCGGCGCCTAAAGCGTCATCGCGCACTGCCTCCAAAACTCGGCCGTAGCGCGAAGCGGTAAGCCGACGCATAAAAAGAAACACGGCCGCCATCACCAAAAATGCGAACGCGGCATAGCCCTCGGGGCTTAAAATTTTTAAGCCGAAAATCTGGGGGCGCGGAACTCCCGCGATTCCCAAGGGGCCGTGAGTGAACGAAATCCAATTCAAAAAAACAGCCACCGCTAAAAAATTAAAGGCCAGCGCGGCCAGCGCAAAATAATCACCCTTGAGGCGGCTCGTGATGGCAGTAATAACCCAGCCAAAGACACCGGCCACTGCCCCCGCGGCAAAAAAAGCTGCCATAAACGGCACCTGATACTCAACGGTCAAAATCGCCGAGGTATAGGCTCCCAACCCAAAAAATGCGATGTGCCCCAAGTTTACAAGGCCGGTATAGCCAAACGCCAAATTCAAACTGCCAGCGACAATCGCATAAATACAAATGAGTATCAAAATTTGAGAAAAATACGCGCTCATAATTTTGTTTGCCGCACCCCTTGCTCCGTGCCAAAAATTCCGCTCGGGCGGATAAGTAAAAACAAAAACAGCATCACAAGCCAAATAGCTTCTTTATAGCCAGAAGGCAGAATCCACTGACCGACATTTTCTGCTAGCCCTATCAAATAACTCCCGAGTATTGCCCCGGGGAGCGAACCCATGCCGCCTACTACCGTGCTAGCAAAACTAACCAGCGCGAAGCCCAAGCCCATGCGCGGCTCGATATTGCGCTCCAGGCCGATTAAAATTCCGGCTACGCTCGCGATGGCGCACGCGATCACAAAACTCCATAATTGCACAGCGTAAGGGTTAATACCGGTGGTGCGCGCTAAATCAGCATTATCGGCAACAGCGCGGATTAATTTGCCCCAAGAGCTATACTTCATAAAAACCGCGAAACTCACCAAAAGAACGGCCGATACTGCCATCACGACAAGCTGGAGCGGAGTAATAATCGCCCCGGCGATATGCCACCCCTCTTGCACGCTGATAAAATTCAGCTGTTTAACGTCAGTGCCAAAAATTAAGGTAACGAGCGCTTCTAAGAGTATTGCTAAGCCAGCGGCGGCGATAAGCATTACCATATTGGCCGCTTTTTTCTGGCGGAGCGGCCGATAAACGCTTACAAACAAAAATCCCCCAAACAGGCTGGTGCAAATCACTGCCAAAAAGCTCGCCGCGTAAAAATTTAAACCAGCCAGATTAAAAAACGTATACACGAGGTACGCCCCCACCATCATTATGCCACCGTGTGCCAAATTCAAAAAACGATTCGTCGCGTACACCAGCGAGAACCCTGCGGCCGTAAGAGAATACATTGCCCCGGCTATCAGGCCGTTGACTATGAGCTGGGGCAAAATTGCGGCACTGGCGATTTCCATATTACGCCAATTTACAGAACGGGCGCCCCGTGCCTGTGGCGCGGGGCGCCCGCTTGAAGACTCTGATTAAGCAATTTTTATTTTGCCGCTTCGGCTTTGCCGTTCTTAACTACTTTAATTTGGAACTGGGCAGAAGTATTGTCACCGTTGCTGTCCATATTTACTATGCCACCAATTCCTTGATAACCTTGCACCTTGTACAGCTCGTCTTTAATTTTAGCAGTGTCCGTCCCAGTCCGTTTCATAATTTCTGCCAGGAGTTTGACGTTGTCATACGAACGAGGCACGCAGACATTGGTGGTAGCGCCCTTCTGTTTTAATTTTTCTACCCAGGCCAGGTCATACTGGGGCGCGGCCCCGACACTGTACATAATGCCCTCGGCAAAAGAATTAGCATGAATCTTGGTGTCATCCCAGGCATCGCCGCCAATTATCGATACATTAAGGCCGAGCTCTTTAGCTTGTTTTAAACCAGCAATCGAAGCTTCTGTGTATCCGACAAAAAATAAAATCTCGGGCTGGCTGTCCTTGGCTTTAGTCAACTGTGTGCGTAAATCGCGACTTTCCTGCACATAGTCTTGAGAAGAAACAACTTCTCCGCCTAATTCTTTAAAGCGCTGTTCAAAGCCGTTCTTAAGGCCAGTCCCCCAATCGCCGAGGACGGCAAGCGTGGCCACTTTCTTCTTGCCAAGAGTATTATAAACATATTCAGCGACAAATTTGGATTGCAGAACATCGGACGGATACGTGCGAAAGATATAATCACCCGCCGCGCTGACCGTCGGAGCCGAAGCGCAGTAACCCACCATAATTGTTTTATTCTGTTCGGCAGTTGGCGCAATTGCCATCATCTCGCCTGAACACGCCGTCCCCACAATCGCCGGGACTTTGTCTACATTAATAAGCTTATTCCCTGCCGTAGCCGCGTCTTTAGGATTACATTTGCCGTCTTCGGCCACAAGTTCAAGCATTCGCCCGTTAATGCCGCCCGCGGCATTCACTTCCTCCACTGCCAACTGCGCCGCTGTCAACGCGTCTTTACCAACACTCGCCGCGTCCCCTGTCAAAGGCCCCACCCAACCAATTTTAATTGGGCTAGTATCAGCTGTTTTAGGGACATAGCTACCCTCTGTAACAGACTTCTCTCCTGGCGGAGTAAAAGAACACCCGGCGCCGAAAAGCGCCAAACCTGCTGCCATTGCCCCCAAAAACTTAAGCTTTCGCATATGATTTTACGAAATCATGTCCCGACGTACGTCGGGACGTTAATTAAAAATGAGTTAAAAAAATAAGTAAAATTGAATACTTTGTCAGGTTATCACGGTGTGAAGGCTTTGTCTAGAAAACTATCCACACGCACGGTAACCCTTTTCTCTCCGGTGGCCGTATCAAATATCAGAGACGCGGCAGTCAGGGCAATGGCTTTATCCTCTAAAGCCGAACTTGCACCATACTTAACATCGCCGACAATCGGACAGCCAATTTTGGCGAGTTGCGCGCGAATCTGGTGGCTTCGGCCCGTACCTAATTTAATTCGCAGTAGGGAACGCGCCTGGGGCGTGTTCCCTACTGGCCCAACCATTTTTTCATCTAAAACTTCATACTGCAATTCCGCCCGTTGGCTACCAGGCACAAAATTATCATAAACCGTGGTAACGTTCCCCTCTTTATCTTTTTTTAAAAAATGCACTAACTGCCCTTGTCCTTGAGGTGGCACTCCCTCAACTAAGGCTTCGTATATTTTTTCTACGGTATGATTTCTGAATTGCTCGCTAAGGCGGCTGGCCCCTTTACTGGTTTTAGCAAATAACACTACGCCCGCGACCGGCCGATCGAGCCGGTGAATGAGCCCCAAAAAAACTTTGCCGGTTTTATGGTATTTTTGTTTTAAATAATACTTGACTTCGTCCATCAAGGTGGCATCTCCAGTTTTATCTCCCTGCACTAAAACCCCCGCCGGTTTAAAAACCGCGATTAAATGGTTATCTTCGTATAAAACCGTTAGCGCCATACTATATGGGGGGAAATTTTTTTAAAGCCAGCGCGGGTTTTTCGACCAAGTACCACGACAGCATGGCCAACGGCAACGTGGCAAAAATAGTAGCAAGAGCAAAAGTGGTAACCGTAAAGCCGCGGTAGCTATATACCAAAAGCTGCGCCACTGGAAAGGCGTAGATATACATGCCATAAGAAAAATCGGCCTGGTTAAACCAGCGGCGGATGACCGCGGGCAGGGGAATGGCCGCGAGCCAAACAGTAATAAAGGGCAAAATAATAAGGAGCCAATACGAAGCGAGTTTCTTGTGAAAAAATAACAACCCACCCAAGGCTACAAGCGCGAGGCAAACAGCCAAAAAATTATATCGAATATATGAAGCCACGTATCCAGCGGCCGCGCCCCAAAAAAATAAAAAAGCAAATAAAAGGAGCTCGCGCGTGTCGATGCTTACAAATGGAACTACCAAAAACACCTGGTAGTGCCCCAGGAGCGTGCGCGTTGCCATACACGCCGCGGCAATACCGGCGAGCCATATAAAACTGCGCTTTCTAATAAGCGGGGCGAGGCACGCGAGCAAACAATAGCACGCCCATTCATACGGCAAAGTCCACAGCGACCCGTTAACTGCCCCCGGATATGGGTTATTTAAAAAAACACCGGGAAGCGAATAGGTTATAAAATACAGGAACGACCCCCCCAAATACCGATACGTCTCAAGACTCGTAAAATAATCCCCCAGCGGTGCCTCGGTGACCAGCGGGCCTAACACAAACACGGCCAAACCAATTACTACTACCATGGCCGGAAAAATTCGCAAAAATCGTTTCCAAAAAAATGACTTAATTGTAGCGCTGTTTTCAAGGCTGCGGGTAACTAAAAACCCGCTGATAACAAAAAACACGTACACGCCCAATTTGCTAAATGAAATTAGCCCCAGGCTCGTGCGTTTAAGCCAATCGAATTGAGGTAGCCCAAGGAGCGCGTAGGCGTGCGTAATAATAACACCCACCGCGGCCAACAGGCGCAAGATGTTAAAATTATTGTGCTCGCGGCTCACTAATCGCTCTTGGATAACCATCTCCATAAATCTCTGTTCGAAACAAACTTACTGCGGGGCGCTCCAGCGCGCGAAAATACCAGCTGGCAAAATTCTGCCACTCCCGCTCTCGGCAATCGTCAATTCACCAATTTCTATATTTCCTAGATTATCTTTTTCGCCTCCCCCTCTAACAAGAGGGGGCCGGGGGGTGTGTTTTAACAAATCACCTAAACTATTTTCATAAGCCACGGCCGAATACCCCGAGGCATAGCCATTCACCAAAAAAAACAGAGGCTCTCTGCTTAATATTTTTTTACAATCCTCAAGAAGCGGTAAAAAATGATCTTCTATTTTCCAAAGTTCTCGGTTAGGTCCGTGTCCAAAAGCCGGCGGATCCATAATGATGCCATCATATTTGTTGCCGCGCTTAATTTCGCGACGCACAAACGTCGCGGCATCGTCTAGTATCCAACGAATTGGTTTTTTATCTAAGCCGGAAAGCACCGCGTTATCCCTCCCCCATCCAATGGCGGACTTGCTAGCATCCACATGGACAACACTGGCGCCAGCCTGCGCGCAAGCGAGCGTCGCCCCACCGGTATAGCCAAATAAATTTAAAACGCGCGCCAGTCCTCCCCCTTCCCCCTCCGTTGCGACAGAGGGGGTATCGCTTCCCATCCCCTTCGCAAAGGGGAGGGCAGCCCGCCCGCAACGGCTTCGCCGTAGCGAAGTCGGGCGGGGGTGGGGTCTCGCCAATCGTATTTTTTCTTGCAGCCAAACCCAATTCGGAAGCTGTTCCGGAAATAACCCCGTATGCTTAAAAGCCGAAAGTTTAATCCAAAACTTTAAACCCCCAAATTCAATTGGCCACCGTGCTGGAATCTCGCTGCGCGTCTGCCACTCTGCGCTCTTACTATCACGCTCGCCCTGCACCCTTGTTTGCCATAAACCCTTGTGGTTTATGGTGATGCGGGGTTTAAAATAAGCGTTGGCTTTTTGCCACTCGCTCTCCGGCAGCTTCTTGCGCCATAAGGCCTGTGGGTCTGGCCGTACAACTACAACATCGCCATAGCGCTCTAATTTTTCGCCATCACCCGAATCTAACAATTCATAACCGGAAACTGGGTTTACTTCTAAAATTTGGTATTGCATAATACCTAGATACTATCATTTTTATAAATAAAAATGAAGGGGCTCGGCCCTAATCGCGCTGGCTTTGCCAACCGCCTCAAATATGCTAAACTGGCTAAGATATGTCTTACAGCTCAAAACAAAATATCGAACGCGACTGTTTCAACGCTATTGTCCACGAAAAATGGGACGGTAAACCTCTGTTGGTCGACAAAAACGTGCCGCCCTTTGGCACTTACAGCGGAGACTTGTTGGACGGCGCTAAAAAATTTTTGTAAAATGTTAACGGCAAAAAGATTTTGGAAATTGGCTGTGGCAATGGCGAACTAAGCGTTTGGCTGGCCAAAAACGGCGCTGAAGTTTATGGCCTTGACATCAGCGACGAAAGCATCAAAATTGCCGAGGCTAGATCCCGTACCAATAATACCACTGCCCAAACACATTTTTATGCCTGCCCTGCTGAACACACCCCGTTTGAGGATAACTTTTTTGACATTGTATTCATTAATGTTTCGCTCCACCACCTGGAAGTAGACCTGGCCCTCAACGAATTTAAACGTGTGTTAAAACCAGGCGGAAAATTAATCGCTATCGAACCTTTGGCCTTTTCCAAAACCATCCAAAATATTCGCGTCTCCAAACTTTTTACTAAGCTCTACCCTATTAGGCAGGAAACCCCCACCGAAAGAATTTTACTAATTGACGACTTGCGGCTAATCGCAACAATCTTTACTCACACCATTTTTATTCCCTACCGAATCTTTAGCCCCTTTATTTACAAAATAAAACCGCTATTTTTGTTTTTAACCAAGATTTTTTTTAAGCGCGAACCAGACTTAGAAACTGGCAAACAAAAAATGAACCGCGCCTTGCAGCGCGGGGACGAAAAACTTCTCAAAATTTTTCCCTTTTTAAAATTTCTCTCACGCTACGCGGTAATATACGCCGAAAAAGAATAATGCTCTATTTAAATTACGCGTTGCCTGCAAAAGCCTAACTTCCCAAATACTCTATCTCACTCTCTTCTAACCGTCTGATACCCTCCCCGCTCTGCATTTCCTCGTAGACTTGCGCCACGAGGCCTGGGGTGCGGCCAATTAAGAAAAATCCCGTTATTAAACGCCAATCAAAACCCATGTCAGACAGAATCGCCGCGTTCGCCCCGTCCATATTCAACGGCAATTTTTTCGAAGCTATTTTATTAATTTCTTCATGCACTGTATTAGCAAATTCAGAATATTTTCCAAAAAAACCTGTTTCTTTGGCTACTCCAAAAAGCACGTCGGTTCTGTTATCATGCGCCAAAACTTTATGCCCATACCCCGGCACACGAATTTTCTTGTCTTTTAAATTTTTTAATAACCCAGGCAAGTCTTGAGTCTCAAAATTTTCCTGAAAAAATTTAGCCGCGCCGCCGAGCGCTCCGCCATGCCTATTCCCTCCCAAAGCTAGCATTCCCGCGGCCACCCCCGTATGCAAATCATTCCCCGCGGACTGAACCACCCGCGCCGTTAAAGCCGAGCTCACCCCGGGCCCATGGTCAATCATACTTACTAATACCGCGTTCAGCATCTGAACTTCTTCTGACGTTGGCATCACACCCCGTAAAATCAAAAAAATAACTTCGGTAAATGTTTTGGCTACTATTAAATTTTTTAAATTTTCTCCCCGCACCACCTCATCGCCGGCGTTAACATTAGAAATAGCTGTTTTAAATTTTATCGTCATATCGAAAAGTTATAATAAATAATTATTTTTTGATAGCCACCACGCACATAAACAGCGGGATTTCCGCCCGCGCCCGGTCCTCGCGTTTTTTTTCGCGGCTCGTACTGGTTTTATCCGAGCTCCACTCTTCAATATTTTCAATCACAAACCCGGCTTCTTTCAAAAATTTCGCGTATGCCGAAATCGGCTCGTGGAAACTCCAGGTTAACTCGGTATTACTTTTCCCCGGGTGCATATTGAGCGGAATTTTCATGGGACTTAAATAACGATTTATCCAGCGGTATTGGATATTATTCTTGGGGTTAACATCCCACCCGCTCTGGCGCGGAATCCGAAAGGCCGGGTGATTAAGAACAATCACTAATTTTGCTCCGCCTTTAAGATGCACGGCAGTGTTTTTGAGCACACTACCCGGGTTCTCCATATTCTGTAAAGCCAAAATAATCGCCGCGTGCGTAAAATCTTTTTTCGCTACCGGAAGAGTCTTGCCAGCGTCGGCACACACGTACCGGTGCTCTGGGTTTTTATTTTTTGCCGACGCCACTTTAGTGAGAGAGAGCGACGCGTCCACCCCAACATACGAAATGCCTCTTGGCAGAATACGGGCGAGCACCCCCTGGCCCGAGCCAATATCTAAAACACTGTCGCCGTTCTGGAGTTTAAAAATAGCTAAAACTGCCGGGAGTATTACATGCTCATGGTAATAATGCCCGCCCTCACCCACCAGCTTATCGTACCAGCGGCTGGATTTTTCCCAAGCCGTATTACGTATTACAGAGCTCTGGTCAGCTGTCATTCCGAGCGCGTTTCGTTCACCTTTTCTAAATTTTTTCATTTGGTTTTTCTTCATAAACTATCGGTCAAATTTTTGCCCCGCGCGTAAATTACGCAATTTCCATAAAACAATTACCACCACTACCACCAAAACGATGACTAGTACCCGTTTCGGTTCGTTATTATTGCTAATTTTTAGCCAGAAATTTTTTACCGGCGTAATATAGGGCTCAAGTTTTTCCAACCACTCCTGAAATTTTTCCACCCAACTCTTAAACACATCATAATAACGCCTACCCTGCTCTATCACATTTTTGGTTTTTACATAAGCATCATTTATCGCCCCAGCTGTACTAGAAACTTTAGCAATGGCCTCTTCCGCCTGTTGAATTGTGCTCGTCATTTGGTTTAAATCAGGCATAAGGTTTAATCAAATTAACCAAATCTTCGTATTGCTCCGCGATCATTACTCCCACTGTAGCCAAAGCAGCGGCCTTTTCCGCCGCGCCCTTGCCGCGCTCCACAATCGCGCCGGCGTGGCCAATATTCATGCCTTCCGGGAGGCTGCTGGCAAATTTACCGCCGATAAAAATGGCGAGCGGCTTGGTGTATTCTTTCTTTTGTATCGCCTCCACAATTTCAAATTCATAACTGCCGCCGTGTTCTCCAAAAATAATCACGCCCTTGGTGTTGGCATCTTTCTCAAACAGGCGCAAAACATCCGCATACGTTGTGCCCATAAGCAAATCGCCGCCCACGTGCACCGCCGCACTCTGCCCTAAACCTGCCTGCCTCAAACTCCAAGAGAGTTCATTGGTCATTCCGCCCGAACGCGAGACCACGCCAATACTCCCAGGCTGAAAAATTTCATTAACTAATGGCCCTCCGACCACTCCTAATCTCCCAATTCCTGGGTTAATCACGCCTAACGAACTTGGTCCGAGCACTCTCGCCCCCTTCTCCTGAGACGCCGCCAAACAATACGCCGTGTCTTTAATGGGAATTCTCTCGGTAAACACATTTATTAACGCTACCCCCGCTTCAATCGCTTCCAAAATCGCGGCTTTAGCCGCAAACGGCGGCACATAAATAACGCTGGTATTTAAATCCGGCCACTGCGCTTTAGCTTCTCCTACTGAATTAAAAATCGGCTTTCCTTCCACTTCTTGCCCACCTTTGTTCGGCGTTACTCCGCATAAAACAGTGGTATTATAATCCAGCATGGCTTTGGCGCCTTTCTGGCCTTCTTTGCCAGTCATGCCTTGGACTACTACTTTTGTGTTTTTATCTATCAAGATAGACATAGTTGATTATTATTTTTCTATCATCTCCGCCAAAATTTGCGCCGTGGCACTCATGCCGGTTTCCTTTTTAAACATTTTAATATTCAAATTATTACGCTTGGCGCATTCTTCTAATAATGCGAACCCCGCGGCACTCTCCGTGCCGTCGCGCCGGACGACAATTGGGTAAGTCGGCTTAATTTCATCGAGGGCATCGCAAATCCCTAAAAACGTTTCTTTAATGTTAGTAAAATTGGCTACTACCCCACACATCCAAAGGCCCTTGAGACCAGGTTTAGATAGTACAATGCGCGCCAACGCCGCGACTTTTTCTCTCGGTGGATTACCGGAATATTCCGTGTAATTAGCAGCTTTGAGTCCCACTTGAGCTAGGGCGTCCATATTGGCGATACTCGCTCCACCCCCGTTTAAAATCATCGCGATATCACCGTCGAGCTCAATATACTTCCCGGCTGTGCCTTGGTAATATTTTTCGCCTTCATCAATTTTCTTGACGGCAATTTCCCGGCTTGTCGGCAGGCGCCCCAGCATTGTCCGCGGCTCAAATTTGGTCCAATCAGTTACCGAAGGCCCCGAGCTTGCCGAGGGGTGTCTAAAAAAAGCATCATCATCAATCGCGATTTTTGCGTCCGCCGCGACCCATTCGCCAGATTTGGTTTTCACGAGCGGATTAATTTCTACTTGCCGGGTATCTTCGTTTAAAAATAATTTCCATAATTCATCAATCGGTAGAGACGTTGCGTGCAACGTCTCTACGCCAACGACATTTTCTTCCCTAATATCCAACCACACTTTCTCAATCTTCTCCTCTGCCACATCCTCAATATCCATCCCTCCCTGTTTACTATAAATTAAACACGGCTGTTTTTTGTTAGTATCATAAACAATCGAAATATAATGTTCTTCCGCAATGGCTAATTTTTCTTCAATTAATATAGCCGCCACATACTGCCCTCGAATATTTAAAGTAAATAATTCCTCACATGCCTTTTTTACCTCCTCGCCATTATCACAAAATTTAATCCCATTATTTTTACCACGCTTACCGCTCAAAACTTGGGCCTTCACCACCACGTCTTTAATTCCCAATTTCACTAATTCATTATACTTACTAACAAAATCATCCCCACGCCGAACCACCACGCCTCGCGGCGTTTTAATTCCATGTTTAGCCAATAAATTTTTTCCCTCAAATTCGTACAGATTCATATTAATCTTTCGTCAATATTTTCGAGTCTGATTTTAAATCCATCCTAAATTCTGTTCCCCAATCTTTAAATCCCAATTTTTTATACCACTCCTGCACTTCGGGCTTAGCATGGCGAGTTGTAAAAATCATTTTATAACACCCCCGGCTTTTCGCCTCTTCCACAGCCAGTTCCACCAATTTAGTCCCAATTTTTTGGCCTCTAAATTTCTCGGCAACAAATACATCCTCTAAATACGCAAACGGCTCGGCGTGCAAATCATTATGCAAAATATATACAAAGCACCGCCCCGCTTCTTGGCCCTCTTCTGTCACTGTTATCTTTACCATCAAACTGTCTTTTATTATGTCTTTCTTAATATTCATACAAAAATTATTTTTTTAAGCATAGGTGCGAGCTTGGCACTGCTCAAGCCACCTGCTTCTTTCTCAAAATCTCCGCTCACCAACTTTTTGCCTTTTATATCCTCAGGATCTTTCTTAAACTGCGCCCATTTCTTTTCTTTATAACGTTTTTTTAGGCGTCCACTTAATTCGCAGTCATTGTACATTACTACATCAAGGGCGCGCGGTAAATACTGTTCAATTTGGCTAACAAATTCGCTCAATTTCTCTGGGCCCGTCTCGCCATTAATCTCATAAGCATCGCCCGGAATATAGACTAACTTCGCTCTCCCATTTCTCGCTATCGCCTCTTTAACACCTCTGGGCAAAAGCGCGGCGATTACACTGCAGTATAAACTGCCCGGGCAAAAAATAATTACATCCGCACTCTTAAGTACCTGCTCCGCTTGTTTATAAACTTTAACAAGTGGCTTTAAAAATGCTTTTTCAATTTTTAATTTTCTACTATAGTTCGGCCGATCAATATTGCCTTCGCCAATAACCGCTCTGCCGTTTGCTAATTCTACTCCTAAATCAGTTAATTCTAGGGATACAGGGTAAACATGACCTTGCGCTGCTACCGCTTTTTCCAAAGCTCTAATAGCGTTTAAGTAGTCCCCTTCGGCATTTGCTAACATCATCAAAAATAAGTTGCCTAAATTATGCCCTTTTAAACCGCGCACGGCGCCTTTGACTTTAAATTTTTTCAAGTGTTCAAAACGATTGCCATAAAAAATCTTTTTTAATAAGCGGTAATCATAAGGTGACAAACCCAAAACCGCGCGCAAAATATCGCCCGGCGGCGGCAATTTAAACTGGCGCCGTAATTCTCCGCTCGAGCCGCCCGAGTCGCTTACCGAAATCACCGCCGAAATTTCCAAACGATCAGCGTAATTTTTTAAGGCCTCAAGCACAATCGCACTGCCATTTCCTCCCCCCACCGCCACGACTTTTAATTTATTTTTTTTCATAACCCCAAAAAATTAAACAACTTTTTATCGGCTAACGAATCTATTACCAAATCGGCCTCTGAAAAATCGCCCCAGCTCCACCTGGCATCTGGCACTCCCACACATTGCATGCCAGCGCCATGAGCCGCATATACTCCATTTAAAGAATCTTCAAATACCAAACAATTTTCTGGCTTAACTTTTAAACTCATAGCCGCGTAACGATATATGGCCGGATCCGGTTTCCCCAGCAAGTTAACTTGCTCCGTGGACACTAATTTGTCAAAATACTTTTTCCAACCAAATCTCTCCACAATCATTTTAACGCGTTTTAACGCCGAGCCCGACGCAATCGCTATTTTATATTCATTTTTCTCTAAAACCTTTAGTAACTTATCCACTCCGCGCATTTTTCTGGCATTAAAGCGGTAAATTTTGTCAGCCATAGCTTTTTTTTGCCCCAGCAAATCATCAATCGGCGCGAGTAATCCATGCTCTGCTTTTAAAATGCCAGCCACCTCATACAAACTTTTGCCGCTTAGTTTAAACGCGTCCGCCGGCTTAAGCTGGATATTAAACTGTTTCAAAAATTTCATCTCCTCGCGAAACCAGTGCAATTCACTGTCAATCAAAACGCCGTCGAGGTCAAAAATTACTGCCGAAAATTTCATAAAAAAAGCTCACTCATAATAATTAATTACTCAACAGTCACGCTCTTTGCTAAATTGCGCGGGCGGTCAACATCGCGCCCGAGCATTACTGCGGTGTGGTAAGCAAACAGCTGGAGCGGGATCGTATTAATTAACGGCTCTAAAAGCTCCATCGTGGCAGGAACATATATTACATCTTCAGAGAGCTCTTTGGCCTTATCATCCCCCTCGGTCGCTATAATTATCAGCGGCGCCTGACGCGCCTTAATCTCTTCAACATTGCTGCGCATTTTATCGTAGAGCTGGTTTTTGGTCATAATCGCCATCACCGGGAAATCCGGCGACAAAAGCGCGATTGGCCCATGCTTCATTTCCCCTCCCGGGTAAGCTTCGCTATGAATATATGAACATTCTTTAAGTTTCAGAGACCCTTCCAAAGCTACCGGGTAATTAACTCCTCGCCCCAAGAAAAAATAATTTTTATAACCAGAATATTTTTTGGCGAGAATTTTAATTTGATCGCTTAACTCGAGCGTCTGCTTCATCTTTCCCGAAATCTGGAGCATGGCTTTAACTAAACGCTGGCCCGTGGCCACAGCCAGGCGATTTACTCGCCCAAACTGCAACGCGTACATCAGCAAAACGCCTATCATATTCATAAACGCTTTTGTCGAAGCGACCGCCAATTCTGGCCCCGCGTGAATATAGGTGCCGCCATCAGTTTCGCGAGCGATTGTCGAACCTACCACATTAACAATACCACGCACAAACGCGCCCTTGCGTTTGGCTTCGCGCAAGGCCGCGAGCGTATCAGCGGTTTCCCCAGACTGTGAGATGCCAAAAACCAAAGTGTGATTATCTATCACCGGGTCGCTGTAGCGAAATTCACTGGCAATTTCTACGGTAGTCGGTAACCCCGCTAAACGTTCAAAGGCATATTTACCGACGAGAGCGGCATAACTCGCTGTCCCACACGCGATCAATATCACCCTCTTAATCTTGTGCATTTCTTCCTCGGTCATGTTGAGGCCGCCGAGACGAGCCGTGCCATCGCTCTCTACCAAACGGCCGCGCAAAGCATCTTTAATAACCGTGGGCTGGTCCAAAATTTCTTTAAGCATAAAGTGGTCATGCCCTTGCCGCTCGGCCGTAGTTTCGTCCCAATCAATTTTTTCACTTGGTTTATTCAGCCTCTCATCAGCCAAATTATAAATCTGCACCCCGTGTTCGCTAATTTCCGCGATTTCGCCATCATCTAAAAAAATCACTTGCTGCGTGTGCGCCAGCATTGGCGAAGTGTCGGAAGCTACATAGTATTCTTTATCGCCCACTCCCACCACGAGCGGGCTCCCCAAACGCGCCGCTACTATTTTTGTGGGCTCGCTGGCATGCATAGCTACCAATCCATATGTCCCGCGCACCTTAGCCAGAGCGGCTTCCACTGCCAGCCGTAAATCGCCTTTATATAAAGACTCAATTAAATGCGCCAGCACTTCCGTATCAGTCTGCGATTTAAATTCATGTTTTTTACCAAGATCTTCTTTAAGTTCGCGATAATTTTCTATAATACCATTATGCACAATCATCAAATTACCCGTGCAATCCTTATGCGGATGGGCATTTTCCTCGGTAACACCGCCATGCGTAGCCCAGCGGGTGTGAGCGATTCCCATCGTCCCGTTTATTCCGCTCGCCCCACCTATTTTTTCATCTTGCATTTTTGCCACCAAATTATCGATCTTACCGACCGATCGCGTAGTCTGAAACAACCCCTCATTTAATACTGCCACGCCCGCGGAATCATACCCTCGGTATTCCAAACGCTTCAAGCCATTAAGCAAAATCGGTAACGCCTGTTTTTTTCCAATGTACCCAACAATTCCACACATATGATTTTCCTCAGAAAATCACTCCACTCGCGTGGAGCGAATTTACTTAATTAATAACATGCAATCTTTCTAACTGCTCTTTGGTATTAACCCCAATCGCTTCGCTAACTTCCACCAAAACTGTGCTAATGGGATACCCGCCTTGAATCGCGAGCCCCACTAAATCCGTCAAATAATATTCGCCCTGGTCATTGGAGTTCCTAATTAACTTTAGATGCGACCAAAGCCACGGCGCGTCAAAACAGAAAAATCCAGTATTTACCTCACCAATATTTTTTTCTGCCACGCTCGCGTCTTTATACTCAACAATCTTCTCAATCTCTCCCCTACTATTCCTTACGATCCTACCAAAATCTTTAAACTGGCTGTTAGTACCCTCAAAATTTGGCACCGTGGCAGTCATCACGGTTAGCACATTGCGCTTAGCAATATGCTCTCCCGTCAAACGCTTAATCGACTGGGGCGAGATAAATGGCATGTCGCCATAAAGCACCACCATACTTTCTATTTCGTCTGATTGCTCTTTAAAAAAATCTTCCGTAGCCGCTACCGCGTGCCCGGTACCAAGCTGCTGCGACTGCACCACATAACTTACCCGCTCTCCTAAATAATCCTGCACTGCCTGCCCTGTTGCGCTCGCTACTACTACTAAACTCCCGGCCACGCCAGAATCTTCTGCCGCCTTTACCACATATTCAATCAACGGCTTCCTACTAAGCTCATGCATAACTTTGGGCAAAGCGCTTTGCATCCGCCTGCCTTCCCCTGCGGCCAATATTACCGTCGCGACATTACTAGGATTGCGCTTTAATATAGTCATAAATTTCAGTCAGAGTCTTAAAATATGGAATACCACTTAACTTATAATCCTCCTCACTATCTCGCGCCGACTGTTTTAGTACCGGCACTAAGCGCGGAAACATTTCTGCCAACTCTTTGGTTTGTTCTACTCTGTCATTCACAAACCATACTTTTGCGTCCGAGATGGCTCTAAGCAATTCTCGCACTACGTGTTTTTTCGTATCATTTACATAAAATATTCTATCGAAATATTTCTCTATTCCTGCCCCCTGTACTTTACAGGCTTGAAATTCCTCGTCTCCCAGGCTTAACAGAACTAACGGTTGCTCTAACTTTTTTAAGCTTTCTAAAAAATATGATGCATCAGCAAATAAAAAACTGCGTAATTTTTCTGAATCCAAAACCGAATCGAGGGCTAAACAAACTTTTTCTTCATCAAAATCAAATTTCGCGATTTCGTAGGCATGCCGCCTAGTTGTATAATTGCCATTTTTATTTAATCCGTTGCGCGCAATATCGTATTGTTCTCGAGTTACTCCAAGCGTCGCTACCGCCGCAAACCTCGCCTCTATAAACTTTGGGCGTGTATCAAACAACGTATCATCGAAATCTATAATAAACATAAAATCTGCGTAATCTATGTTACAAATTCTTCCAAAGCTCATCAAAAATACTTTTCTGCATTTCAAAAATACCGTCATTCTCAATCACCACTCCAACCAGTTCGTTGGCCGAGTCGAGCGAAATATAGGCCGTGTGCCCTGGATAAATTAATATGTACGTTGGCTTCTGGCTTTTAACAGTAAAAAACTTGCGCTCATCTAAACCGCGGAGCGCCCCGCCGCTCCCACTGGCGATCGCCTTTACCGCGATACCCTTGGCGACGCGCGCGTCACTAAAACTTTGAAACCCTTCATATAAATATTCAGTTATATTCGAATCCGAATACACCCGGTACTGCGTCTCTTCTGTCACCTCGCAAATATCTAATACATGCTCCAAAATTTTCTTGATTTCCCCTTTTTCATAATAGCGAGCCACCGGTCGCGCTCCGCCTTTGTCATAAACCGCCTTTAATTCGGACACCACGCCTTTTAGCTTAGACTTTACATCATTCAGCTCTCCTTCCTGCCTAGCTAGCAATTCTTCCAGTTTAATAGGATCCTCGGCTACAAAAAATTGTTTAGCTTCTTTTTCGTAATAAGTTACCAGCTTCTGCTCTTTAAGGCTCTTCAAAATTTCATAAACCGTTCCGCGATTTAATTCCACCTTTTTAGCCAAATTGCGCACTGACGACGGCCCCAGCGCCAAAAGTGCCATATAAACCATGGCATCTTTGTCAGAAAATCCCAATTTCTTAAAAAAAGAAATATCCATATTTTTGCTAATTTAAGCATAACATAGAACAAAATAGCTGTCAATTTTTTTCTGACAGCTACCTGTGGATAAACCACTGTTCTGGCTTTACTTAGCCTTTTTTACTACAAATTAGCTTTTAATAATCTCCTTGCCCATATATTCTACAAGTTTCGCGAGCTGTGTTACATACCCCCACTCATTGTCATACCAGGCTTGCACGAACACTTGGGTGCCATTAGTGACAAGGGTAGAGAGCGTATCCACCGTGGCGCCAAATGGCGAGCGGATATAGTCCACCGAAACAAGACCAATATCCGAAACTGCCAACCGATCCGGAGCGTTCTGCGCGGCGGCTGTAAAAACCTTATTCACCTCTTCCATCGTGGTTGGCTTCTCGACTTCGGCTACAAAACTTAAAATCGACGGCACGGTCACCGGCACACGCAAAGCATTGCCATCTAATTTGTGATTTAATTCCGGGATAACTTTGCCAATCGCTTTGGCCGCTCCGGTAGAAGTTGGAACGATTGAAATCGCGGCCGCGCGAGAACGCCGAAAACTTTTGTCTTTGTGCGGGTTATCTACCAAATGCTGGTCGTTGGTATAGGCGTGAGTGGTGATAACTGTGCCGTGTTTAATTTTAAAATTCTCATGCAAAATCTTTACCACTGGCGCTAAGCAAGTGGTGGTGCACGAGGCCGCCGAGATTATTTTATGTTTGCTCGGGTTAAACAATTCGTGGTTAATACCATAAATCATGGTGATATCTTCGTCTTTGGCTGGGGCCGAAATCACCACATACTTGGCTCCGGCCGCGAGGTGCTGCTCGCTCGAAGCCCGATCGCGAAAAACTCCAGTAGATTCTATCACCACATCAACATTACTTTCTCTCCACAGAGATCCGCCAATCTCTTGTTCATGAAATAGTTTAATTTTTTTTCCATCCACAGTTAAAGCGTCATTCTCTTTAAAACCAACTTCGTGTTCCCACGGCCCATAAATAGAGTCGTATTTTAAAAGATGAGCATAAATATCCGCATCCGAACGGCTATTAACGGCCACTAACTCAAAATTAGAATTATTCCAAATCACGCGGGTTAAAATACGCCCCATGCGGCCGAATCCATTGATGGCGAGACGGATTGGTTTCATATTAAGCGACCGTCACTTCTTTACATAAATACACATCTTGTACGGCATTTAAAATTTGGATACCTTCTTTGAGAGATTTTTGGAACGACTTGCGCCCCACAATAAGTCCCATACCGCCGGCGCGCTTGTTAATAACCGCGGTTTTAACCGCTTCGGCCAAGTCCGATGCCCCGCCGCTCTCGCCGCCTGAATTAATCAGCCCCACGCGGCCAGCAAAACCATTAATAACCTGATAGCGACAGAGATCAATTGGGTGGTCGGAGCATAAATCCGTATACATTTTTTCACTAAATTTTCCAAACTTTTTGTCGCCTTCGTTCAAAGCTTTGTATCCGCCATTTTTTACTGGCAATTTTTGTTTTACAATATCAGCTTCAATCGTGGCGCCGATATGATTAGCTTGGCCGGTTAAATCTGCGGAATCGTGGTAATCCACGCTATTAACCTTAAAACCATTATTACGCAAATAGCACCACAGTACTGTAAACATGCCTTTTTTATGCGCTTCGGCAAAAGCCACGCTTACTTCTTGAATTTGGCGTTTTGATTCGAGCGAACCAAAATATATAGTGGCACCGACACCCACGGCCCCCATGTCATACGCTTGTTGTACCGAGCCAAACATGGTTTGATCGTAGTCGTTTGGGTAGCGCAAAAAATCGTTGTGATTTAATTTTACGATAAATGGAATCTTCGCAGCATATTTTTTGCTCACCATGCCTAAAACACCGAGCGTTGAGGCCATCGCATTACACCCACCCTCTACTGCTAACTTTACAATATTTTCCGGGTCAAAATAGTCAGGATTTTTAGCAAAACTCGCGCCGGCCGAATGCTCGATGCCCTGGTCCACCGGCAAAATAGAAACATAGCCAGTACCCTTAAGCCGGCCATGGTTACGCATTTTTTTAAGATTGGCCGCGACTTTTGCCGATCGATCAGACTCACTAAAAACTTTTTCTATAAACTGCGGGCTGGGCAGAGAAAGCCGACTTTTAGAAATTTTGGGATTGGTAAAGCCAAGCAAATTTTCCGCGTCAACGCCGAGTTGATCTTGAATTGTTGTGTAGATTTTTGACATAAAAATTAAGAGTTTACATGTTCAATAAGTATTTCTTTCATCCGACTAGGGCTAACCCCCGATCCGACAAACCATTGGCCGAATAGTCCAAGCTTAGTAACATCATCAAAAAAACTACTATCTTTTACCACACTATCTCTTACTAAGCGAACATACACTTTATAGTCACGGCCAGCCTGATCGAAAAATTGCTGACCGACTTCCCCTAGATCAACTACCCCGCCAGGTAATTTTGAACTGGTGCGCTCTTGTGCCGTGGCGTAGGCGCGAAAATCCTTAACCCAGGCGCCGACAATTCCTTTAAATCCGACCAATAAAATCCACGTTTGGTCAGGTAATACTGAATTTTTAGGTTTTAATTTTAAAATTTCTGCGGGATTAGAAAAATCTATCTGTGAAACTTCTATCGTTCCTCCCTCATGAACCGAGTAATTTATTACCTTTTTGCGAGGGTTATCTTCAACTGGTATTTTACCTCTTGGGCCTTTCTTTTCGGACATATTTTTATTTTTTTAATTTATTGGCAATTTTATTTTCAATTTGACTACGAATCCAAGTAACGAGAGCCCCGTCTGGGATATTTAAAAGACGTTCTATTTCTGCTTGTTCTTGGGCAGCCACTGCAATATCAATTTCGGAAAGACTTTTTCCGCCGTATTGGGGACGCAGTGACTCGGACCATGCCCGGTAAGCATCTTTTTGCTCGGCCGCTTGCACCCGTTCTCGAAAATCAACTACTAAAGTATCTTGGGTCGACAAATCTATCCAGTGCATTATTTTTTCTTCAAGTGTTCGGCTTCCGAGATATTCTGCGTCCCCTGCCGCTAAGATGTTAGCATGGGCCAAATCAATTACCACCGGGGCCACCCCAAATTTCTCTAACGCTACCCGATCGGCTTTTTCTATGTCCGCCAAACTCGCCCCCATTTGTGCTGGATTAGTAGCGCACGTCCGTTCTATTTCTCTTCGTTTGAACCAGTCGTGTAGGAGAGCCGCGGCAACCAAAATTTCTCGATTCGCGCCAGTTGCCGCGGCGATAGTATCAGCCGCTACAGCCTCTACCAAACAGTGCTCGGAAATATTTCGCCAATCTCTATTTTCTTTTCCTAAAATTCCCCCGCTCTGATGAATTCTAAATTGAGACAAGTGCGCTAGAGCAAAATCAGAAAAAAACTTTCTTTTCGCCATCTCAAATTCTGCTGTCTGTGGAAACGGATAAACATCGTCTCTTTCACCTGCCATACTCATCAAAAATTATTTTTTAAACGATGTTGCGTTTCTAAAAATCGCACGGTTCCGCTTTTAGCCCGGATAACCACAGAATGGGTTAGGCAATAATTGCTTGTATACCGCACGCCCTTCAAAAGCGGGCCATCGATAACGCCCGTGGCGGTAAATGTCAGGTCGTCGCCCGCGGCTAAATCTTCGAGCAGTAATTTTTTATTAACATCGGTTATGCCCATGGCCTTGACGCGCGCCAGGTGCTCGTCGTTTTTAGGCGCCAAGCGGCCCTGGAAATCTCCACCGAGAGCTTTAATCGCCACGGCCGCGAGTACCCCTTCGGCTGAAGCGCCTTTTTGGATTAATAAATCAATACCCGAATCTGGCAGGCAGGTGGCAATCGCCCCCGCTACATCGCCATCCGGAATCAATCGTATACGCGCGCCTAGTCGCCGCACTTCTTCAATTATTTCTTGATTATAAGGCCTGTCCAAAGCAATTAATACCATATCCGAGATGGATTTTTCTAATTTTTCGGCCACGCGGCCAATATTTTCTTCCACGCTCGCGTCTAAATCAATAACTCCGCGGGCTTGAGGGCCGCAGGCAATTTTATTCATGTATGTATCGGGCGCATGAAACAACGATCCTTTTTTGCCAGTCGCGATCACGGCCATAGCATTCGGCCGGCCATTAGCGACACTGTCGGTACATTCAAGCGGATCTACGGCAATATCAAGCTCTGGACCAGTGCCGTCTCCCAATTTTTCGCCAACATACAACTCGGGTGCTTCGTCTTTAGCGCCTTCGCCAATCACGACAACGCCCTGAAATGGCACATATTTAAACCGGTCCCGCATTTCGTCCACGGCGGCTTGGTCCGCGGCCTTGGCATCACCACGGCCAATCCAACCAGCCGCGGCAATCGCGGCGGCTTCGGTAACCCGCACGAATTCTAAAGCCAAATTTCGGTCCATAAATATACAACGTAGGGGCGGGGTAACCCCGCCCCTACAGATACAATATCATTTTATTTTTATTTAATCAAACTCCGCGGATCTCTTATATTATTACGCAAATCCTTCCAGGGGTAGAGAGGCCAATCTTTCAAAACCTTTCCAAAATAATCTGGCTTAAAATGCGACCAGGGCTGTTTAAACAGCACGGCGTATTTTACCTGTTTTGGTTTTTTAGTTTTTAAATATTCGCTCACAAGTTCAAGGGTCGCGCCCGAGACTGTCATTTCGTCCACCACCAGCAGACGATGGTTTTTTAAACTGCGCTTAATGCGTTGCGTTAATACCGGACGGCTTAAAAAATCCTGATCTTTCCCCGAGCGTTGCGTTTTGGTTAATTCTGCTTTAATAAAATACAACTGTTTATTGCCGAGCGTATAACTAATCATCGCGGCCGGGATTAAGCCTGAGCGCGCCAAGGAAATTATTATATCAGGCTTATAATTATCTCTCTGCATGGCATGCACAATGCGCAAAGTCGCCCTCTCCACCTCTTCCCAACTTATCTTAACTTCGCGCTTGTTTTTTGCGTAAATTTTGGCAATAGCTTGCTTCATAAATTCTCAACTTATTAAAAAATAGGCTTCAATTAAACCCATTAAACCTATCGACGATTCATTATAACGCAAACTTACGAAATTGCCAAGTCTTGATCTATTTAACTAATAAGAGTAACGTATAATTACTTATGTATCCTATTCATCTAAAAAAAGATCTAGCCAAATTAGCCGATGGCGATTATTGCTATTTTTGCCTGGCGCCAAACCCTCGCAAAATTATTACGCCAGACCAAATACAATTTCATTGTTTGCAATGCAATAAAACCGATGGGCTAAAGTTGCGCCTGGACAACCGCACCAAAACTGTTTGGCATCGCGAGCAAATGCAGCATTTTACCATTGGCGTTTTACTGCGCAATGTCGCCACCAGAAAATTTTTACTCATGAAAAAACGCACCTTCCCTCAAGTAATCGACAATGTTGCCGGCCACGTTACTATAGACGAAACTCCCGAACAGACTTTGCTTCGAGAAACTGCCCAAGAAACTGGTTTTACTTTAGAAAAATATAAACTACTATGGGAAGGACTTTCCGAAAATGACCTTTGCCGCCGCGGCGCCCCCCACCACTATTGGTATATATTTTATAGCGAATTCCAAGGCACCCCGACTCCGGATTTACAAGAAGTAGCCTACTTTAAAGAGTATTCTTGGGAAGAAATCCTAGCCGAAAAAATGCTCAACCCGGCAATCAAAAATATTATTGCTGGATTCAGTACTTCCCTGCTGGAGTTGCCTTAGCAACACCAGCAGGACGGCCTGTTGTTCTCCTCCTTGCTTAACGACTGAACGCATCAGTCGTCGTTGTTGTTGAAATCAAGGCCCGCCACCTTGATTCCGAGCTTGATTTCGAGGCTGTGGAGCACCGCCTCGATGAAGAGCGGCGGGGGGCGAGCATCAGGGTCGGTCGACACGACGTAGTCGAACTTCCCCTGCGCCTCACTGATGTGACGCGCGGCATTTCCGAGGCGCGTGTGGAACTGCCCCTCGGTGAGCTCCCCTCGCTCACGCAAGCGCTCGGCGAGTACTGCCGGCGACGCGGTGATGAAAAATAGCACCGCGCGTTTGCCAACGCGTTTGCCAAACTCCTCGCGTACGGCCGGAGAGCACCGGCCGAAGATCCCGACCACCGTGCGGCGCTTCTTGGCGCCGAGGTGGCGGTCAATCTCGCGGACATCCACCCCGTACCAATTCCCGTCAAAGTGGTGCACGCCCTTGAGCCTGCCCGTCTTTTTGAGACGAGCGAACTCGGCAGGCGCTACGAAGTGATAATCCACCCCATTCCGCTCCCCGGGCTTCAGCGGCCGCGTGGTGTAGCGCGGCACGAACACCCATTCGGGGTGGCGGCGAAGCAGGTACCTCACCACATGGTCCTTCCCGGCGGCGGAAGGGCCGTCAAAACACAGAACCAGCCCCCGCTCGGGCTTTTTATGCTTTTTGCGCATCTGGCCCTCCCGGGTTGTTGGTTGTGGTTGACGTCCCGTTCGTCTATTCTGAACGTATCAAAAAAAATACGGCTTGTCAAGAGACCAGCCGCGTGAAATATATAATTTTACTGATCTTTTTCTTCCCACTCTTTAACAAATTCTTCTATAAAATTCTTCATAAATGCGATGCGGGTCGCGCCTATCCTTTTGGCTGTCGTGGTATTCAATATCTCCGCTACTCGGAAAGCTTTTTCATATAGATAATTAAAACTCGTGGTATCCTTCTTTTTTTGTTGATATAACTGCTTATTCATTCGTTTACGAACTTTAATATCAGGATCATAAATTGGCCTCCCAATAAACCCGCCCGATGCGAACGCCCGGGCAATTCCCACCGCTCCCAAGGCATCGAGCCAGTTGGCGTCTTGCAGAATCATGCCCTCAATCGTCATTGGTTTTTTGGTATCATCACCCTGATATTTGCCATCCTCTACCACATGTAAAATTTTTTGTTTCAGCTCTTCCTCAATTCCTAAAACATCCATCATGCCAAAAAGCGCGAGCGACCCTTTTTCTTCATAAAAAGCCGTGTTGCCATGTTCGCGTAAATTATGTAACAACGCCGACAGTTCCACTAGCTCTAAATCGCCACCTTCTTCTTTTTGTAGCAAACGAGACATTTGCCAAACTCGCCTCACATGATACCAATCATGTCCGGATGGCTCATGATGAAGTTTTAATTTTACGTATTCTGCTGTTTTTTGCACCAAGGCCGAAGACATAACTTGAATAGAAAAAAATTTTGTCCTCTTTTTTTAAACTAAACTAAAATATTTACGAATATTTAATACTGTTTGCTCAAGAGGAACCACATTATCGAATATCGGCGCTTTATACTGTTCAACCGCGCTCAAAATTACCTCTTCCAACTTTTTTACCACTCCAAAGTTAGCATTATTATAATGCCGGAAGCGCATTAAAGACGGCGACTCGAACCGCTGTTGATGCTCACGACTGTCGGAAACCTTCAATACACAGTATTGGACACGATCTAGCGGCAAAAACTCCGGCAAAATTTGGACGCCTTCTATTATAAAACTTTCGCCTGTCTTGTCAGCGATACCTATAATCGTATTAATCGCTTTGCTAATAAATTTGCTCTCCCGATGTAATTTATTTTTTAAAGCCTGTTTTGATACGTCCTCAAACCGAGAAAGGTTGGCTACCAACTTAGAATTTTTTAAAAAAGCCTTCATGGTGTCGGTGATAACATCAAGACCGCCGCGCTGACGAATATCTAAATCAGCCGATAACTGGTGGGCGGCGCTGGTTTTTCCTACTCCATATGTGCCTCCAATGACTATTATTCTGGACTTCTGTGGCATTATAGCATTCTCTTTAATAACCATAAGCAAAGTTTATGAAACTACACTACCACACAAGAAAACCAGCGTCAAATAAAAAAAGAACCAATGTCCTGGCGGCGGCCTACTTTTGCCACTTGGGCTATCATCAGCGCAGAAGGGCTTAACTGCCGAGTTCGGGATGGGATCGGGTGTGACCCCTTCGCTTAAAGCCACCAAGACATTAGTTCTTTTTTCGGCTCGCGTTAGCGAGCTGATCCCGCTTTTGGCGGGGGAATTTTCAAAATAGTTTACTACAATGACTAAATTCAGGCAAGGCCATGTCGAATGACATGGCAAACATAACTCGTAGACTCACCGAAGAGGTGAGCACCACTTAATGCTTTCGTTGTGCGCTCGACCGATTAGTACTCCTCCGCTCAACACATTACTGTGCTTACACGTAGAGCCTATCAACCTCGTAATCTACAAGGGGTCTATAACGAATGTTAATCTTAAAGACGGCTTCACGCTTAGATGCTTTCAGCGTTTATCCGTGCTAAACGTAGCTACCGAGCAATGCTCCTGACGGAACAACTCGCACACCAGAGGTTTATTCTTCCCGGTCCTCTCGTACTAGGGAAGAGTCTTTGCAACATTCTGCGCCCGCAACAGATAGGAGACCGAACTGTCTCACGACGTTCTGAACCCAGCTCGCGTACCGCTTTAATTGGCGAACAGCCAAACCCTTGGGAGCTTCTTCACCCCCAGGATGCGATGAGCCGACATCGTACATGATTCCATACTTTCGTATGGGGCAGACTATATCTTCTTCTTATACTGGATGTTAGCGGACCCCTCGACTTGTCCCTTTCGGGACTTGCTCGGGGCGTGAGTCGCATGATCTCAGTTTGATTAATATAAGAGTCGGCGTATTACCCGATTACTAACTGTAACCGAGTCTCCCCTTTCGGGTCAGTCGTTACGGGGTCAACCCACAGTTAATGGGCGACTTCCCACGGTATTGCCGATCCCGCCTTAGGCGGGATGACGGGTTCACCGTTATAAGCCGATTTAAATCTCTATTTCTATCTTAACATAATTGTTTTAGACGAAAAAACTTGGAAACAAATCACTTTGTATGCACCCCGATAATTTAAGGTGCCAAACCGCGCCGTCTATGTGGACTATTGGGCGCGATCAGCCTGTTATCCCCGGAGTAGCTTTTATCCGTTGATCTTCCACCTTCCTATATAGGATGGTCGGTTCACTAACTTCTGCTTTCGCAACTGCGCGGGTTGTAGCCCTTGCAGTAAAGCAGGCTTTTGCGTTTGCACGTCCAGCGCGATTTCCATCCGCGCTAAGCCTACCTTTGTAAACGCCTCCGTTACATTTTAGGAGGCATCCGCCCCAGATAAACTACCCGCCAGCCACTGTCTCCCTCCCCGGATTCACGGGCAGAGATTAGGCATACATATACATAAGGGTGGTGTCTCATTGGCCCCTTGCGGGTCCCACCTACGCTCAACATACGTGCACGTATACCAATAGCAAGCTGTAGTAAAGCTTCACGGGGTCTTTTCGTCTAGTTGCGGGTAGAAGGCATCTTCACCTTCCTTGCAATTTCACCGAGTCCCTCTTTGAGACAGTCGCACTATCGTTATGCCATTCGTGCAGGTCGGAACTCCATCTACGAATTTTCGATTTATGATTTTAGATTTTTGATTTTCGTAGGGCTGCCAATTACTCGGCAGGATCGGACTATATCTTCATCCCGAATAACTCGGGAGACAGCGTGTAGTCTCTACGGGGTCACTCCATTTTGGGAGGACTTCCCTCGGTATTGCCCATAATTAATCTGCACGATTTTTTATGGGTTCCACCGATACAGCTATTGCTTCAAGGTCAATTACTCGACCAGGGGGCAAGTTCTTGGTTTACCCGACAAGGAATTTCGCTCTTCGTTTCCTGTTTAATGACGAAGGACTAAATCTTCTTCCTCCGAGTTTCGTCGGAGGAGCATAGCGTATAGTCTCTCATAAGCTATGACCGGATTATTCTTTGCATTACTGCAAAGCAAGGTAGCATTTTTTGAATGGCTGTTAATATTTCGATGACTCTGCTCATCTTTAATGATTGTTTACTTTTTGCTATATCCGTCCCAATCCTAGCGTGCTCGATTTCTCAAGTCCGCTACCTTAGGACGGTTATAGTTACCGCCGGCGTTCATCAGCGCTTCAGTTCAAGGCTTCTCCGGTCGGATGACCGGATAACCTCTCGCCTTAACGTTCTGACACTGGCCAGGCATCACTCCCTATACTTCAGCTTGCGCTTTTGCAGGGAGCTGTGTTTTTGGTAAACAGTCGCAGTGCGTCTTTTGTTGTAACCCCGATTTTTACATCGGGGCGGGCCTTATCCCTAAGTTACGGCCGCTGTATTGCAGAGTTCCTAAAAGAGGGTTCTCTCGTACGCCTTAGTCTTCTCGACTCACCTACCTGTGTCGGTTTACGGTACGGTTTGATATAGCTTAACGTTTATTAGCTTTTCTAGGCACAGCGTCCCCGACAGTTGACTCCACCCGAAGGCTTCATCTTCGTCCCTGCCCCGACTTCACGTCGGGGTAAAGAAACGTGTATATTCAAAACACGCTGTCAGCTTCACTATGCGCACTAACAAACAAACTATACCAAGTGCAGGAATATTAACCTGCTCTTCCATCGGTTACGCCTTTCGGCCTGGCCTTAGGATCGACTAACCCTGGGTCGAGTCTCGTTGCCCAGGAAACCTTGGATTTTCGGCGGGGAAGATTCTCACTTCCCTTATTGTTACTCATGCCTGCATTCTCACTTGGTAGCACTCCACCACGCCTCGCGGCTATGGCTTCAGCGCAGCTACCAACGCTCCTTTACCAGAGGTAAATCCCGGAGGATCTACCAATTCGCAGCTTCGGTACCATATTTAGCCCCGGTACATTTTCGGCGCGAAAACTCTTGACCAGTGAGCTGTTACGCTTTCTTTAAAGGATGGCTGCTTCTAAGCCAACCTCCTGGTTGTATAAGAGTTAACACCACCTTTCACACTTAATATGGATTTAGGGACCTTAGCTGGCGATCAGGGCTGTTTCCCTTTTGACTATGGAGCTTAGCCCCCACAGTCTGACTCCCGCGCTTTTAATCTTCGGCATTCGGAGTTTGATTGAAACTGGTATCCCGAAGGACCCGAGTCTCATCCAGTGCTCTACCGCCAAAGGGAACGCGCGAGGCTAGTCCTAAAACTATTTCAAGGAGAACCAGCTATCACCGAGTTCGATTAGAATTTCTCTCCCATCCACAACTCATCACCGAGTGTTGCACGGCTCGTGTGTTCGGACCTCCCCCTTCCTTTCGGAAGGGTTCATCCTGGTCATGGATAGCTCACCCGGTTTCGGGTTATGTGCATGCCATTATATACGCCCGTTAAGACTCGCTTTCGCTATGCCTCCACCCCAGAAGGGTTTAAGCAACGACATACAGCACACTCGCAGGCTCATTCTTCAATAGGAACACGGTCGACCAGGACCCAGAATTATTCCCCCCGTAGGGGGGAATAATTCTGGGTACTCCGGTCTTCCGCTCTTTGTAAACATATGGTTTCAGATACTATTTCATCGCCCTCACCGGGCTACTTTTCACCTTTCCCTCGTGGTACTAGTCCACTATCGATCACTAAAAGTATTTAGCCTTAGACCATAGTCGGCCCGAATTCAGACGGAATTTCACGAGTTCCGCCCTACTCAAGAACAACTACCATGATTATATAGACTCCTTTCGCGTACGGGGCTCTTACCCTCTGCGGCCGCTCGTTCCAGAGCGTTCTACTAGGAAAGTCACATTTTCACCGTCCGCCGCAGGGCGGACGCGTAATTGTCTTATTACACCATATACACAACGACCTGCGTCTTTAAACTGCCGCTCATAATTAACCTTGCGATCAATCTGTTACGGCAACAACATGTATAAGGTTTAGGCTGATCCCTTTTCGCTCGCCACTACTAAGGGAATCTCTTCGATTTATTTTCCTCTGGCTACTGAGATGTTTCACTTCGCCAGGTCTTCCTCGTACACCTATGAATTCAGTATACGATGTTACAAATTTCTTTGTAACGGGTTTCCCCATTCGGAAATCCCCGGATCACAGCTTGCTTAGGAGCTCCCCGAGGCTTATCGCACCTTGCAACGTCCTTCTTCATCTTTTAGTGTCTAGGCATCCACCATATGCTCTTGTTGAAATTGCACACAACGAAAACACCAAATGGTGCTTACGTTGAGTTGACTTCATAATTTTTCATGACAATATTCATGTTTATGAAGTTACCCTTTATTATTTTAAACACCAGACCTTGATGTTTAAAATAAGCATTAATCTTGCCATGAACCCTTGTGGTTCATGGTTATTTAGCCATGCACCCTTGTTTGCCATAAACCCTTGTGGTTTATGGTGGTGCATGGTGCTTGCCTGAATTGTCAAAGTACCAGCCAGTCCACTCTGCACTGTCATTTCGACCCGCCTAGAGCGGGGAGAAATCTCTGTCTCACCGATCTGAGCCGACCAAAATAATAAAAGCCGCTTTTCCAAGCGGCCCAATAAAATGGGTGGGGTTTTTAACCACTTGGAGTAACTCGAGTAAATTTTGTAGCAATATACATCGTTTTTTGTGTAAGCTACGCAATTTTCTAGAGGTCCCGAGTGGCGCTTCGCTAGTAGCCAGAGCTAGACTGCGAAGCCCTGAACCGGACGCGAAGCGTTCTGGTGCAGGGGACGTGGCGGTCGTAAAAAACGACCTTTTTGCGGTACGCACCATTTTACTATACCCAAACTCCCCTGTCAAGGGGGTAAAATGGGGATAACATTTATCAAAAACCTTAACTCAAACTAAACTCCTGCAGCGCTTTTACTTCTTAGCTTTAGCCCAATCTTCTAAAAAAGTTTGGATCCCCTTATCAGTCAGCGGGTGTCTATACATCGCCTCCAGCACCTTAAACGGCACCGTGGCAATGTGCGCGCCGAGTATGGCCGCGTCTGTTACCATGCGCGTGTCGCGTACCGAAGCCACGAGTAATCGCGCCGCAAAATGATAGTTGTTAATTATCGCCATTGCCTCTTGAATCATTTTCATGCCGTCTTCACCCGCGTCTACCAAACGCCCCACAAAGGGTGAGATTAGCGCGGCTCCGGCCTTGGCCGCGAGCAAAACCTGATTCGCCGAAAATACCAACGTCACATTTACTTTTATTCCAAGTTTAGTTAATTCATGGCAGGCTTTAAGCCCCTCGGACGTGCACGGCACTTTTACGTAAACATTTTTGTGCCACTTGGCAAACTCCCGGCCCTCTCTAATCATGCCTTCAGCATCCGGCGAAATAGTTTCTGCGCTCACGGGGCCCGAAACCATCTTACAAATTTCTAAAATAGTGGTCTTAAAATCTTTACCCGCCCGCATAATTAAAGTCGGGTTGGTGGTTACGCCATCAACCATCCCCCAGCTCACGGCGGTTTTGATTTCATTGATTACAGCGGAGTCTATAAATAATTTCATGTGGGAGGCTGGACGTATATATAAATTCTGTTACTAATCCTAGACTCATCAGTGGTAATTGGCGCGCCCACAGGGTAATCTGCCACCGCGATTGCCGGGACTGTTCTAATAAAAATGGATTTAAATCGGTTGGCCGTAAAACCAGCCGCGGTTACTTCGCGCAACCATAAGCGACCCGTACTAAAATGAGGTTCGATATACCAATTCTTGGCATTTTGGCGCACCAGCATACCCACGTGAGCTTTAGCTTCGGTAATATCCACCCCCCTTTTTATATAGTTCAGCCAAGATATATCAGCAATTACTTTAGGGATAAAATTTGCGCCGTAAAGATCGCGCGCGGCGCGCTCGGTAATTTTAGCTAAAGAATCATTCGGCAATACCGCGTAAAGCTGGTCGGACGAACTTTTTTTAACCACATAACTCCCGGGCCGATAATTTACACCCACCGGGAAAATTGACGGCAGTGGCAAATCATCGAAACAGCTCTCTTCGACTAATATATAGCCGCCGTATTTATCATCCGCGTTCCAGCTCTTAAATTCATCGCCGCTCGGAAAATGCAACACTTGAAATTGAGCATTTAAAACATATATCGGAGGCTTGCCCCGCACTTTAATCATACTACCGGGTGCTAACGTGGCCGGGCAAGTCGCTGGCAAAGGAAACCGCGGAGGCGTAGTGGTGGTGGCAGAAGGAGGCGGCGAGCCACAGGCCTTAGTTTGCGCTGTTACCGACAACTGCGCTGTCAAAGTGCCGCCGGTATTTCGGCCTTGAACAGTAAAGTTATAGGTAGTGTTACAAATTAAATTATTGAAAGTATAAGAATTGCCGCTAATCCAGCCGGAATTGGTAGCGTCGGTAGCATTCTGAACAAAATAATTGCTGGCCGTGCCATTCCAACTAACGGTAATACTGGTATTGCTATTGGCCGCGGCCGAGACCGAGGTCAAGGTGGGTTGGACCGGTGGCGGCTCTGCGGGGCAAGCCGCGGTGGTGCCGGACACTGCCACGGCCGCGCCCGCGACATTGTCGCTGTTGCGGCTTTGAACGGTAAAGTTATAATTAGTGTTGCAAGTGAGGTTGGTAAAAGCGTAAGACGTGCCCGTGCGCCAACCCGATTCCGCGCCGGTGCTGGTATTTTTTACGTTGTAAGAAGTTACCGCGTCGCCCCCCCAGCTTACCGTAACGCTAGTGGCGCTGGCCGCGGTCGCTTGCAGGTTAGTGGGTGGATTGGCCAAAGTGCGTACGGCCGCGCTGTCGCCAGACCAGCTCTCGGTATTGGCGCCCTGCGCTTTAACTTCAAATCGGTAAGCCGTATTCGGTGACAAACCAATGGCCTTAAAATTAGTCCAACGCGGATCATTGGGAGCCGCTAAAAACACATTCTCCTGATTCGCGGCGGAACCATCTTCCTTTAAATAGGATCCTAATGTCATGTTGTAAAATCCATATTTAACGGTCGCCGGATTATTAGCTGGCGCGGAAAAGCTTAAATTAAGCGTGGAATTAGTGGGGCCGCTGGCAGTTGGCGGCGCCGGATTTTCTATTAATGTGGAAACCGACCCGGCTACTACCCAGTCAGAATAAGTGCCAGGTGGTTGATACCCCGCCACTTTAAACCAGTATTCTGTGTCGTACGCTAATCCGGAAACAGCGCGCGAATAACTATTTTGCCCGGTATTAAAAACAACTCCAATATCAACAAAATTTTGTCCATCAGTGGACTGCTGAATATCGTACGCTTCTTCATTTCCAGTGCCATTAGCGCCCGGATTCCATGACAAAGTTACCACGCCGACTCCGGGCACCAGCGCTAAATTAATGGGCGGCGGCATAAACGGCGCTACGGCCAAGGCCGGGCTAATCGGCGCTAATAACACCATGGCCGCTATAATGGCCCGGGCCAACTGGTTAAAATTTACCAAAAATAAATTCCGCATACGATTTTACTTTATTAAAAAACTTTAAAAAGACAGCCGCGACTTCACCACCGGTTAGTCGCGGTTTGGCCGAGTTTAATAATCTGCGCTTCGGTGGCGTAACGGCTACCAATGGAAATAATCCGGTTGCCTTTTTTTACGAAGAGCAGGGTGCTAAATTCGCGAGTGCTGTCGGTGGGAAGCTGGAAAAAAGCTTCCGCGCCCAGGTTAGGCACATCTTTATATTCGTAATTGGCGACATTGGCTACTTTGCCCTGTTTGGTATTTACTATTTCATCATACATAAACGACTCCACCACGCTCACCGTGACAAACAGAAAACGATACGCGGCCGAGGGCATTTCGTCGCTGGATAAAGTGAACGCGCAGCCGATGTCAGTATTGAATTTCGCCGGCTCCGACCAATTGCCGCCGAGAGCCAGGGCCGCGTCTGGGGGGGTAAGTAGGGCCTCCCCGGAGGCCGTTTTAAGCGCGGCGCAAGGGTCGGCGCTGCTGGCCATTGGCGCGCTCCCATCCTCCGCCCCAGGGCTGGCTACATTGGGCGCGCCGCCGCCACCGCACCCGGCGCCGGCCAGAATTATTCCCGCCATCAAAAAAAGCAGTTGTTTGTACATATTCTATTTGTTTATATTCTAAAAGAGATCGCGAATTAACATGAGCGCGCTTGGCGCACCCTGTGTCTATTATAGCAATTTATTCGTGCTTAGACAATATATTGCTTTTGTGCCGCGGGAGACCCGCCCGCCCCGGCTACGCCGGAGGCGTTTCGGGCGGGGACTCGAACTCGTATCTTGTGTGTTTGTGGGCAAGGAGGGAGTCGAACCCTCAACCCTTACGGGACATGGTCCTAAGCCATGCGCGTATGCCAATTCCGCCACTTGCCCAATTGCCGCGCTATTTAACCATAATTAAACCAGAAAATCAACCGCCAGATAACGTAGAGACGCCCCGCTGGGGCGTCTCTACTGGGGCATCTCTACAACAAATTAAACATCAATCTTTTTACGGCCTGCGTCCCCCGCGAAACCCGCCACCACCACTGCGGGGTGGGCGTTCAAACGCGGGCCTATCCACATAACCAGCTGGTTTCGGTAATAACTGCTTCATAGAGAGGTTAACGCGACCCATGCCATCGATTTCTTTCACCACTACTTTCACTTTATCACCAAGTTTTAAAACATCCGAAGGCTTGTTAGTGCGATCCCAAGCAATTTCCGAAACATGCACCAAGCCGTCCTGCCCGGGCAAGACCTGCACAAAAGCGCCAAAATCTTCCAAACGTACTACCGTGCCATCGTACAACTCGCCCGCGGTAATTTCGTGAGTTAAATCTTTAACCCACTGCATCGCCTTCTGCATGCCAACCGGGTCAGTAGAAGTAACGCAAACGCGCCCACTGTCTTCAATATCGATTTGCACGCCGCATTCCGCGATAATTTTATTAATCATCTTGCCGCCCGGGCCAATCACGTCACGAATCTTGTCCGGGTTAATCATAATAGTTTCAATACGCGGGGCGTATTTGCTAAGTTCGGCTCGGGGCACTGGCAAGACAGCATTCATGGCGTCCAAAATCTTGAGACGCGCGGCCAGCGATTGTTTAAAAGTCTCTTCCACAATCTCCCAAGACAGACCAGCGGTTTTAGTATCCATTTGGATGGCGGTAACGCCGTCCCGCGTCCCGGTAATTTTAAAGTCCATGCCGCCCGGTCCGTCTTCGATATCTTGTAAATCCGTTAAAATTTTAAATTTACCATTCTCGCCGCTCGCCAAACCCATGGCAATACCCGCCACCGGTTTTTTAATCGGCACCCCCGCGTCCATTAAAGCGAGCGTGGAAGCGCAGGTCGAAGCCATTGAACTCGAACCATTAGAACCAAACACTTCGGAAACCACGCGCATGGCATATGGAAACGAATTTTCGTCTGGTAAAACTGGCTCCAATGCACGCTCGGCTAAAGCACCGTGCCCAATAGCGCGGTTCCCCGGCCCCCGGAGTGGACCAGTTTCGCCATAAGTCGCGGGCGTGTCAGAATAGTGGTGCATGTAACGCTTGGTGCCGTCTTCTTCCATGGTATCAATCGTTTGCACGTCGCCCGGCGCGCCCAGCGTAACTACCGAGAGCACTTGCGTGTCGCCACGCTGGAAACAGCCCGTGCCATGGGTCCGAGGCAGTAATCCAACGTCAATAGTGAGAGGGCGGATATCGGAAAGCTTGCGACCGTCTAGTCGCTGTTCGTTCTTTAAAATACGCGCCGAGATAAACTCCTCCACGTACGTTTTGACGCGTCCGAGCACAATCACCGGAATAGTCTCGTCTAATCCCTCTTTAGCGGCCAGCATGGCTTCAATCGCTTTGCTAAATTTTTCTACCATCGCCACGCGTTCTTGTTTGCCAGGCTTGATGTTGTCAAACATCCAATCATCCACATGCGAGGCCACAAAAGCGCGTATTTCTTTTTCAACCTCCAAAATTTTCTCACCAGTCTCACCACCATTCGTTTTAATATCAATTTTAGTTTTACCCATTTCTTTAACAATTTTCTTGATAAAATCAACCATCGGGGCCATTTCTTTGGCGCCCTGCTTCATGGCCACAACTACTTCCGAATCCGGAATTTCTTTAGTACCAGCTTCCACCATGATTAATTTTTCTGGAGTGCCAGCGACAATTATATCTGCCTCACCAGCGATCCGTTCAGTAACGCCAGGGTTAAATTTCCATTCACCGTTAATCTTGCCCATTCGCGCGCCCGCAATCGGTCCGTTCCAGGGAATATCAGAAATAGACAGCGCGATCGAAGCCGCGATTAAAGCGGGCACTTGCGGATCGTTTTCAATGTCATACGACAAAGCCGTTAAAATAACCTGCACGTCATTCCTGATTGCTTGGTCAAACAGGGGCCGAATTGAACGGTCCACTAAACGCCCGGACAAAATCGCTTCATCAGTCGGGCGGCCTTCCCGTTTGATGAATCGCGAACCCTTGATCTTGCCAGCGGCGTACAATTTTTCCTCAAAATTTACCATCAGCGGGAAAAAGTCTAAGCCCGCGCGAACTTTTTTACTTATCGTGGCCGTAGCTAAAATCACCGTATCGCCATAGCGTACCGTACAGCTGGCGTTAGTGTTTAAAGCAAACCGACCCACTTCAACAGTGAGTTCCCGGCCGCCCCAATTAAGCGACCAATTTCTAATAGCCATATGTTCTTGATTTATCGAAGTTCCGGCAAGAGCTGAAGACCAATTCTAGTGAATGGCCTCTGTGTCCTTGCCCAAACTTCGTGAATAAATTTTTTATTTTGTTGTCATCTCGACGACGCAGGAGAGATCTCTCTCGTCAATCGGACAGAGATTCCTCCTCGCCCGCATGACTCGCGTCAGCGTGTCGGGCAGGCTTCGTCGTCGGAATGACAGTTATTTTTTAATCACCGGCGCTGGCATCTTTGGATTCGGCCGGAATAGACGTGTGGCTAGTTTTCTATCGCCGATCAAAAATTTGCCTTTTTCGGCGCTCAAATCCATAAAATCATCGACCGACTCAATTAGCTTGCTCGAGGTAGTCTCGCCAAACGCCGCCACTTCTACTTGTTTACCCTGATTACGCAAATATTCCATCAACGGAACGTAGTCCCCGTCCCCTGACACGATTACAATCGCGTCCACCATTGGGGCGAGCCGAATGGCATCTACCGCGAGCCCCACATCCCAATCCGCCTTCTTTTCTCCCCCCCAAAAAATCTGGAGCGGCTTCTCGCGCGTTTCTATTCCTAAGTTATATAGGGCGTCAAAAAAAGGCTGTTCTTCTTTGCTCTCGGTGCGCACCACGTAAGCGATCGCGCGAATCAATTTGCGGCCCGCCGTGGCCTCTTTAACAATATTTCCAAAATTAACCTTGGCGTGGAACAAATTCCGCGCGCTATAATACATATTTTGCACATCAATAAACACGCCAACACGTTGGTCGGGGTGTTTTAAGGGGTGAGTAGTTTTAACTGGCATGTTCCTCATGGGGTTCCTCCGCCAATTCTTCTTCCACTATCTCTTCTTCAGCGGCCACTCCGGTCGCGCCGGGTTTTACCAAATTGCGCGCCGCTTTAAGCTTTAACTTTTTAATTAAATTATCGTAACTCTTGGTATCTTCTTTTTTCAAAAATCGAAGTAAACTGCGGCGGCTAGAGACTTTGCGTAACAGGCCGCGGCGGGAAGAATGATCTTTAGGATGTAATTTTAAGTGCCCAATCAATTCATCAATTTCAGCGGACAGAATCGCTATTTGCACTTCGCTACTGCCAGTGTCCCCGGCGTGGGTCTGATATTTTTTAATAACTGCCTGCTTCTTTTTGTTGTCTAACATACATGCGTATTTCTCACCGAGCGAGCCCAGGGCATGCCCCCAAAGCCGTCCGGTCCTTGTCTGGCGCTTAAAAGCTCGTCTAGACGAGGATAAATAATAGCTTCAGCCTACCTTAAATCCGAATTTCTGTCAAGCAACAGCCAGGGGCATGATATACCATACCCCTACTTAAAATGTCGGCAAATTAAGCGCTCCAAACACAAACCGCGTCAGGGCGTAAGAAAGCGCCACGATTACAAAACCAATCGTAGAATTCGCGAGGGCTTGTTTGGCCTTCTCTGCCAAATCTTCGTTGCCGCGCGCGGTCATCCAGCGCACACCAGCGTACATCATCATTCCAAAAAACACTAGTCCGGTAAACGCCAACGCTGCCCCCACCACGAGGCTAATCACTCCGTAAACATTCTTGCTTCTATCAAACCCCATTTTCCCGGCCGCTTCGTTCAAACCATATTGCGCCAGGGCTGTCATTGGCCAAGTAACCAAAAAAGTTATAAAAACAGTCGACAGTACTTTTATCTTCTTGTACATATGATTTGACGAAATCATGCCGCGCAACGTCCTCTGAAGCGCGGCGCAAATATTAGTTACTCTTAAATTATACCATAACTTGATTTTTAAGGCCAAATTGATTACCATAGAGCCACTTGATCCCATAGTTTAACCCCGACGTAAAGTCGGGGCTCCGACCCCCGCAAAGCGGGGCGTCGGAGCGGATAAAACAGTAGCCTTCCCACCGCCGCGAGGCGGGGTCCCGCTGTGGCGGGATAAGCTATTTTTTCTCCTCGTAGCTCAATGGATAGAGCATTAGCCTTCTAAGCTAAGTATAGAGGTTCGATTCCTCTCGAGGAGACACTCCCTCACATTGACTAAAAGCAATTTTGGCGCTATACTAGAGCGGATTTTACTCATGGTGCCCATGGTATAATGGTTATTACGTCGGTTTGTGGTACCGACAATATGGGTTCAATTCCCATTGGGCACCCCAATTCAATAATAAACAATCCGACTTTTTTTATAGTTGGTACAAAATGGGTTTCCCCCTACGGGGGATCTCCCGTAGGGAGACAATTCCCATTGGGCACCCAACTATTTTAATCATCAACTTACATTTTACGGTTCACCCTGAACTACAAGAGTTCAGGGTGCCCTGCACCCTTGTGGTGCAGGGTTTATACTAGCGAATATCTGATAAATTAACACGCCGCGACTTAAACAAAAACATAATAAACGGCGGCAGGTACGATAACAGCCCGCGCAACACCCCCTTTTTAAATCGCCGGCCAGAAAAGACTACCGGACAATTCCAAACACACACAATTTTGCCCTGCCGAGAAACTCTTCTCGCTAGGTCCGTATCTTCTAAAGAATTGAGCGCTTTGTCAAAACCGCCCGCTTTCTCGTACGCACCCCTCGTCACGCTCGAGCTAAAACCAGCCAGCCAATAATAGCCAAGTAACCACCGCGAAATTTTAGTTAACGCCGGTTGAAAAAGTTTGAAAAAAATATTAACAAAAAATGAACAATCCTCTATTTTCGCGGTACCAGTCACGCCAACCACCCCGGAATGAACTGGCTTTATCAAAACATCAATCCAATTGCTAGGCAAAATCGTATCCGCGTCCGTTGATAAAAAAATTTCTCCGGCGGCAGACGCGCACCCGGCGGCTCGCGCCGCCCCGCGCCCTTTATTCGGCTCGTCTATTATTTTTAAATCTAATTTATCTAAAAAAAACTCGGCGACTACTCTCGTTTTATCCGTCGAGGCGTTATTTACGACAATCACTTCAAACGCGCGATCGGTGGTTTGCTTTATTAAAGACTCCAGCGTTTTGGCTAGAGTTTTTTCTTCGTTGTAGGCTGGTATAATTACTGAAATCTGCATTTTAGTTATCTTGATAAAAAAGCTCCCACTCTCGGGAGCCATTTTTTTAAATCAAAATTTCTCTCTTTTCTATTTCTTAAATTAATTCGGACCCTGCCGCGACTGGAAGAAATTGCCTAAACCGCGCGATAAAGCGTTAGGCCCGCCGCCGAGGCCAAACTGCTGGCCCCGCGCGATGTAAGTGGCAAAAACAGTTATCGAGTAAGCGGACAAAACAATAATCAGTCCGATAGTGGAATTTCTAATTGTCGTTTTGGCTTTGTCCACCTTTTCCTCGTTTCCGCCGGCTGTCATCCAAGTGATTCCCGCGTAAATATTTAAAATAATCAAAATAATCGTAGTCATGCCGAGCATCGCCCGAATAATCAAAGCCGCGGTGACTCGCGGGTCAACCGCTTCCCCATAATTCGCGCCTTGCGTGCCACCCGCCGCCTCGAGTTGTTTCCGGATATCAGAGCTGGTGTCCTCCGCCCGCGCCGGGGTTATTACCACAAAAGACAAAGCGAGGAACGCTACGAATACTGCCACTAGTTGATACGCAAAAAGTTTTTTCATATGCGATTTAACAAAATCGTGCCGCGCAGTGCCTGCCCGCAACGCTTCGCGTAGCGAGGCGGGCGGGTCCTTTGAAGCGCGGCGCAATCGCGATCTATTTAATTCCAAACATACTCTTGGTAGAAATTTTCCAATTGTTAGCCCAGTCTTGCCAATACTGCCCTTGCTGTTGCCAAAATGATTGGCTGGGCTTGCCCCCGACAGTTGCTCCGGTATTTGGTTGCGAGGCAAATGTCATGGCCGCAACCACTATAGTGGTTATGCCATAAGCGGCAATCACGATTATTAAACCAAGCGACGCGGCCTTGATAATATTTTGCGCCTTTTCTATTTGGTCTTCCGCTCCCGCCGCGGTCATCCACAGAATTCCGGCGTAAACCGTTAGCGCCAGAAAAATTGTTCCCACCATGGACAAAATCACCCGAATGACCTTACCCACCGATTCCGACAGCGTCGTGTCCGTGGCTGGGGCATACCCCGCGCCCGCCGCGACGCCTGTCGCTAACCCATCTTCACCCAAACCAATATTAGGCGCGGCCAACGCGACCCCGGGCATCAGGGCTAATATCATTATAAAACTTACTAAAAAATTTTTAATCATACCCTTTACTATTTAAAATAATTTTTTCATTTTTAGAGCGGGGCGCAACAGAGCTTGCCTGGGGCGCAATCAGTCCCCTGGATTTCTTTGGTGCCGCCCGGGCAAGGGGCGCCATTGTCGGTAACGCAGTTGCCATTATTGGGCGCTTCCGTGCAAGAAATAACTTGGCTCGGGGTAGGGGCGCCACTGCCCCCTAATTTACTGCCCACAAAAGCTGTAATCGCGTAGGCTCCAAAAGTGATGCCGAGGCCTATCACCGTGGCTTTAATTATGCCTTGCGCTTTTTCGATTTTGTCTTCCGCTCCCGATGCCGTCATCCACAGAATCCCGGCGTAAACCGTGAGACCCAAAAAAATTGTTCCGACTAAGGCGAGCGCTATTTTAACTGCTGTCGCAATTGACGTGGTTAAATTTCCTTCCAAACCAACCTTAGTCGCTGGCCCCACCGCGTTCGTTACCAGGCCAACCGAATCCTGAAACCCTAAAGCCTGTCCAAAAGTAACCGCCCCAAAAGTGATACCGCCTACCGCCACCAGCATTAAAATTACTTGGGCTCGTCTCATACTTAGCCGCTTAACCGCCCGCCCACAAAAGCCGTAATCGCGTACGCGCCCATGGTTATAAACAAACCAATTACCGTGGCTTTAATTATATTTTGCGCCTTTTCTATTTGGTCTTCCGCACCCGCCGCGGTCATCCAAAGAATGCCAGCGTAAATCGTGAGAAGCAAAAAAACTGTGCCCACAACGGCTAACACTGCCGTTACTACCGTGGTAATAGTGGAGGTTAAATCACCGCGCAAACCTACCTGCGAATCCGCCCCGACCGCCTGTTCCAACTTCCCGCCGGCGTCATACAAACCAACCGCGCTAACAAAATTAGTAAAAACAAAATTAGTAAAAATTAAACCAGAGAGCAAAAGCGTCCCGGTTAAAAAAATATTATTTAAAACTTTTCTTATCATAATCATATAAAGCGCTACTCACAATTATTGGCAAATAAAACCGGGATTGTTTGGATCTCGAGACGCGAGGCAAGCTCCGGACAGGCAATCCTTGCCTTCGGAACAATGCTTTCCGGCTTCGCATTTCTTAGAGCAAATTCCCCCGCAATCCACATCGGACTCTAGTAATTCCTTCTGGCCGTTAGTGCAATCGACTGGCTCGCCTAATTTCTGCCCTAACTTGGCGTCTAACTGCGCCGAATCCGTCGGCGCGGTGGCTGGGCTCAAAACCTTAAATATCTCGCTAGTCAAAACATAAGCCGCCAAAACTATTACTAAACCAATGGCGGCCGCTTCCAAAGTTTGCTTGGCCTTTTCCACGTCCTCCGTGTTGCCCATGGCAATCATCCAGCGCACGCCCGCGTAAAGCATCAGGCCGAAAAAAACTATGCCAACGAGGGACAGTGCGTACCCAATAATCGCGCCAATAACTTCTGGAACCGTGGACTCTCCCGCCACGGTTTTTGGCAATAAATTTGGGTTCTCAATGTTTACTTGGTCTGCCGTTTGGCTAATGCCATAGCTGTCAGCCAAGGCCGGGAGGGGAACTAAAAATGACCAGCTTAAAATTAAGGCACTAATTCCGCTTAACGCTTTAACTTTAAACATAAAAAATTATTGCGCCAAATTTACGTTACTCGCCTCTTGCGTGGCTCGCACCAACTGTTGCACCACAAAACTGGTAATCGCGAAAGCCGAAAGTATAATCGCGAGGCCAATCACGCCCGCTTTAATCCATTTTTTGGCTTCTTCTACTTTTTCTTCGTTGCCGCCCGCGGTCATCCAAGTATATCCGCCAATCAAAATAATTATTAACGCCACGGTGCCGAGGAGCCCGAGAGCCACCCGAATAATGGCCGCGGCCACGGCTCTCGGGTCGCTATAGCTTAAGCCGGTAAACGTGCCATAATCCAGCCCCAATTCCAAATCCGAAATTGCCCTGGCTGAATCTGCTGGAACCACTAAAGCTGTGAGCAGTGCGATGCCCGCCGCTATACCCGCCCAAGCAGATTTTTTAAAAAATATTTTCGCCATACTGTTCGTAATTCAAAATAATTTATTGGCAGAGCAGGGGGTGGTAGCTTACCAAGCGAAGTGCATATATCTCTATCTGCGCTCGGCTTGGCAAGCTGACCAAGTTAGTCGTTTCTCTTCTCCCCCTGCTAACCAATGGAAACTTAATAAATTGGAGACTACTAAATGACTCCGGCTTGCGTAGTCGCGTCCACCAATTGCGTAATAACGAAGCTGGCAATCGCGTAAGCGGAAAGAATAATCGCGAGACCAATAATACCGGCGAAAATCCATTTCTTGGCTTCGCCTACCTTTTCTTCGTTGCCGCCCGCGGTCATCCAAGTAAAGCCGCCAATCAAGATAATAACCACGGCCACGATACCAAGGAGGCCCATAGCGACGCGAATAATTTTCGCGACGGTCAAACGGATATCACCAGTGCCAAGGCCGGTCGTTTCTCCTATCTTCGGCGGTAAGAGATCCGTATCCTTAAGAGTGTCTGTCGCCGCGATCGCTGGCATGGCGCTAACGAGTGTTAAAGACATCATGATTGGAGCGAGAAATTTCTGCATTTTAATCATAGTGTCACCTCCCTTCCTATGTTTAATAATAACGTCAACATAGCTAAAATCTATTATACCACAAATTCCTATTGAACGCCAGTTAAATAGTCTACAAAATTACTCAAAATGAAATAGCTGGCGAATACTAGTACCACTCCAATCGCGGCCCAGAGCATCGTGTCCGTACCCTTCTTGATGCGCTCCGGGCTCCCGCCCGACATCATCCATTGGAACCCTCCCCACACCAGCATTAAAAGCGTAAGGGAACCAATTAAGCCAAGCGCCACGCGCAAGATCCGGCCGAAGATTCCAAAAATATCCACGGTGTTGCCGGCGAGCGGATTCTCGAGCGGAATGCACTCCGCGCCGCTGTCGCTATTCGGGCAGGGGCACTTGGGTTTAGGCGCCCAGCCAGCCGGGCAGCCGTTCACCGGATCCATCGGCTGGCACATGTCGTCTTTTAAACAATACCTATTTACTACCGGTTTGCCAGAATCAGAAGTCCCCACAGGCACGCGGCAGACATGGTCAACACAGACTTGCCCAGCCGGGCAGCCTTTTTCATCTTGGCACTGGCTTAGCCCGCCACTATCCCCTGACGGAGGCGGAGCCGGCGGCTCGGTCGAAAATGTTTCCACGCACTTATTCTGCGTGCACGTCCTCCCCGCGCCGCAATCACCATCCGCGTTGCATTCGGCTTTCTGGCCGCACAAACCGTCAAAACAATTGTTCGTAACACACTCGCCATCCTCGGTACAGGCCTCGCCCACTTGGCCCGGTGATTTGCAAATTCCACTCACGCACCGCCCCGACAAACACTCTTGGCTGTTAACACACACCTGGCCATCGGCCACTGCCGGTTTGCAAACATTATTAATACAAACATCGCCTGGCGCGCACCCGCGGTTATCCGCGCAGCCTACTTGCGCGCGGGCAGTCGCTACGCCCCAAATTCCGGCTATGCCGAGTGCCATCACCGCTACTACCAAAAATTTCTTCATAATTAAATCGTTAACTTAAGCACGTCTCTAAACAAGAATGTTACCAAGACATAGCTCGAGAGCATGACCGCCACCCCGAGCGTGGACCACACCAAAATCTGTTTGGCTTTGCCGGTTTGTTCGCTATTGCCCGCCGCTGTCATCCAGAGGAGCCCGCCATAAATATACATGACCAACACCAAGGCGCCAATGAGAGACAGAATTACGCGAATAGCATTGCCGAGAAAATCCTGGGGTCCGCGAAATTTGGTAAGCGGGTTTAAGTTTATGGCGTTCAGCTTTATATTACCGGTAAAATCATAAGGACTAATTTTTGGCCGGGGGATCTCGTACAAACAGCCGTTATTAGACACCGGAATTTTATAATAATTAGTATACTTATCATCCCAGTGAGTGGACTTCCACCCCGTCTCGCCATTCACATTTTTATCATCGCAATATTTATTGCAAGAAGGTCTGTCGTAAAAACTGCCGCCATTGGGCTTTACGGTATCGTGCGTGCAATACCCAGCCGGGTTGCCACACCAGCAGTGAATGGGCGCACAGCCCTTGGCTTGGTTAATCGGCGTATTATCGACTTCATCTTTCCCCGCTTCGTTGCCGCAATATATTTTTTTAGAATTGGGCCCCAAGGATTCGCAAAAATCATCACAGCCAACTTGCAGGGCGGGGTTAAAGTCAGCGTCGCAAGCTATTCCTAGTAATCTCCCCTGGTAAAATGCGCTTGCATAATACAGTTTTTGCGTGCACGACGCATCATTAAGGCCGTCTGGCGAGGCAATGACGGTTTTACAAACGCAATAATTTGTCTCCTGCTCTACCCATTTGCAACCAGTCAAATTGCCTTTCTGGGTCAAGGTAAGGCAAGAGTTATTTGTTGGAACTCCTTCTTGTACCCCTTGGTCGCAAACACACGCCGCCGCCTGCGCCGGAGAAGGCCGGTATAATAAAAAAGCTCCTAGCACCGCTAATAAAATCAAAAACTTCTTCATCATAAAACTAAAACAACCTAAATTGCTCTTTGATGCCAATGGCCGTGCCCAAAAAGCGGATAAATAAGTAAGCCACAAAGGCGATAAAAAGGCCGATTAGCGCGGCCAGCATCGTGTCCGTGCCTTTCTTAACCTTTTCCGGGTTGCCGCTCGACATTATTAAAATAAACCCGCCGTAAATAAAAAAGCACAAAGCAAACGCCCCAATAATGCCAAGGCTTACCCGCCCATAATTAACTACCAAAGCGACCAAGACCGTGATATCGCGGCAGTCTTCGGTCAAATCGTCCTTCAAAACGCAATCCGGCAAGGCTCGCCCGCCCGACCCCTGCATCGTATTTTTAAAAACCTCGTTCTGGCGCGAATTATAGAGTATGGTAAATGCCGTATTCCAGTCTGTTTCCGCCTGTTTGCATTGTTGTTGCGTCGTAAAAACGTCGCACTTCACTAACTGCGCCTGGGCCCGTGCCTCGGCTTTATAAATTGTAGCCGTGCACTTTTCTTCGGGGATCTGGTTAGGAAAGCACCAAGAATTATATTTTTGCGAATCATTCAAATCGCCCGTCTCCGGAAATTTTTTTAAATCAGTTCCGCAAAAACAAAACTTGTTATCAGCTAGAGCCGGAGCGGTTGGCATTGCCAAACTTAACACCATCATTCCGAGGCTCGCCCCTAGTAATAATTTTTTCAAACTCATACCACCAAGAAAAATTTAATAAATCATCCCGCATTACATTTAACCCATTTTGTCATCTCGACGTCGCAGGAGAGATCTCTCTCCGGTCATGATGACAGAGATTCCTCCTCGCCCGCATGACTCGCGTCAGCGTGTCGGGCAGGCTTCGTCGTCGGAATGACAACGAATCTATAATTAATGGCATTTAAATTGTCTGGTTAATTTTCGCGGCCGCGCGGTTCAAGACATCGCCCCGCCATTGCTCGGGGCGGTTCGGATCGGGCGGCGGCAAGAGCCATTCGTGAAACATATCAACCAGCGCTTTGGTCGCGGCCGAATAATTACTGCCCGTGTACCAGCTTTCGGCCACCAAAACCTGGCTCACAAACGGCTCCAAACTAGCGTCTTCTTTTTGGGCGGCGATTAAAGAGCGCACGGCGGTTGGCCGCTTGGTAGCGGCTAAATAATCTTTAGTGGCTTCGGAATAAGTAAGGTACTGGATCAAGGCAAAGGCCGCGTCCTTATTTTTGCTCTTGTTTACCACCGAGAGCATCGAGAAATTAGCCGCGTTCACTGGTTTGTCCGGGTTCAACTGCAAAAGCGGCAAAATTCGGTAGTTAAGCTGTGGCGCCCGCCCCCGAATAATACTGTTATAATAGCTAAACCCAAAGAAAAAGCCAACCTGCCCGTTTACAAAGGCATCGAGAGCGTTCGGCATATTCTCGCTCCAGCTATAAGTGTCGCGCCCTGGGTTGGCAAAATCCGTGTAGAAATTAATCACCGAAACTGCCGGCGGCTCTTCGCGGCGGTTGCCAGAGGGCGGCATGTTAAATACCGCCTGGCCCGAGCGGCTGGTAAAATCTATATCACTCTGTTTTAATAAAATATAAAGCAAATCATCGCTATTCGGGACATTATTGCCAGTGCCGAGGGCCGCTCCGGCCTGAATAATGCTGTTGTCGGCGCGGTTATATTTAGTAATTTTCTTGGCCGCCACTTGGAAATCGTCCCAAGTCTTCGGCGGCTCGGGCACGCCCGAGCGGTCCAACAAGTCCTTATTATAATAAATCGCCATCGTATCCAAAGACAATGGCAGGCCGTAAGCGCTCCCGCCCCGAACCACGCTTTTGCCCACCGCCTGCACAAAGTTATCATCAATCTGGGCCGCGGTTGGCAAATTCACCGTATGTTCCGACACCGTGGTGTTGGTTCCGAGCGTTCCCTTTTCTACTAAAACCGTTATGTCCTTGGCGGTAGGCGGCAGAGCCGAAAGCTTGCTTACATATAGGCCGAGCGTGCGGCTATTAATCGAGATTATATCCGGCCCGCGATCCTCGGCCAACTCTTCTACCAAACGGGTATACATATCGCTCGGCGACATTTGCCGAATGTTGACTTTTAAATAAGGCCGGAGCGCTCTATATTTAGTAAGAATACCTTGGAGCGCGTCCACATCATCGTAGGACGTCCACATTTCCAAAGTTACCGGCTTAGTCGCGGCGACCTCGGCCGTCGATAAACCTTTACAACCAAAACCGAGAGTCAAGAAAATGCTTGCTATTAAAAATATCGCTAAAAATCGATTCCCCATTTTCATACCACGCTTCGCAAATATTTTTTAAACTCTGTCTTTAACTGCGGGTCGCGCAAAGCAAAATCCACGTTCGCTTTTAACCAACCAAGTTTAGAACCTGTGTCATAGTAAGTGCCGTTGGCAATTTCGCAGGCGTAAAACGGACGCTTTTTCATGAGCCGGCTGACCAAATCCACAATCCACACCTCGCCACTTTTGCCAGGTTTAATATTTTTAATATTATCAAAAACATCGGGCGTTAAAATATAACAGCCGAGAGCCGCCAAATTTGAGGGCGCCTCGCGCGGAGTGGGTTTTTCAATAAAAGAAAAAATTTGATATATATTCTTTTCCAATTTTGTCACCTCAACAATTCCATATTTGCTAACGTCTTTTTTGGGCACGCGCACGCCCGCCACCACCGGGTCGCCATATTTATAAAAAACGTCCAAGCATTGTTTCACTCTCGGCGGATTCGCTCCCACAAACTCATCTCCCCAAATATAAACAAACGGCTCGTTCCCCACCACATCTTTCGCGCAAATTAACGGCGTGCCATTGCCATAGTTCCCTTTTTGGCGGATATAAATAAAATTCGCCATCTCGGCAATGTGGCGCACTTCTTGCTCTTCTTTTAACTTGCCTTGTTTTTTTAACCAGGCTTGCAGTTCAAAATTATAATCAAAGTGGTCCTCCACCGCCCTTTTACTCGCGCCGGTAACCAAAATAATATCCGTAATTCCGGACGCGACCAGCTCCTCCACCACATATTGCACCACGGGCTTGTCCACCACCGGGAGCATTTCTTTAGGGCTGGCTTTAGTCACCGGCAAGAACCTGGTACCAAACCCCGCCACCGGAATCACGGCTTTACGGACTATTTGCATATGAATTTTGTCAAAAATTCACTCCGCTCGCGCGGAGCCACCTCATTTTTTTAAAAATTGGCGAAACTTAAATACCGTTCCTCTTAGACTAGTATAACAAAATTCCGGAATGTCAGCAACCAATTTTTATACCTGAATTATGGAATCAACATTTTCTACCAAAGTACAAAAACTTGACAAACTTTTTATACTTCGGTATAATATCTTTGTATTTAACTAAATTTCCGCTAACTTATGCATATAAAACGCTATCTGGAAAAAATAATCGCCAATGATTTAGACAAAAAAATGGTATTTGTGGGCGGCCCCCGACAAGTAGGTAAAACTACGCTTGCCCATTCTATTGGCAACAACGCCCTAACACCAAGCGATTATCTAAATTGGGACAACCGTGCTGACCGTCAAAGAATATTAAAACAACAATTTATGGGCGATTCCCGTCTCGTTATTTTTGATGAACTTCATAAATATCGCCAATGGAAAAATTACTTAAAAGGTCTGTATGACACAAACAACCAAAAATATGCCTTACTTATTACCGGCAGCGCCCGCCTAGATTTGTATCGTCACGGGGGCGACTCCTTAATGGGTCGTTACCATTATTTTCGCTTACACCCTTTTTCCATTGCCGAACTGCTCAATTTAACTCCCAACATCATTGTCGGAAAGAGCCTTAGCTTTTCGTCTCTCAACTCTCGATCGGCTTATGATAGTTTATTTAAATGGGGCGGATTCCCCGAACCTTTATTTACCAAAGATGAGCGCCATTTGCGGCGTTGGCAGAACGAACGCTTGGATCGTCTGATCGAAGATGACATTCGCGACGTGGAATTAGTTCGCGATTTATCTAGCTTACAGGTTCTTAACGAATTGTTGCCTTCTAAAGTAGGAGCGCTTTTTTCTCTTAACAGTTTGCGCGAAGATCTGGGGGTAACACACAAAACTATCGCCCACTGGGTGGAAATTTTAGAACGTTTTTACTACCATTATCGCATTTATCCATACCAAGCAACCGCCATAAAAAGTCTGCGTAAAGAACCTAAACTATATTTATGGGATTGGTCGGTTTTAGAAAACAGCGCGGCGCGGCTAGAAAATATTGTCGCTTCGCATTTGTTGAAATTCGTACATTATTTAAAAGATGCCGACGGCCACAATGTTGAATTATTTTTCTTGCGCGATGTTGCCGGACGTGAAATTGATTTTTTAATTACGCACCATCGTGAGCCCTGGTTTGCGGTAGAAGTAAAATTATCCGACACCACTCCATCTAAAAATTTGAACTATTTTGAACAACGTCTCAAAATTCCTTTTCTGTATCAAATTGTGGAAACACCAAATGTAGACTGGCAAGAAAAAAATGTGCGCGTTATGAGCGTAGACAAATTTTTAAACGCTCTCATTTAACGCACTTCTTCCCAGAATAGCGGCGTATAGACCTTGCCAAAAGAAAACCCTCCCGGCGGATTATAGGTCAAATTACTGTCATAAATTATCGTGGTGGAACGGTACCCCGACACCACCGCGCCGCCATTGGATATCCAGCTCCAGGTCCAGGTGCCAGCCGAAATTACTGAACCATACAAAAGCAATGAATCCTTAAAATCGCCCGCGTAATAATAGCGGCGCGCCGCCCCATTTTTCGCGTAAATTACCGCGTTAACTTCTAAATCTTCCGGGCTATCGTGCGGCAAAAGCACGTGCTGATCAGCGATCAGCCCAATAGCGTTGGTTCCATCTTTAGCGTCATAAGTCAAATCATCGTTTATAATAATAGACTTCTCCGCCCCGCTCCCAATCGTCACTCGCCCCTTTACCACTCCATCTACAAAAACAGTGTCTTCCACAAAAATATAACTGCTGGTAGGTATAATATAAGTGGTGGCCGTGTCAGTAGTTTTAATGTCAATGCAATACCACGAGTCAATTTCCTCATCTAAATCTTGGCCAGCGTAACAGTCGGTCGCTGTCACCTTGGCGGCGGTGAATGTCCCATTAGTTAAAAAGTGCAGATACCACCCTTGTTGCCCCGAGGCGGAAAAGTACAGGCCGCTCTCTTGAGCCAAACTTTTAATATTGGCCAAGTCCGACGCGATGGTGCTAAAATCTTTCGCCGCCACGGGAAATTTCCAAAACGACTGTGGCCCGCCCTGCCCCCAGATGCCCGGCTTGGTTTGGTTTTGGCATCCTTCGCCGTGGATTGGCTGGCACTGGTAGCTCGCGACCGCGCTGGTTACCGGCGCCGTGGCCACGCCGTCAAAACGGATGCCGTTATTTGAATGAATCCTCCCGTTAATAATAGTATCATTGCCGACCCAAATATCCGTGTTGCCGACAAACGCGTAATTAGCCAGATCTGTGAAACTGGAACTGCCGAGCTTAACCCTAATAGTGCGTTTGCTTTGCGGCTGGCTCGCGAGCCAGCCCGTGGACTCCACTACCGTGACTGACGAAGTCGCTTGGGGCGGAATAATATTAAGCGAGTAGTAGCCGATTACCTCGTCACCGCTCTTAAATTCGTGGACATATGGCCCAGCTACGCCAGTACCATCCTGAAAATCTTCGGGGTCATGATTAAGATGCCAGCGATAATATTCTATCCCCGCTTCCGCGATTTGGAAGGCCAGTTCGCTATTTTGCCGATACGCTCCCGCCCGGTGCTCTCCAATCGCGTAGCCCGCGACGCCAATCACAATAAAAGAAAAAGACAACGCTCCAAAAACAATTACGTACAACAAAATGCTCCCGGGAGCTGTCTTCATAAAATTTTTTAAAACCAATCTTGATTTCATAAAGCAAGCATTAATTTTTAAGATTCCGCATCTGCGCCCGGGCCGCCACGCTCCAAGCTGTCGGCGACGCCGTTGGCTTCTTATCCACGCGCAAATAAATGCCCGCCAAGCGCACGGTCGTGATATCAACTGGCTGGACTAGCGCCTCGGCAATACCCGCCGGGTAATAAGTAAATAAAGGGTTCCCATTCAGCCGCACCCCCTCGAGCAATGTCTCCGCTGTTTCACTCGCTGACCCATACGACAAGGGATTGCCAATCGGTTTAGTTACCCCTCGGTATAAAGTAGTGTCCGTTAAATAATAACGCACTTTTTCAATTAAGTTATCTTTATCAATATTGGCGTAAAAAACAATTTCATTAATATTGGCTGTCTTCAGGGGGTAGTCACCCGCGCTCGAGTATGAAGCCAGCCTAAATTGGCTCACAAAATCATTCACCGCGCGCCGCGCGCCACTCTGGCCTTCGAGCTCATCGCTCACCAGCCCGGCGGTTTTAAAGCTTGTCAAAAAAATCTCCGCCACCGCGCTAAAAAACAAAGCCGATATCGCCACGGCCACCATGACCTCAATTAAAGTAAATCCTCTGACACTCTGATTCGATTTCATATGATTTGACAAAATCATGCCGCGCAGTGTCTCTCGCGATGTCGCGAACGACCTTTGAAGCGCGGCTGCTAGCTGGGCGATAAATTAACTACCGCCTGCCCATTGCCCACTATATTCAAAGAGCCGCTGTTAGTTTGATACCCGGTTTTAGAAACAGTCAAAGTGTAGGTGGCGGCCGCTAAATTAGTAAAAAATGCCTGGCCCGGAGGCGTACAACTGCTCGTGAATGTATAATAAAAATCCGAGAGTATGGGCGTATACTTATTATCAACAGTGGACAAAAAGGCGCGGTAACGCAAATAACGTTGGTCGTTGTGGAGCGATGTTATCACCGTATTCGTAGCGGTATAAAAAGTATTGGCTGAACCATCTGAACCCAAAAAATTCCACACCGCCGGCGAGCTCGAATTGCTCGTGGCCAGCTGAAACTGAAGCGGGGTCGCTCCCGCTTTATGCGGTTGCGCCGTGGGCGTTATATATAAATGAGCGTAAGCAATGTCGCTGGTATGCGCGTCAAACGTAGAGGATTCGAGCCACCCGGACGATAAAAAAGAATTATTTCCGCTCGATTTAAGCACCACATCGCCCGGTGATCCGGCCACATTCAAGCTGCCGCTATCCGAAAAATATTTTTGCGCGTTGGCAAAACTTTCTTGCCCGCTCCCGAGCGACCAATCCGTTTGCCCCACAAACCCAAGGCCAGTCACTAGGGATTGGTCGTAACCAGACTTAGTTAGCCTGGCCGTGGCGTCCGCCAACGGCAACCCCGTTACCGCGTCCTTAACAATTACCAATAAAGAATTATTAGAATGCGGAGCCACTACGACCGTAGCGTTCTGCGCTGCCCCCGGTAAAAGTGGGAAAGGCAGAAGCGGCACCGTGCCCGCCACGTCATAATTAGCGCTATTTAACATTATGGAATAATTATCCCACTCGAGCGCGCTGAAAGTTTTGTCGCCACCGCCATCAGTAGTAAAATCTTGATAAAATTTATAAACCATTGGCAAAGAACCAATCAACTTCTGGCCAGAGAGCGCAAAAGGCACGGCGCTAACCCCCGCGCAGACATTGTCCACTGTCTTAACATTTAGAGTCGCTGTTAAATCAATCGCGAAACTGATGGTCGTGGCCGCCCCCACACTAACGCTGGCCGGCAATTTGGTGGGCGCGGGGTTGTTTGTAGAAGAGGCCGCTGTATAATCCAGCGAATAACCACTTTTAGTGGTAGTAATATTATAGCCAAGAGTGCTGGTCGGAGCGCTTAATAGCGTATACCAGCCGTCCATGTCCGTCACCGCGTCAACAGCGACTGGCGGATTAACAAAATCATTTCTGATACTGATGCTGGCGCCAGGTACTGGCCAGCCTTCCGCGTCCACCACATGAATAAAGAGCGACCCGGTCTCGGGCGCTCCCTCGAAAACCGGAGGAGCCACGAACGTGCGCCCCACCGCTGGCTGTTGGCTTACGCAAAAGGCGCACCTAACTGCCACGGTCACCACTTTATAATCCGCCGGGTTGGTGTCAGCGGGTGTACTGGTCGCGGTTCCATCAAAGGCATCATCCGTAAAACTAACTGTAGTAATGACATTAAAAACCAAGCCGCCATCGGTAATCGTAGAAGTAGCTGAAAGCACCCCGCTCGGTAGGCCATTAATTGTCCCGACGCTGTCATATGGCACGCTACGAATTATTTCCATTTGCTGGCTTAACACGCCAGCCACAGCAACTTTAAGGCGCGACTCGCGCGCTATCACCAAAATACTATTTATCGCGCCGTAAACCCCAAGAGCAAACAGCACAAACACGGCCACCGCCACGATGACTTCAACTAAGCTAAAACCATTCTGCCCCCTATTATGCATACCAGCAGTATACCATATTGGAGCGCGGCCTGGCTATTAGCCAGAGGCTCGGCCTTGACCTTTCGATTCCACTCAAGGTCAACCCCGAGCAAAATCGAGGGGGTTGACAATAATAACATAATAAGTTAAACTAAAGTTAGACTTAAATTTAACCTTTTTATAATTTCAAGCTTACTTATTATGGAACCAACCATCATCGGCGTCAAAAAATTATATCGCGATCTGCACGGCATTGCTCGGGCAACGGCGCGCGGCCAATCTTTTACGGTTGTAAAATACTCCAAACCGATTTTTCGCATTGAGCCAGTGGCGACGCCTAACCGCAAAAAATACACCCTAAACGATTTATTCGCCATCCGTTTTAAGGGCGGCGACCCAAACTTGAGCAAAAATATAGATAAAATCGTTTACGGCGTATGACGATCCTTGATTCCAGTGTCTGGGTAGCGCTCTTCAACGAAGAAGACTCACAACACCGCGCCGCGGAAATTACGGTGGCTGATATAAAAGACGATATATTTCTCCCTCAATTCGTAATCGCGGAAGTGTGCACCGTGCTTACGCAAAATCGTGGCAAGGCCACCGCTAATCTGTTTATTGAGCGCGGGTTGAATGCAACGGGGGCGCGTCTCTGGAGCGCGGATGAAGAAATATTCACAAAACTCGTAAAATTCTACTATCAATCCCCCCACCCGGGCTTATCCTTTGTAGACGCGGCCCTATTATTTCTCTCTAGTTTCTATCCAGTAATTACCTTTGATAAAAAACTCGCTAAGGCCATTAAACGTCGGCCCGATTTGAATTAAATAAAACTTGCCCAGGTGGTGAAACTGGTATACACGCAGGACTTAAAATCCTGTGCCGTAAGGCATGCGGGTTCGACCCCCGCTCTGGGCACACAAAAAATTGGTCCCGATGCAACGTCGGGACCAATTTTTATTTTTCTCAAAGATAGTGTATAAATTAAACTTGTTCGCACTGTTCGCACCAGTGCATTTTTTGATCCCGTTCGTGGGCCGCTACACACCGACTGCATTGTATATACGCACCAAGTGCTTCGCCATAACCCGGGCAGCCAGGCGAGGCACACGTGGTGGGCGCAGCCGCAAGCGCCGCGCAACCGCCATCACAATGATAAATAGTATTAGGGTTCATAATACTGATATTTTACTCCACCAAACCAAACTGGGCAAACAACTCGGTAACACGGCCCTCGGCTATGCGCATAACCTCGCTGGCCTCAAGGGCCGGGTGGGCAGCGGCTATGGCCTTAGACTCCTCGGCCAAGAGCGCGGAGCGTAAACCAATCAGCTCGCTACGCAAACCCGATAATTTCTTTTCTAAGGCCTTAAGCGCCACTTGGTCGCGCTTGACCGAGGGAATATCGTCTTCGTCGTGGGCAATATTAAGCTGGGCCCGGATAGCTGCCACCGCCTTAACTACCTGCTGCATATTGGCAATAATATTTTGGATTTGCTGTTTGGTATTTTTGATTTCCTTGCCAGTAACCTCGAAGCGCTCGCGCGCGGCCATCTTTTTCTCGACCTCTTCGGCCTGCTTTTCTTTTTGCTCTTCCTGCCTTTCCCTCCCTTCCGCATTAATCGATTGGCTGTATTCGTTGTCACGCTGTTCAAATAAATTCATACTTTCTTTTTTTTATTAACAAATACCGATTGCCTGCCTCACTTGTGAATCTTTACTAAAGACCATTTTATTGTTAAGCTGATACTACTATATCATTTATGACTGAAGAAAATCAAAATCCAGAAAGTAATGAGGAGCGTGTGGTGGAACCCGCCGAGCAATCTGACGAGCTAATTTTAGACGTCACCCTCCGCCCTCGCGAACTCCAAGATTTTGTGGGCCAAGAACAGATTAAACAAAATCTGGGTATTAGTATTGCCGCCGCCCAAAAACGGTCCGAACCGCTGGAACATGTTCTTCTCTACGGCAACCCGGGCCTTGGCAAAACCACGCTCGCCCACATTATTGCCCGCGAGATGCAAGCCGGAATTAAAGTAACCTCGGGGCCAGCCCTAGAAAAAATTGGCGACCTCGCGGCCATTCTCTCTAACCTCCAAGAAGGCGAGGTTTTGTTTATCGACGAAATCCACCGTTTGAATAAAACTATCGAAGAAATACTATACCCCGCGCTCGAAGATTATTCGCTTGATATTATTTTAGGCAAAGGCCCGGCCGCCCGAACAATCCGCATGCCCCTAAATCGTTTTACGCTTATTGGCGCTACCACGAAGCTCTCCCTCCTCTCCGGGCCTCTGCGCGATCGGTTTGGCCACACTTACCACCTAAATTTTTACGAAACCCCTGACATTGAAAAAATCATTCACCGCAACGCGCAAATTTTACAATCCCCGCTGGAGCCGGACGCGGCCGCCGCCATTGCCTCGCGCGCGCGCCGCACTCCGCGGATTGCTAACCGCCTTCTTAAACGTATTCGTGACGTAGCGGATATTAAAGGCACCGGAGCTATTACTAAAAATATTGCCAGCGAGGCCTTTGGTATGCTGGGCGTGGACGAATTTGGTTTAGACGAAATTGACCGCCGCCTTCTTACTACCTTAATCGAAAAATTTCAGGGCGGCCCGGTCGGCCTTAATACCTTAGCCGCGGCCATTGGCGAAGAAATGGACACAATTGAAACAGTCTACGAACCATTTTTATTACAAATGGGCTTTTTAGAGCGCACGGCCCGCGGCCGCAAAGCTACCCCGGCCGCGTATCGGCACCTCGGCTTTCCTGCTCCCCAAGCCCAAACTCTATTATAACTATTAAAATAACCCGCCGATGAGGCGGGTTATTTTAATATTAGAATTTACCACCCAAACCTCACTCCTTATAACCACAATATTTGCGGGCATAAGGAGCGAGGAGGTTTGGGGGTCTTCTCGCTCTTCGTACGTACTAGGCGAGAAGGCTACTACGACCGGCCCGCGGCGGTTCGGGCCAGCTACTTCTGACTGCAGTCGTCCGCGATCCCCCCCTCCGTCCAGTTGAAGCTGGGGGTGTCGATGCGACCTCCCTTCTTGACGCACCCGTCACGCCCCTGGCCGAGGGCGATGACCGCCTCCGGCAAGTTGCACCGGCCGGTGATGTCGAGCCCCTTGGCGAAGGGAAAACAGTACTTCGCCTTAGGGTTTTTGATCTCGGTTCCGTCCGCGATCTTGATGTCCTCGAGCCAATTGCCCCGGACATCGCGGATCTCGCAACATACTGCGGATCCGGCCTTGATCACCCGGAAGACCTTCTCGATCTCGATCTGGAGATCCGGGATCGGGGTGAGATCCGGCGGCGTGGCCATGTCGACGGGCGCGGCCGCGTCCGGCTGGTCCTGCTTCTGCAGGCACCGACCGCTCGGCACATCGCAGGAGAAGCCCGGGTTGCACTCGTCGTCACGAGTGCACTTCTTGTCCGGAATCTTCCCCGGGCAGTTTGTTTGATCCCCTGCACAGGGGAAGAGGACGACCGCGACCGGCACTTCGATGCCGGCCTGGATGTCGCCCGCTCCCCGCCCGAAGATCAGCGGGACCGCGACATCCCTTCCACTGTAAAACACCATATGGAAGTTGAGACGACCGCTCTGGACGAGCGGGCGATACCGGAGGGTCTGCTTGTCCGTGTCGAGCGACTGGCTCTCGAGCTTGCCATCGCCGGCCAACTCCTCGACGCCGGACACGGCGAGGCGGAGAACCGTTCCAACCTGCCGGACCTCGACCCTCGTCTCCTCGGAGACCGACGGATCGAAGGTCATGGTGATGAGGAGAGAAGCCTTCCTCTCCTCGCACCCCGCGCTCGTGAACCCCACGAGCAGGGTCGCGGCCAAGATGGCCGCCTTGCTGAATCCCTCAAACCAGGTCTTGGTCATGACGTTCTTCCTCCTGCTGGAAGCCGCACGGAGAACTCAAGACGAGTCCTACCGGGGAAAAAGATTTGTATGATTACAAAACTTTGTTCCCGGTAGGAAAACTGCTAATTTCAATGGTCAAATTGTCTAAATTGTAAAGAACTACAGCTTCATTCGAAAGGCTTAAAAACAACCCTTCGAACGCATTATCATACCATAAAATACCCATTTTGTCAATGGATCGTTACCAAACCCAACGATTTCTTATTTCACTTCAATATTGAGCACCTTTTCAATCTTACGTCCGTCTTTATCTGTCAAAACCGCCCGCAAAGTGTGGCTCCCGAACCCCGGGCTCTTGCGCCAAGTAAACATCAGCTGGCCATTCACTACCTTGTCCTCGGCATGATTAAAATTAAAAATAGCTCTCTCGGTTATATCAGTTTTTAAATAAATTTGAATATCTTTAATATTATCCCACTGATATGGCTTCAAAAGCATCGCTCGAGGGAAATCCTCGGCTGTCAAATTAAGCGGCGACTGGTCTAGCCAATCGAAGTTCGGCGTGTCATAATCCGCGCGCAGATAAAAATTCAATTGGTCGCTCCCGGCCGCGCCCTCTTCGTCAGTCGCGACCGCTTTAAGCACATGCTCGCCCGGTGGCAACGCCGTCATGTAATAATCCAAGTTAAATGGGTACTGCTTAGACTCGCCGATGGTTTGGCTATCAAGCGAATAAATTACGCTCGCCACTCCGCGCGGCGCCCCGGCCGCGACACTGATATTAAGCTGGCGGCTGTTAAACACCTGGTTACTAGTTGGCGCTAAAATTTTTATGGTCGGCGAAAATTCATTGGCCGTGCTGTCATCATACTCGGTAGGCGGATCTTGCAGGCTCATAAGCCGTCCCTTCCCCGCCTCTCGACTCACCCAATCAATCAAAGCATTCTCCCAATTCTGGTATTGGCCATCCTGGTATGGGTCGCTCGGCACCGGGCCACGCGGGTCATCTTTATTCACATAATGCAAAATATCATGTTGGGGCAAATATATCCGCGCCTCAATAAGCGCCTCGGGTGTTGAAGAAATAGCAATCTTACCTGTGATTTTATTAATCGGGAGCCTAATTCCGCCCACATACCCGCGCAAGGCTGGCTTAGTCGCGTCGTTGCTTGGCGGCGCCAAAAATTGATCTGGCGTCGTGGAAGCCAAAGCCCCCCGCATAAATAAATTCCAAATCTTCCCAGCCAAAGCATTGCCTCCGCCTTTCATTGGCTTCGGAGCCGTATTCCCAACCCAAACGCCCGCCGCCAAACTCGGCACATACCCCAGCGTCCAAGCGTCTTTGTTATCATTGGTCGTGCCGGTTTTAGCGGCCACAGCGCGATCTGGCAAAGTTAAATTACCGCGCGTGCCAAAAAGAGACCCCCGCGCCGCGTCATCGCTTAAAACATTAGTAATCGTGGCCGCGATCTCGGGCGCCACTACGATGCTCGGTTCACTCTCCTGCCACTCTTTTAAAACTTCGCCCTTAACATTAGTGACTTTTAGAATTACTTCGGGCGCGAAGTGGCCGCCGTTATTAGCGAGCGTCGCGTAAGCATTAGTGTGTTCTAATAAATTGACTTCCGCTCCTCCCAAAACCAAGCTCAAACCATACAAATTACTATCACCAAATGTGGTGTAGCCAAAATTTTTGGCAAACTCAATAGTGGTGGTCGGCCCCACCAAATACAGCACTTTTACCGCGGGAATATTAAGCGACCCTTGCAAAGCCGAGCGAAATGTCACGAGGCCGTGTTCCTTCCCATCATAATTTTTAGGGCTATACACCTGGTTCCCATCCCGTAAATCAAAGTCAGTCTGAACATCATACACCACGGTCGCGGGCGTATATCCTTTTTGAAAAGCCAAGGTATAAACAAAAGGCTTAAAGCTTGAACCCGGCTGGCGCCGCCCCGACACCGCCACGTTAAATTGGCCGTCGATCTTATCGTCGTTATAATCGCGCGAGCCGACTAAAGCCAGAATTTGCCCACTCTGGGGGTCTATCGCCACTAAGGCCGCGTTGTCCGCGTTAGACTCTTTCGCGTACTTATCGCCTTGTTCTTTAATAATTTGCTCGGCTAATTTCTGCTTATCATAATCCAGCGTGGTAATTACTCGTAGGCCGCCGGTGTCAATCGCGCTTTCGCCAAACTGGTCGGCCAACAGCTGTTTAACATATAAAACAAAGTGCGGAGCATCTTTCAAATTAGCGCCGCTATATAAACGCAAGGCCTCGTTTTGCGCGCTGGTTTTCTCCTCAAGAGTTATATACCCCTGTTCTTGCATCAGCCGCAAAACCACATCGCGGCGATTGCGTAAAGCATTTCGATTATTTAAATAAAAACTCGGGCGGTTAATCATGGCGGCGAGCGTGGCGGCTTCCGCTAGTGTCACGTCTTTGGCGCTTTTGCGAAAATAGGTTTGCGCCGCCGCTTCCACGCCGTAGTTAGTGGAGCCATATGGAATCTCGTTCAAATAAAGCTGAACAATTTGATCTTTAGTATATTTACGTTCCAAACGAATCGCTAAAATGGCTTCTTTAATTTTACGGCCCAGTCCCGAGAGCCCGCGGCGTTCGTCACCTACCACGGTTTTCTTAATCAGCTGTTGTGTCATGGTGGAGGCTCCGCCCGCGCCCTGCTTACGGCCGATTAAATTATTAAACGCCGCCCGCGCGATGCTTACCAAGCGAATTCCTCTGTGTTCGTAAAAATATTTGTCTTCCACCGCGATTGTCGCCTTCACTACCAAAGGCGAAATCTGGTCGAGCGGCACAATCGTTCTTTTTTGATCTTGGTAAACTTCATATAAAAGATGCGTGCCCGTGCGGTCATAAATCTTAGTGCTTTCCGCTACTTGACGCTCTTTAAGTTTATTAGGGTCAGGCAAATCGCGGCTCACCCACAAAACCACGCCCGTGCCAAACACAAAACAAAAGGCCGCGGCCACCGAAGCCAAAACCAAAAGCCGCCGCCACGGAATTTTAAAACGCGGCGCCTTAAACCGGCGTTTGTATTGGGGAACACCCGTGCCAATAGCGCCATAAACACGGCGCGCCGGACGCCTTTTTAATCCTAGCCATCTCATAGAACGCTATTATAACGCACCAGCGGACTCTTGACAAAAAGGGCTGTTTATGGTATACTTATGCGTTGCGAATTTAATAGATACTCTAGTCGAGTATCTTTTTAGTTTGCAACCACCGCTTTATTCAGGCCTGCCTACCGGCAGGCAGGTGAAAAAGACCAAAAATATGACCAAAAAAATATCTCAATACTTTACCATATTTACGCTAATATTAGAGGTTTTAGCGCCCGGGCTTGTTATTGCCGCTGATCATGGCTATAGTTTGGCTAATTCTAGCGTAAACTATATCTCTACTACTGAAACTACTATCTCTGAAGACCCCGGCGCCAGGCTTTTAAATGTGGAGCCAAAGCCAGACGCTATCTATAAAGGCGTTATCACCGCTTATACCTCGACCCCTGACCAAACCGATGACACTCCTTTCCATGGCGCGCGCGGCACCCATGTTTATGACGGCATGATCGCGGTCAATGGCCTGCCATTTGATACCAAAATCAAAATTCCTGCCCTCTATGGCGACAAAATATTCACGGTGGACGACCGCATGAACCGCCGTTATTCCTGCCGAAAAAACCATTGCCGCGCCGACATCTGGCTCGACACTACCAAATCTGAAGCGCGCAAATTCGGCGTCAAACGCGTGGACATCGAGATCTATTATCCATCTAAAAAGATGGCTCTCGTTAAATAAAATAAACCATCATCAAAACCCCTCTTGGTATTTAGTCAGAGGGGTTTTATTTTTTACTTGCCGTTTTTGTGCTACAAACTCACCTAAACTCCACCACCAACTTTTTGCCAAACACGCGCGCGATTTTTTCCAGCATGGCTAAAGAAAAATTCTGATTTCCGGCTTCCATTCGGGCCACATTACTTTGCGCCGTGCCTAATTTCTTGGCCACCACTGCCTGCGACAGTTTCTTGCGCTTACGCATCTGGAGCATAGCATAAGAAAGCTCTAGCTGCCGGCCATATTCATCGAACATCTCTTTATTACCCGGCCTTTTTAACAAATCTGCCAGGTCTCTCTCTACGTCAGTCAATTTGCGATTGGTTTGCTTCATACAATTTAGGGTTATTTAAAACGTCTTGAAAGTACTTTAGTGCTTTTTTCACCTCTTGCTCAGGAGTCTTTTGAGTTTTTTTAACAAATCCATTCAAAATTATTATTTTCTTTTCTATAAACGTAAAATAAAATATACGATGACGAATTGAGCTAAAATCAACTCTCAATTCTCTAATCTTGCCGGTAATATGGCGGGAGTATGGCTCATCTAAATATCCTCCTTTATCTCTTAAATAAAAGAGGTATTTAAATATCTTTAACTGGACTTTTTCCGGCAAGGCCTTAATAAAGAGTTGCGCCGGTTTAGCTTTTCCACAACTATCCACATAATAATGTAATGTGTAAATATCCATATTTATTATATATCATAAATGATATGCTTGTCAAGCTCCTACTCTCCCCGTGCCCGATATTGCAAAGCTTCGGCGATGTGAGTGGCTTCGATATTATCCGACCCCGCCAAATCCGCGATCGTCCGCGCTACTTTTAACACTCGAGAATAACCTCGAGCCGACAACTTCAGGCTCTTTACCGCCTGCGATAGTATGGCCTGCCCGCTGGCATCAAGCACGCAAAACTTTTTCACTTCGCGGCTAGTCATCTCGCTGTTACTGACCGTTAACCCTTCCTCCTTATTTTTTTTAATTCTGTTAAACCGGGCGCATTGCCGCTCGCGCGCCTTAACTACCCGCGCCCGAACACGCTCCGAACTTTCTCCGTCGGCAATCTGCGTTAATTTTTCCGTTGGGAGGCGCGGAATCTCCACATGCAAATCAATGCGGTCGAGGACCGGCCCGCTAATTTTTTTCTGGTAGGCAATTATCTGCAAACTCTGGCAAGTGCAGGCGCGCTCCGGATCGGTCGCGTAGCCGCACGGGCACGGATTTTGACTCGCCACCAAAATCACGCGCGCCGGAAACGTGGCCGCGCCTTCGGCCCGCGCCACTGTCACCGTGCCGTCTTCGAGCGGCTGACGCAAAGCTTCAATTACTGCCCGGGGAAATTCCGGAAGCTCGTCCAAAAACAAAACGCCGCGGTGCGCCAGCGTTATCTCGCCGGGCCTCGGTATTCGCCCGCCACCGACGAGCGCGACGTTCGAAGCCGTATGATGTGGGCTGCGAAACGGCCTGGCTCGAACCACGCTATCCTTTAATAATCCCGCCACCGAATATATTCTGGTAATTTCTAAAGCCTCATCCAGCGTGAGGGGTGGTAAAATGCTCGGAAGCGCCCGCGCCAGCATGGTTTTGCCTGCCCCGGGCGGCCCGCTCATGATAATATTGTGCGCCCCAGCCGCCGCGATCTCTAGAGCGCGCTTGCCAAATTCTTGCCCCTTAATATGGCAAAAATCAAACTCGCCCATGTAATCAAGCGGTTTAAACATGGCGCGATCTGGCGCGAGCGGTTCAATTTTTTCCTCACCGGTCAAGTGCCGCACTAATTGAGCCAGGGTTTGAACCGGATAAACTGCCAAACCACTCACCAAGCCCGCTTCACTAGCATCAGCCGCCGGCACATAAACTTCTTTGTACCCATTTTCCCGCGCGAAAAATGCCAATGGCAGAACGCCAGAAACATGCCGCACCCGGCCATCGAGCGCGAGCTCCCCCACCAACAAAGCTTTCTCAACATTAAAGCTCAAATCCGCGGAAACCCCGATGACGCCGAGCGCCATCGGCAAATCAAAACACGCGCCTTCTTTTGGAATATCCGCCGGAGCTAAATTCACAACCAATCGAAAATTAAACGGGTAAGTAAAACCGGAATTTTTTATAGCCGAGTACAGCCTGTCCTTCGCTTCTTTAATGGCCGTATCAGCCAGGCCAACAATTGCAAAATTAGTCTGGCCCTTATGAATATCTACTTCCACTTCAACTGGCGCGCACGTAAGCCCTAGTACCGCCGCGCTATGTAATTTTGTGAACATATGAATTTTCTTTCGCAAGAAAATTCACGTCGAAAATCGCCACGCGATTTTCGACGCTTCCTTGCTTTATAAAAAAATAAAAAAACAGAAAATTATTCTGTTTTAGCGCGTGCCGGCCACCAAAACTGTGTCATCCCCGCGTAAGCGGGGATATGCATTTATAAAACTATAGTATATTATTTAGACAATTTTGACAAGCCCCCAGCTGAAAAAACCACGGTTTCTTTTATTATTATAATCGTTTGATAATTTCATCAATACGCGCCCCATCACGCCGTACTTTGGTAAAATCTATCACAGTCTCCCAATGCTGTTCCCCAAAAATAAGTAACAAACCCCCAATTAAAATACAGCCATCAGCAATATTAAACACGCCGGTCAAAATACGAATATAATCTATCGTCGCGCCAAACACTGCTCGGTCAATTAAATTAGAAACCGCGCCAATAATTATTAACCAAAATCCGAGCGCCAACACCAAACGCCCGGCTCGTGCCGCGCGCAAAAAATAATAAATTAAAACTACTAAAATCAGAACACTAAAAATAATAGCCACGTTAATTGGCACGGGTAGCCCAAAAGCCACGCCGCTATTTTTAAATTGCTGCCAACCCAGCCAATTATTTAAAAATAGACGCGGCTCCTCCCACACTCCCAAAACTTTACGTTTCAAAAATTGATCCAGTAAAAATAAAAACAGACCCGAAAAAATTATCAAGGGTCTTTTATAAAACATAGTTATGAGATTAAACAGATTTGATATTTTCTGAACGGGTTCGACGCCCACAGGCGTCGCCCTGAGCATTCACATGCGAAGAAAGTGAAGAGAATATCAAATTTGTTTATTTAAACTTCTTGCGTAATGGCTTTTTTGCAATCCACGCACGCGCTGGAGGTAGGGCGCGCGGTTAAACGGCGCTCTTCAATCGGCTTCTTGCAATATTTGCAAACGCCATAGGTTCCCTTTTCGATGCGCGCCAAGGCGCCAATAACATCACGCAAAGCCTTTTCTAAATCTTGCTCCAAAGACAAATTAGCCGCGTACTCGGCTACTTCCGCCGCATTCTCATCTTCTTTGTCGCCATAATCCGGAAATGTGGCGTCTTCCTCACCTCTGTTTTTGCCTAATTTATCGAGCTCCAATTCTAACCGGCCTTTTTCTTCGAGCAGTAAGGCCTTGGCATGTTTTAAAAATGTCGGAGAAACTTTAGTAGCCGCGGTCATACAGTAAATTTATTTTCTATTTTTATAAACAACTTTAATTCCAGCTCCCCCAAATATAAACAATAATAACACTAAGTATACCCCACTGGCCAGATGGCGTCAATGTCCGAGTAAGTGGACCTAAAAATTTAAACAAATAAAAAAGCGAGTAAACCCTATACACTTGGTATTATGTGGTCCTCGCTTTTAGAAATTCAAGGCGAGGTACATAACGCTAGGCGTTAAGGGCCATTCAAACCTTGAAAATACGCACCACCCGCCAATAAGGGTAGTACCCCGATCACGCTCTTAGCCATATGGCCAAAGAAACGCTAAATAATGGGGTTACCGCTTAAGCGAGAGGGACTGCCTCTGACTGTTCCTATATATTCGCCGTATTTCAGGCAACGTGTCCCGAATAATCGGGATGGATAGTCAAATGTCGTCCCACTCCGTTTACTAACTGCATGTGGCAGAAAAATGGTTGCGGTTGTATCAAAGAACAACAAATATATTATACTACATATTAGAAGTTTTGTCAAGGGCTAACCATTTTTTGCTATATTAAGCCAAATTAGTATGAAAATCACTCAAAAATGGCCTATTTTTGTATACACAGTTGTACACATTTACCCACAGAGTTATCCACAGTTTGTATAGATTAGTCTATACAACTAAATAAACAGCCTATTAACCATAAATTTAACAATATTACTACTCATTCTTGATTGTATTGATCGCTTGTTATTGAGAGACCGTTGAAAAACTTATTTTTTGTCATTTCGACCGGAGCGACCGCAGGGAGCGGAGTGGAGAAATCCCTTACCTTAGCGACCAAGGGATTCCTCGACTCGGCTTCGCCTCGCTCGGAATGACAGGGGGCGAGTTTTTCAACGGTCTATATTGACCGCACTTGACAAGTACACTCTAATAGGGTACACTGGCTATATAACGTGTTAACTTTAAAATTTCACTTACATTTTATGCCCAGGCACAAAATTCAAACTGAACCAATCGAAAGAGTCGTTATCAAAATTCCCAGAAGTTTGGCAGTATATCTGCGCAAAACTTTTCGCCATGGCCAGCGCAGTGAATTTGTGGGTGGTTGCATTCGCCGTCACATGCGCGACCAAGAGATCAAGACCATGGAATCCGATCTTGGCGATGTCCGCGATAAGCATATAATTTAACTTTAGTTCTATGCATCATTTCGATCTTGACCGCATGTATTGCGCGGCCATCAAGCGTGGCGAAATTTTTTTGGTTGCCAATCACGACCACAGCGAAGAAAATCTCATGATCATTGTCCAAGACAACGTCCTCAATGAACGCCTGTCGACTGTCTTGGCCATACCAATTGCCCCTCACCACGAGGCTGGCGGCCATTTTAAAAACCAATTTTTGTTAAAACCATCCGAAACCAGCCTGGGGGAGCCCGCGGTTGGCTTGCCCCAAAAAATTGAAGCCGTGGACCGCCGCCGTTTACTCGCCAAAACTGGCGAGCTCGCCCCCGATCGCCTACGTGACTTATTTGATGTCTTAGACATTAACCTCGGCCGCTTTCGCGACTAAGCATTTAAAATGCTTGCTTACGAAAATAAACAATTCTGTAAATGTTTAGAGCGACCACCCCTACGAGCTGCCCTGCGACAGCTTTGGGACGAAATTGTTGAATTAATACATACTCCGTCCCTCGATGAACTGTCTGATTGCACTTTTACGCTTGGCCGGTTACTGGGTTCTTTAAGCGGACAGCGCTATATTAAAATGCCTTTTGATAAGAAACACTGGATAAAGATCGAAGCCCGAATGAAATTTCATGGCTGTGTGCGCTCGCCTCAGCATCTGCGCTCTGGCCAATGCCCCTCTGCTTAAAAACGCCTCCTCAAAAGCCATGGCTCACCAAAAAAAAACAAAATTAACAGCCCGCCATAAGCGGGCTGTTTTTTTATCCGCACGTATGTACCTCACGCATAATTAATCTGTCATTCCGAACGAATGTGAGGAATCTCTGTCCGTTGTTGGCCAATTTAGACAGAGATTTCTCCCCGCCTGCGGCGGATCGAAATGACAAAGGTGATTATGCGCCAAATGGATACGTGTGAAGTTATCCACATCCTCCCAGCACACATGTGAATAAGTATACCTTGACAAGTATACTTATTAAGTTTACTGTTGGATTAACAGGCTTACTTAATATAATTTGCTTCAGTTAAACAATATGTTTAAAAACCGCGCGCTCGGCCTATTAGTATTACTTACACTATTAATAACAGCCCCGACTGTTTCAGCCAAAATTTTGATTAGCCAAATTCAAGTGAGTGGCGAAACTACTACGGACGAATTTGTTGAATTATATAATACCTCCTCTACTCCGGAGACACTATCTGCTTTTAATTTAAAAAAACAAACTAATTCTGGCGCACTCTACCCGCTGGTTTCATCATTCCCCGAAAATATTCTTATTAATCCGTTTAGCTATTTTTTAATATCGCATCAAAACTACCAACCCATTGGCAGTGTTAACTCTGACATTTTTTATTCTAACAGCGCAAACAGCTTGGCTGATAACAATGCCCTGTACCTCTCCAATGATTCCGGTGAAATTGTTGATTCGGTTTTTTGGGGTACAATTTCGTCTACGCTAGGCGAACCCAATGCCAACCCCAGCAAAAATCAAGCGCTAGTGCGTTTGGAAAATAATATCTTCACAATCGCCCCGAGTAATCCTCATAATTCTTCGTTTCTTGTTAGCACCGCCACAATTACTGAAATCACTGCGACTGACGCTGTGAGCACGACAGCCTCATCTACTGATGACGGGGAATCGACCGCCAGCACCACCACCTCAACCGATTCATCTGCCATTCAAAATACCAATTCTGCTAGTACGGATAGTACAGAAATGAGTAATAACCTAAACGATTCGGCAAGCGCTAATAATACCACAAACAATTTTGATTACACTAAATTAAAAATCAACGAATTTCTCCCGGCTCCCGAAAGCGGAGCTGAATGGGTTGAGTTATATAATACCGGACTCGATCCAACAAATTTAACTGGCATTTTTATCTGCGATGCGGTGAGCGCCACTAGTTCTTGTAAAATCTCTTCTTCCACAATCAACCCTCAAGAATTTTTAAAAATTGATTTAGGCACTAACCGCTATTTAAATAACAGCGGCGACACTATCCGGCTCCTTGACCCCAACGGCAACTTACTCGATGAGATTATTTATCAAGATTCGCTAGTACCAGATAAAAATCAAAGTCTGGCGCGTCTTGAAGATGGCCAAGATACTGATAGCCTTTCCAACTGGGCCATTACCACTCTGCCAACGCCGGGGAGCGCTAATATTATAAACCGGCCCATTGCTCTAAATAGCCCTGTCACCAGTGGCGCGACCGGGCTAAGCGCCGGCAGCAACCAATCCCTCCCGATTAATAATACTTTCCCAACACCAACTACTACCACTGATACTGTGCGCTTGAGTCTAAAAATAAACGCTCCGCAGTTTGCCGCGCCAAACGAACTCTTAACTTTTTCCGCGCTCGGCTCGGCTGACCCAAGAGGCGGCAAGATTAATTATTCCTGGAATTTTGGCGACGGTTATGTGGGAGCCAGCCAAGAAGCCATCCACGCTTTTAACACTAGCGGCGATTTTGTAGTTACTCTCATTGGCCACAGCTCGGCTGGTACCCTTGGCAGTAAAACCATAAAAATCAAAATATCTTCGGAATTTTTTGTGGCGAGCGGCACCATCAAATTCTCCGAAGTTTTAACTAACCCGGACGGCGACGAAACTGCTGAATTTATTGAACTGGCCAATACCAGCGACACGCCTATTTCTGTCTCTGGCTGGCGCTTAATAAATAACAAAAAAACCTTCACTATTCCCGAACGCACGAAAATCCCCCCGCACAGCTGGGCTATTTTTTACCGCGCTATCACTAAAATCACGCTCGCTAACACAAAATCACAAACCATGATACTCCAGAACCAAGCGGGCACGATCATCGACCAAATTGTCGTGCCAAAAATAACTGATGAAAATACGAGTTACGCGCGTTTTAATGATTCTTGGGAGTTAACCAATCAACCTACGCCCGGGGAATTTAATATTTCTGGCATTCTCACTCCGGCTGTAGAGATTAACACTGGCACGCCGGTTGTAACTGACATTAAAATATCTGCTGTCAAAAAAAATGTGCCGCCCCTAGCAACTACACCCACCAATCCCTACACTTCCTTAACCGGTGTTATATCGACGCCATCCGGAATTTTTGGCAAACGCTTCGCGCATATTATCACGAACAAAAACCAAGGCTGGCTTCTGCAATTACCCGCTAAGTGGAACCGGCCGCTGAAAGCTGGCGAGGTTATCAAAACCAGCGGCCAAATTAAAACCACCAGCGCTGGCAAAACTTATTTAAATATTACTGCTTTATCAAAACTGGAGGCTCCGGCTACGACTCTGCTCATCAGCGCCAAAAGCCTGTCCTCCACTCCAGCTGTATTTAGTATTGACGAAATTGAGGACGAACTGGCTGGGGCCTTAATTTCCGTCAACGGAGAAATTACTCAAAAAAAGGGCAGTGTGATATATATCGATGATGATAGCGGTGAACAACTGGTAGTATTTAAAACCGGCGCTCATATTACCAAAACACGCTTTAACATCGGCGACCGCGTTAACATCGTCGGCGTCTTGGTAAAAAATAGCGGCCATCTAGAACTATGGCCGCGCGCAGACAGCGATATTCAGGTCGTCTCTCGCGCCACTCTCGCTCCAAAACCACCACCCACTAATGCGCCACGCTCCGAAGCGGCCGCCTATGGCGTCACCACGCTTGGCGGCGCTGGGCTCTTGGCCCTCGCCCAACGCCTCAAGCGCGTTGGCAAACTAGCCAAATTATTTTCTTCCTCCTCTTGACAAAGCCGCTGATAATGTGTACACTAGTATGTACACATTATTCTTAATCAAAAAATGTATGGTGACTAAATTAATCGGCGTTCGTGAATTTCGCCAAAACATGAAACAGTGCTACCAAGACGCCCGCAAAAAAAATTGGCGCTATTTAGTAATGAACCACCGAGAGCCTATGTTTATGGTGGAAGCGCTTGATGAAGATGAAATGATTTTAGAAAAATTTGATAAAGAGATTGAGGAAGCACGTAAAGATGTGCGCCAGGGACGCGTTTATACTTTAAACGAGGTCAAAAAACATTTAGGACTGAAATAACTTATGCTTTTTACCATCGAAGTCTCCAGAAGTGCCGAGAACGATCTGGCTCTACTAGATCAGCAAATGGCCCAACGAATTGCTGACAAACTTCACTGGTTTATATCGCAAGCAAACCCACTTTATTTCGCTGTGCGCCTACGCGGCACAACCAAGCTGTACCGTTTTCGTATCGGCGATTATCGTGCCATCTTTGAAATAAACAAAGAAGGAATAATTACTATCCTCCTAATTTTACGCATTAAGCACCGCCGCGAAGTATATCGATTTTAGAACTTACTACTTCATAGCGGGACGCATGCGGTGTTTTTTGATTGATGTTCGAACATTTTTTGAGCAAAACCCCCAATAAGGAAGCCAGCCCCGCCACTGCTCGACAAGCTCGCCACACCACAGAAAAATACTCTTTGCTCTTTTCATTTTGCGCGCGCCCGATTTTTTCTTCTTTTAATGAAAAGAGTATTTTTCT
>JAUSEN010000008.1 GCA_030650025.1 Candidatus Magasanikiibacteriota bacterium | reverse complement strand
GTCAGCCTGGGCTTATTTATGCCGGAATTGTTTTTAGAACCATTATCTAATACTAATAATGCTGAATTAGTTTCCGGATCTTCGAGAGAGAGTCAGAGAGGAATTCTCGGGGCGGTGGCCGGGTGGTTAAGGGAATTGGGGCTCGTGATAGTTGATGGAGTGGTGAGTGTCAGAGAGTTTGTCGTAGACGTCTTGACCGCGAAGAAAATTAATTCCGAGGAGGTTAATACTAAAAAACTTTGTTTGAGTGATATTTGCGTAAGCGAACAGGAATTGCGGGGATTATTGAAAAATTTGCAGATTAATTACGAATCAAATCAGAGCGACCCGCTTATTACAGTGACTCCAGATAACATTACTTCGAGCGCGGCTCCAGAAGACACTAATACTAGCACTAGTACGCCCGTAGAGGCTGCGGTGTTAAATTCAGTGGCTCTAGATTTAGAGCCTAGTGTTTCTGTTTCTAGTTCTAACCCTGATATTACAAACACTTCCGTGCCTTTGTTGACAGCAGAAATAGAGCCGGTTTTAACGCCAGAACCAGAAGCCGCACCGGCCTCCCCCATAGTAGAGCCAGAAGTTATTCCAAGCAGTAGCGAATAATGGTTAAGAATCAGCGACGGCGGTTTGACGCCGGGGGATATTTAGGGTATGCTCCACTATAATTATGTGCTATAATATTCATAGAAAGCGAGGTGAAGAATTGTGGCGGAAATAAAACGCCGAAAAACCGAATCTTTCGAGGCGTTCATGCGTCGCGTTAAAAAGCGCTGGCAACAATCTGGTAAAATTTTGCAGGTTAAGAAAGTCCAGTATTTTACCGGCCGGCCCAGCAAAACCAGACGCAAAAAAAGCGCCTTGCATCGCCTCGCGATGTCGGAAAAAATTACCTATTTGAAAAAAATAGGTCGCCTGCCAGAAGAACTGGGCAGCCGAAGGAGATAACACCTCTTTAAAATTCGAGGATTAGTTTCGTTATTATTCTTTGCGCAATGTTCACTCGTCATACTAAAGTGAGGGAGCGTGTGAAACCAAAAATACTGTGGGCTAGCACAGCGTTAGTGTTGTGCTTAGGCCTGCAGTTTTTTTTATTTAACGCCGCGCCCGCGAGCGCGCAAAATTTGGCAGACCCAAATAGCGAACTGAAACAGGGTCTCGCTGTCATTCAAGAGCCGCTTGGCTTGGGAGCCGGGGATATCCGCCTGATTGTGGCGCGGATTATTCGGATCGCGCTTGGCCTTTTGGGAATAGTGCTTCTGGTTTTAATTTTATACGCGGGCTATTTGTGGATGACGGCCGGCGGCAACGAAGAAAAGATCGCCGAAGCCAAGAAACTGATTACTAACGCGGTGATTGGCCTCGCTATAATTTTGAGCGCTTACGCGATTGTGGGTTTTATTTTTAAAATTTTAGGGGTCGGGAGCGGAACCGGCGGCGGCATTGGCGGCCCCAATACGCAAAATTTTAGCGGCAGTGGAGCCTTGGGCGGCATTGTGAAGGATCACTACCCGTATCGCGACCAAAAAGATGTGCCGCGCAATACTAAAATTATTATAACTTTCCGCCAGCCGATTTTATTAGATAGTTTTGTAGTAGATATTAATAAGAACGGGATTTTAGGCGACTGTATTAATGTTGGCCCGACCATGAATTGGAAAACAGATTGTGACGCTTTAAAAAATATTAATGACACGCATATTAATGTGGTTAATGCCGCGGCTGGGCAGTCGATTCTGGGCGCTAATATTTTAGCCAGTTACGAAAGCGTGGCTAATGCCACTGGCACCAAAGTTTTTACGATCGTGATCCGCCCTTATGATTACCTCGGCAGTTCCGAAGAAAAAATCCCTTATCTGGTGCGCCTGGGTAAAGATATTCGTTTGGACGACCCGGCCAATAATAACCCCTCGGCTTTTAATAAGGGAGCGCTCGGGAATGATTTTTATCAGTGGAAATTTACTTGTTCCACCGAGCTCGATACCAAGCCGCCAATTGTTAATAATACTTGGCCCGGGGCAGGAGCCACCGACTACAAGAACACCGTTATCCAAATTGATTTTAGCGAAGCCATGGACCCAACTGGCATTCAAGGTATGTTTGCGACGAGTTCTAATGCTTTTGCAGTCGGGACTAATAATATTGCGGTTAAACAGAGTGGCAACACAACTATGCCAACAGGAAATTTTAAAATTACCAATGGTTATAGAACTTTAGAATTTACTCCCGATAAGCCCTGCGGCACTAACGCGTGTGGCGGGACAATTTATTGTTTGCCAGTGTGTGATGTGCCAAATAATACTTGTAATCTTGATAAAAATAACCACAAACAAGATTTGTATGAAATGCTAGTGAAGGCAGGCGTGCCGTTTAATAGTAATGCTTTTGAGGCCATTCCGTTTTCTGGTGTGATGGACGCATCGGGTAATGGTTTGGACAGCAAGCCATTTGGGCAAGTTAACTTTGCCACTTCGGCTTTGCCGATTTTCCCTACTTGGCAAGTTCCCGATAACTATGCTTGGAATTTTACGATTATTGATGACATTGATTTAACACCGCCATATTTACAACAAATCGCGCCCGGGCTAGACGCGCAATTTGTGGCCGCGACTGACCCTTGGGAAATGTTGTTTAGCAAGCGCCTGCGCGTTGATCCTCTTTATAATATAGTTGTAACCGAACACCCGACACCGGTAGAGCGCGGGGATAATATCCCGCTTTGCAAAGTGCCGCGCGCGTCGTTTCGAGTTAATGGCACGACTGTGGCGCGCATGGAGCACTGCCCGTTTTTGGATGGCTTGAGGCAATATTATTTTCCGATAATCAGTTCGGATATTGAAGACGCCCATTTTAATTGTTTTTACCCGGGGCTGGGGCCCGGCGGAAGGCCGGATAAAGTTGGTAACCATTGGACCGAACAAGGCGCGCAAAGTTTGCGCCAGTCATTGGTTTGCGACGCGGAAAATAGAGAAGAATGTTGTGCCGTAACTTCCACTCCGGAGAGCCGTTCTTTTTGCTGTAATGGCTTAGCGGACCCGCAAATCGCCAGTTCTTCACCCCAATGTGTGAGCGCTTTAATTACTGATAGTCCGCTTTAAACCACATGAAATCTAACCAGCAGGCAAAATATATCTTGGCAACTGTCTTCGCTCTTGTTTTGGGAGTAGGTTTTTTGGTTGGTTCGCAAGTATTAGCGCAAACTCTTAAACCCTCGGATCTAGGACTCGTCCCCATTGGGGAGGCGCTTGGAATGCCAGCCACGGATTTGCGCCTCGTGGTAGCGCGAATAATTCGGGTAGCCTTGTCTTTCCTCGGAATTTTGGCGCTCGGTCTCATGGTATACGCTGGCTTTTTATGGATGACCGCGGGCGGCAATGAAGAGCGAATACAAGAATCAAAGAAAATGATGATTAACGCCGTCATTGGTTTGGCTATTATCTTATCTTCTTACGCTATTGTCAGTTTTGTGATTAGCAAGCTAGTGGAAGCGACCACGGACGTGCCGGCGCACTGCTCGGACGGAATTCAGAATTTTGGTGAAACCGGCGTGGATAGTGGCGGGCCTTGCGGGGGTGGCGGTATTAGCCCATATTTTACTCCTGACCTTTTTTACGTGGAGCAGCTCCCGGGCGGCGGCATTTTATGTTTGCGCAACGCGCATCCGGTGATAGTCTTTAATCGGGGGGTGGCGCTGGACGCTTCGTTACAGCAAAATATTACAATTGAGAAAGCCGGTTTGGCCGGAGCCGTGCCGGGCGCCTGGCAGTACGCGGGCAATAAGCACAATGTAATTGAATTTGTGCCCCAAGGATCTTGCGCGCCCGAAGCTGGCAACGACTGTTTGGCGCCCTCCACCACCTACAGCTTGGGTTTTAAAGATACTACCAAAATCAAGGCCGAAGACAATCCGAACCTGGTTCTTAATTGCGCGATCAGAGCCAACTGCCGCTCGTTTGTTTCCTTTACCACTGGCGGCGCGGTCGACCGGTTGCCCCCGGCCATTAGCATTGAATACCCTTCGGCGGCTTCAATTTTACGCGCTGGCGATACGGTGCCGGTTAGGGTAGGCTTTAGCGACGACAATGGTTTACAAAACATTTCCCTTTATTCACTGGAGGGCCAAATTTACCAAGGCGCCGGTTCGTTTGAACCAGCTCAAAATTATCTGGTGGCTTCAGGCAACCAATCCTCGGCCCAAAGCGTGCATAGCGCCGACCTTAACGGCGACGACAAACTAGATTTACTGGTCGGCGGCAATCAGACCTCAAGCGCGGCTTTCTTTAAAGGCAACGGCGACGGCACGTTTCGCTTAGATAAATTTATTAATTTAGGGTTTCCGACTTACCACTTAGTAGGCGGGGATTTTAACGGCGATGGCCGAGAAGATTTGGTATCCCCAGCCGGGTTTGGGGGCGGCAACCTAGGCGTAGTCCTTGGCAACGGCGACGGCACGTTCCGCCGCCCCACTTTGCTCCCGGTGCGTTCGGGCGCCACCTTTGTGTTGGTAACCGATTTGAACAATGACCAAAAACTGGACCTGGTGGCCACCCGGTACTTTAACAATACTCTTATCTCCGTGCTCCTCGGCAACGGCGATGGCACCTTTAAAACCGACGTTATTTACCAGGCGGGCACCGCGCCCACGCGCCTCGCGAGCGCCGACCTTAACGGCGACGGTAAAGTTGATTTGGCCGTGGCCGATGGGGCCGGCTCGGCAGTGCAAATACTCCTTGGCAAAGGCGACGGCACGTTCCAGGACCCGGTTGCTAAAATTATTAAACTCCCGGGCGGTAAGAACAGCAACCCATCGTCTTTGGCTTTGGCCGATGTCAACCGTGATGGCCAAACCGATTTAGTGGTGACCCACTGGCTAGCCGGTGGCGATGTGGTGTCGGCGCATTTTGGCAAGGGCGACGCCACTTTTGGCGCCCCGGCCTTTTACCCGGTAGGGGTCGATCCGAACGAAGTGGTGGTGAGTGACGTTAATGCCGACGGCCACCCGGACTTAATTGTTTCTTTATACCAACATTTTGGCAATGCTTCCTTGAATTTGCTTTTAAACCAGGGCAATGGCACGTTTAGTGCTCCAGACTATTTTAAAGCCGGCCTTAACACCATGTTCGATATCACATCGGGTGATTTTAACGGCGACGGCGTTATCGATATTGCCGGGGCTTATGTTAATAACACTCCCAATCTTTTGTCCAGTAATTTGGCGGTTTGGTTGGGTAGCAAAACCCGCGTTGGCGGCCAGCCATTTTTGGTTGGCAGCCAATCGTTGTCGGGCTGCCAGGCGAGCGGCACGGTGGAAATTGCTTGGCCCACGATTAATTTGCGAGCCGCCACGTATACTTTGGAGGCCATTGGTTTGGACTGGGCGGCGCAAGCCGGAAGCGACAGCCAGATTGCGCGGTTGCGGTCAGCCCATTGTTTTGACACTACGCTTGACAAGGATTTAGGCGAAGGTGAAGCCGGGCCCCCGGCCTGCGGCGGAGAGTGCGGCGCCTGTAGCGATAGCAGTTGTACCAGCGACCAAGATTGCGCGAGTGGTTGGTGCGAAATTACTCCTCCCTCCACCACCGGGGTCTGTGTAGACAAAATGCGTATTACCGAGGTGTCGCCGCTCTCGGGCGCGGCCGGCACCTATGTTAGTTTAAGCGGCTACTATTTTGGCAACGAGCCGGGACAGGTCTATTTTGCTAATCGGCCCAACCCGAATGTTAACGACAATACCCATTGGGTAGAGGCGCCCCTTTTGCAATGCGCGGCTCCGATTGATAATTGGATTCAATGGCAAATTTTGGTAACAGCGCCACCCGGCCTTAGTGGCGATGTTCCGCTTAAAGTAATAACCCCTAGCACCACGGGCAAAGACGGTAAAATCCGCCAGTTTACCGATGTTACTTACGACGCCTGGGGGCCAAAAATTCCTAATTATGTATTTAATAATTTAATTCGCCCCGGGTTGTGCGCGGTTTTGCCGCGTTCGCAAACTGTGGGCGGGGCGGTTAGTTTATATGGGAAAAACTTAGGCACACTAGATAACCCTAAAATTAACAAGGTTTTGTTTGGCCAAACCGCGGGCACGGTGAATAATTTGATTACGCAGAATGGTCCGCAAAAAGGCAATGTTAACTGGACTGACACTATAATCAACGAAGTTTTTGTGCCGGCATTGAACCCGGGGGTAGTCGCCGTGCGAGCGGTAAATAAAAACGGTATTGATAGCAACGGCGTGAGATTTTCCATTGATTCCGGAAGCCAGGAGGTTGACCCGGTAATTTATACAATAAATCCGGACAATGCGGCGCGCGGCGATTATATCACTATTACGGGCAAGAATTTTGGCGCGAACCTTGGTAATGTAATGTTTTATGACGCGGCCGATAAAGACCATAATATTGTTTATAATGGCGACTTTACCTTCCCGAAAGCGTGCGGCAGTGGTTTTTGGACTCCGAATCAAATTATAGTAAAGTTTAACGCCAGCCAAGGCGCCGCCAGCACCACTTATTTGGTACGGGTGCGCCGCGATGATGATGGCAAGTTTAGCTTGTTTGATAATAATAAAACTTTCACTCTAGTAAATGGCCCGCCCGCTCCCGGTATTTGTAAACTGGACCCGGCGGCCGGGCCAGTGCCGCTCCCCAAAGGCGCGAGCGTTAAGGCCATTGGCGAAAATTTTGGAAATGCCGCGGAAGTTTATTTCTGGAAAGCGGGCGCCAGCGCTACCACCACAATTGGGAGGGTCAAAGCCAATTTTATTTCCAGTTCCACCTTCGAGGGTGCCAATATTATTGAAGTGACGCCGGTTTTGGGCACGGAAAGCGGGCCCGTGATAGTTTTGGGCAATAACCGTTTGAGCAATAATTATAATTTTACAGTCAACGATTGCACGGCGCGCGACACTTGCGCCGAGATTAACGCGGTATGCTGTAGCAATGGTTTTGAAAAAGGAATCTGCAAGCCGCAAGGCCAGCTGTGCCTCGGCGGCACTAGGGCGTCTTCATATATTTGGCGCTTTGCTACCAAGGATATTCCGGCTGTTCCTCACGTGGTGGAGCGCTGTGACGCGGCCACTGAAGCGGGGTTAGCCTTGCCAAGCCCAACGCCTAATATTTTGTGGGACAAAAATGATTCCGGCGATCATCATAATGTCTGCCGCAACGCGGTAATCGACATTGAATTTAGCACTTTAATAAATTCGAGCACGATTAATTCTAGTTCCGTGGCGGTGTATCGCTGTATATCAGTTGAGGGCAATACTTGCCAAGTTTATGATGGCGTTAATCAGGCCGCGGCCAAGGTGGCGCTCGACCCGTCGAGTTTTGTTTTGAAGCAGTCATTTGGCGGCCCTAATGGGAATAGCCGTCACTTTTTGGAATTAAAACGTAATGGCGGGGCTGTTTGGCCGGATCGTTTTTGGTATCAAGTAGTGCTGGGTAAGACAATTAAATCAGCCGGCGCGGTTACTACCTCGCTGTTTTTAGCGACAGACAGGCCGTGCGACCCTAATTCGGCTTATTGTTTTGTGTTTAAAACCGACTCCACGGACTGCAAGATGCGGAAAGTGGTGGTGACTCCGTACGCTTTTTGGACGGAAATTTTAGAAAAGCCAATTCGTCAGCGAGTCGGGGCAGTAGCGAGCGGGGATCTAGTATACCTCGGTAATGGCCTCTCGACGCAACGCTGTATTATGATGGACGTGTCTGGCTATAATTGGAGCTGGAATACCAGTAATACTTATTATGGCGATATGTGGCCGACCAGCACAGTTTATGGGCGCGAAGCCAAAGCGGCGGCTAATGCCAATACTGTGGCGGTTGGCTTAGTTAACCCGGATAACGCGGTTAATGTTAATGCCCTGGCCGTGACTAACAGCTTGCGCTACGATGGCCACAGCCCCTTAACAATTGATTTAAGCAAGCCAGAGGTCAAGAATTTTTGGCCTAATTGCCAAGAAGCCTGCACTAATGCCGAGGTCGGCGCGGAGTTTAATATTGCCATGGCCAATGTCAATGTTAATTGGAGTAGCATTCATTTACAGCGCTGTTTGGACGAAAATTGTCTGGCCATAGTTGATACCACCACCAACACCCTGCCGTCGTTTACTCTGCCGGCGCGCAAGATTTTGACCATACCGCATAGTATACTCTCGCCCAATACTTTTTATCGAGTGGTTTTGTCCGCCACTTCGACGCCGAGCCAGCAATTATGGTCGGCGGGCAATTTGTGGAACCCAGCCGCGACCTCTTCTCCATATAAAAAGCAATTCATCTGGAGATTTAAAACCAAAAAAGATCAGTGTTTGATTGATAGGGTAGAAGTGGCGCCAGCCGAATTTTTTGCGGAAAAAATTACTGATCGTTCCATGTACGGCGCCGCGCCATATTCCGCGCCGGACGCTTGCAGTACCATTGGCCAACGGCTAGACCCATGGCAAGTGGGGTGGCTATGGAAATCTTCGGATGTTAAGGTGGCAAGCGTGGCGCAGTTTAGCAGCCGAGGGAAAAGTCCATTCTGTACCAATGCTTGTATTAGGAAGGGCAGTGATGTGCCCGCGGGCGTGTCATCATATATTCCCGTTTGCGGCAATGGCCTAGTTGAAGCGGGTGAGGATTGCGATAAGCCAATGTTAGATAATGGCTGTGGCCTGGATTGCCGTTTCCTGGGCAAATCCAAGAATTCGGTTTGCGGCAATGGCAAAGTTGAATTAGGAGAAGCCTGCGACCCGAAGGACGCTGCGAGCACGATTGGCTGTAGCGCGGATTGCCGCCACCTCGGTTCTAACCAGCAAGTCGGGGCGCAAAATGTGAACGCGTCGGTTTGCGGCAACGGGTACCTCGGGAGCGGTGAGGATTGTGATTTAGGCATTGAGGCGGATGCTAAAGTAACCAGCTCATCACTCGGTTGTTCGGAGAAATGTTTGCATCTGGGTACGCGATTATCCGCGGCTTGGTGCCAAAGCCCGGACGCGGTCAATAGCGGTTTCACGGTAAATGAACGTAAAATTGCTTGCGCTCTGGCCTTTAGCCAGTGTGGAGATGGCGAAACCAGCCGGGACGAAGACGCGGGCTGTGATTTGGGCAACGGCAAACGCCACGCGCGTTGTAATGATAAATGTTTGGCTACTACTTCGACTCCTCCATTTGGCAAATGCGCTTTAAATACCGAAGGGTGTGATGAGCGCGGCCAATATGCCGGATCCAGCTTGCTGTATTCTGATCCTTCGGTTTGTGGCGATACGATTCAGGGAATTGGCGAAGATTTGAGTTGTGAAGATATTAATTTTATTATTGTTAACCACTTAAATTTAGTTGACCCTTGGGCTTTAGCGATTGGCATTGGCCGCGGCACGCCAACCGGCACCCCCATAGCGCAGAGAACCGATATTAGCGCCGAGACTAACCAACTTACCAAAGGCGGGACAATTAAAGGCGCTGGTAAATTTATTATCGCTTGCGGTTTTAAGTCAGACCAGGATTGCGCGGCGGTTTACGGCCAAGATTTTGGCGTGGGCTACAATTCTTGCTGTTATCAGCGCCCGCATTTGATTTCTAGCTTCCCCGTTGATAATAGTGATAAAGTTTGCCGCAATACCGCGATTGAGGCGGTGTTTGACACTCACATTGATCCCGCTACGTTAGATGGTAACGTGGTTTTAGCGAGGGGCTTCTCTAATAACGCGATTGTTTACCCGCCGGTTACTTACCACGCGTTGATTCTTAATGGCGCTAAGAATGCTAAAGGTTTACCCGCGGAATTGAGCGCGCCGACCGATATCAAGGTGGTCGGAAATTACGCCTACGTGGCAGTTTATGGGGCTAGCGCTTTTGAAGTCTTGGATGTAAAAGATCCGGCCAAACCAGAGCATGTGGCTACGATTCGGCATGGGCAAAATGGGGCGGAGCTGGTTCAGGCCATTACTTTAGATGTCGAGGGTAATTACGCTTATGTCGCTGGTTTTCAAGGCGGAGCCGGGAAAGGGTCCCTAGAGATTATTGATATTAGCGACCCGACTACGCCTAAACACGCGGCCGCTTTAAAGAACGGCGACCAAGGCGCCGCGCTGAATGGACCTTACAGTATTGATGTGGACGGTAATTTTGCTTATGTGGCATCGGCCGGTGGGTTAACAGTACAAATTATTGATGTTAGCGATAAACAAAAACCAACACCCAAAGGCGTAATTAAAAATGTTGGCGGCGGCACTTCGGTGATTTTTGCTTCTAATACTATTTATCTTGGAACTGCCAATGGCATCGAGATCTTTGATGTCACTGATAAAAACGCGCCTGTCAAGAAGCCAACCATTGTTGGCACTGGAGCGGCTTATAATATGGCCCTCTTTGGTAATTATTTATACGTACCGCATTTTTCGGGTAATCGCGTGGATATTGTTGATCTCGCGCTCCAGAAGGTGGTCGGTACTATTAAAGATACGCTCGGCGGAGCGGTTCTGAAAAATCCGCATTCTGTTAAAGTGGCGGGCAACTATTTGTTTGTGACAAACTATGGCGCGCCGGGAGCTTTTGAAGTGATTGATATAACCAATAAAGCTAATCCCAAGCACGCGGCCGTGCTTAAGGCTGGCGAACAAGGAGCAAAATTGCTCCGGAGCGAGGGGCTTGATGTTTCTGGAAATTTCGCTTACATAGCCGGTTATGGTGATAACGCTATAGAAATAATGAACGTGGGCGATTTTGTAAACCAAAAGAACCCCCTTGGTTGTATTACTGATGTGACCGGCCTGATTGCCAAAAATAATAGCGGTGGCTGGTTGGCGCGTTTGTCGCGTAATGTAGCTGGTTGGATACGAGGAATTTTTGGAATTAAAGCCGAAGCAGTGATTATCGCGAGTCGCTGGTGCGTCGGCAATGAAGGCGGCTTAGCCTCGGTAGTGACAGATGATGCCACCACTACTTCGTGGGTGGTTATTCAACTGACTGACGCCCTGGCGTCGACCACTGATTACGCGGTTATATTTAAAGAGGGTTTACGGAGTGCCGAGGGAGTGCGTTTAGCGACCAATGCTCTTACGAACAAAAGTTTTAATAGTAAATTTACGACCGGCGCTGATATTTGTACTGTTAAAACAGTCGGCCTTACCCCGGCGACCTATATATTTTCTCGGGTGGCGGCCACAACCACCCTGCGTGCTTCTGCCTTGGCTAGCGGCGGGGTTAAAATCCAATCCATTAAAGGCGTGTATGATTGGAATTATTTGTGGGAGCCGTTAAAAAATGATTGGGTAATTTTAACTAACACCACTTCGGACCAAAATTTGGTTACGGCGCAAAATCGCAACGGCGAGCTGTTCGTATCGGCCGCGGCCAATATTTTAAACGATATTGTTAATAATACTAGCGGGCCGGTGGCTACGGGGCGGTCCTTCCTAACAGTATTTTTGTGCGAAAATCCTTGGCCGCCTAGGGGTTGGTATGTAAACAACGCTGGTCCGTTTGATATTTTTCCGTATGAAGATAAATTAAATGGTAACGACGGATTTTTCTTTGACCCGAAGCGGAGCGCGTCTGATACTTTCGACAACACGTCAGTAACACCAGCCCGGTCCGGCTCTGGGTATTTTAATTTCCGCACTTATTATTGCGCTGATCAAGGGAAAACCGGTAAATTAGATGATTTGCCTTATCTTAAGCCGAGTGTGCAAACTTCTACCGAAGCTTTAGTTGAGCCGGAATTTGGCAGTTGTGAATACACGGGCAATGTTTGTAAGGTAAATAATGATTGCGGCAATAAGTACGCCACGGATAAAGGCGATTATGTGCTGACTAACGGTAATACTGGCATTTGCGGAGTAACAACCTCAAGCCCAAAGAGCGAAGACAGATATTACCAGGGAAACAGCGATCTACCGGTGCAGTGCAAAGTTCTGGCTGATTGCAAAGCGGACACTGGCTTTGTAGCTTGGGCGAGTAAGATTGGTGGCGCGCAAAAGTGCTTTAATTTTACAGAGACTCCTAAGGCTCTCAGCTGTTATAAATATCCGCCTCTCAAGCGTTTCTTGTTTACTAACCCTAATAACGATGACGTGGTGGGCATTCAGGTGTTTGCGAATCCACTTCACTTAACCGCGGAGCAGTGGTACAAAGCTGGCCAGCAGGCGGGGGGGCGTGGATTTTCCGGGCAAGCGCAAACATTGCCAAATGGCATAGGAGGGAACCCGGCCGCGGGAGACGGCAATAACATATATATTGACGCGCTTAATTATGTTTCCAGTTCGGTTAATAATAAAGAAACGGGTAGTTTGTATAGCAATATTTATTTATTGAGTATTAATAGCAACCCGAAACCGGAGACGCGCCAGGTGTTTGACCAACTCTTAAAAAATCTTAAACTCAATGTTAATCTCACGGATTTTGGGTATTGCGGCCAAGATATTAATACGCCCGAGTTTAAAAAAGTTTGCGTGTCTGATTTGGATTGCCCGGCAAAGCAAGTCTGCGCGGCCCAGGTATCGAAACTAAAACGGGATTATCAAAGACTCCGTGATCTAAAATTAATGGAAGCCGGCCTCGAGAGCTACGCGGCGGCTAACCGCGGCCAATATCCGGAAATCGCGCAAGGGTCATTTTTGAAAAATCAAACTTTAAGCACTTGGCCATCTTGGACAGTCTTGGGGAGCGCGGTCGGGTTTGAGATGCCTAAAGACCCGATTAATCAGCTAGGACTAGCGGGAACTTGCGCTTCTAATACTGCTAAATATTGTTTGAGCGACGAGATTTGCGGTTTGAAGAAAAATACCAATATCAACGATACTTGTGCTTGGCATGATGCCAAGACCGGCTGGAGTATTGCTAACCAGCGTTTTAGTTTCGCGTGCGCCAGCACGTCCCTCGCTTACCGTTATTTATTTAGTACTTCGACTGGTTATGAAATCAGGCCTAATTTCGAAGACGTGGGCTTGCCGCTAGACGATAAGCAGATGCAGTCGTTTGTGAATGGTTTTGATTTTGTATCCACGACGCGCCTTGGGCTTGGGGAAAATAAAAATTACGGCCCCGGGATTTGCGAAATGGCCGAAGAAATCACCACCTTTAACGCGGGCCGGTGCGGCGACCGGATAATTAATTGGGCCAATGGCGAGAAATGCGACCCGCCCGGGGCGCTCTATTATGGAGAGTGTACGAATAATAAGGTCCAAATCAATATTTGCGACCAGAAATGCCAGTGGGTGGTATCAACTACTAAATCTTGCGCTGATGTTTATGCCAAGTGTGACAACGGTATTGTGGAGGTGGGTGAAGCTTGTGACGATGGCAAACTCAACGGCACTTATAATCACTGTGACAAAGGCTGTAAATCTTTTGGCAAGGCGGGTTTTTGCGGAGACGGCTCACTGCAAGATAAGCCGCGCCAATACGAAATGTGCGACCCCTCCACAGAATTAGTCAATGGCAATATTGGCTGGTGCGTGGCGGGCAAAAATTTTGGCATTATTTGCAAGAATGACGCTAATTGCAACACGGTCTTGCCAAATGCCTGCCAGGCGTTTGTGCTAGCCAACCCTAAATACGCTCTGGCACAAAGTAATTCTTGCAATTTTGACTGCCAAAGCCGTGGGCCATATTGCGGTAACGGAATTGTAGAAGCGCAATATGGTGAAGAGTGCGATGGCGCGGCTAAATGTGAGGTTGGTGGGAATAAGGGAACAAGAGCTTGCAACGCCACCTGCCATTTTACTGACAGCGCCGCGGCCGGCTGGTGGCGGTTTGAAGATATTTATGACGCTCCTGGCAATAGCGCCTACACTCCGGATTCCGCGCGCTTCAAGTTTGATGCTTATTTTTCTGACCCGGCTCCGGATTTTGTGAAAGAGGCGCGGGGAAACAGCAACGCCTTGCTCTTTAAAGACGGGGTCTATGCCTATGCCGCGGATTTTCCGCCTAATTTTAGGCTTAACCCCACGACGTCCTTGTCCGTAGAAGCTTGGATCAACCCCAGTGATTATGATAGCAGTTGGATGAGAGTGGCAGAAAAAGGCGGCTATTCCAAAGGGGGCGGATATAGTATGCAGTTTTTGGATATGACTGGCAGGATTAGTTTTATGGTGTTCCGCCCCGGGTTTAATAATCATTTCCGCATTGAATCCTCGGTCATTGTCACGACGAATCAGTGGACGCATGTTGTGGGTGCTTATCATTTTAATACTTCCACTCAAGACCAAACTCTCACGCTTTACATTAATGGTGAATTAGATAAAAATGCTTCGGTCATTATTTATAATGGAGTAGATAATCCGCAAAATGCCAACACTATAAATGACGCTGTGGGTTGGCTTACTCCTTCGGCCGAACCGCTTTATATTGGCCGATCTTCTTTTGGTCAGCAATTTTTCCACGGCTTGATTGATGAAGTTAAAGTTTACGATCGCGCCTTAAGCTTAAACGAAGTTAAGGATCATTATAACAATAGCTGGTCTTGCAATGTAGCGCCGTCAGCGCCAGTAGCGGTTGCCCCCGGAGAATGCGGCGATGGTAAAGTGGCGGCCAAAGAAGCGTGCGACAACGGCAACTTGAATGGCGTCGCGTGCAACCCAAGCTATGGCAAACCCTGTTCGTATTGCGCGTTTGATTGCAAGAACGTAGTTGATGTAGAGCCGGCGCAGTATTGCGGGAACGCGGTCATTGAATCGAAAGAATATTGCGAGGTGGATAATGTCACGGGCCAGGTGTATGGGGCAGGGGACGGAGCCGAAAAATGGTGGAGTTTTGAGAGGATTATTAAACTTAATAACGATGTCAGAATTATTGGTAGTGATTCAGGGTTTGAGTTTATTTGCAACGACGATGTTAACTGTCCATCTTTTCAGGTTGATGGCAGTGTTCCGTTTCACGCCGATAATAATAAAGTCGCTCATTTTGTTCCGGGCAATAAAATAGCCTTGGATTATGCTGGCAAAAATTTAACCCCTCCGAACAATTACTCAATTTCTTATTGGCTTAAAGACGACGCCTCGCAAACCTGGGTAGCTTATGTTACGGCGGTGTCTAAACCGAATGTAGTTGTATACGCCAACGGCATTGTAATAAGCCAATCTTCCCCATTTGCTAATATGGTATCACCGCTGATAATTCAAAACGGATCGCCTGTCGCCATTGATGATATTAAGATTTATAATCGCACGTTAACCCAGGCCGAAGCTTTGAATATATTTAAACTTGGCACTGCGCTTGACCCGGCGCATAACGCTTATGCTGTTTTGCAGTGTTCGGAGGAAACCACTGCCCCAGGAACTTTTAAGAAAGGCGTTAAACAATGCATTAACGCTTGTTCGGTGCTTAATATTAAAGAAACTAATACCGGGAGCTGTTTGGTTTGCGGTCGCAATGCTGACGGCGTTAAAGTGAGCGGGAATATAATAAATGTTTTGGATCCCGGTTCTAACGATCCGTTATATAATAACAATCAAACATTAAAAACTTGCGGCGCCTATTTGGATCTTTTTTTCCTCAATGCAAATTCTCAACTTGAAAATGTGGCCGGTATTAACCGAGTACCGGGCACTAACTACACTTTGATGAACGGAAGCGACCCAGCACTAATTAACAGTAACCCGTTATGCTCCAATGGAACCCCGCATTATAAAATGACAATTAACGTTGATTACAGGGACCGCAGTTGGGATTTTCAGGTTTTAGCCAGACCCGATCCGTGGCAGAATGATTTAATTGTGTCGCCAGTAATCAGCAAGAATGGCGTTAAATCCGCGAGTTTTGGTGACGGAGACAGATGTGCTACCACCAAGGATGTTCCTAATAGTGAGCGTCCCAATGATATTCGAGTAGTCGTAAGTTGGATAAAAGGCCACGACTTATTCAGCGGATTCGTGGAGCCAGATGTGGCGGCGCCGCGTTTTGAGTTTGATGGCATTAGCATGAAACAAACGACTGGGCCTACTTACTTCGATTCACCAGATAATTTTGGACGCGCGGCTTGGTACCATGGCTCTGGAGAAACTTTAGGCCAAACCAGCGTGGAGTCGTACACAATTAATACCGCCAGCAATGGCCCGGCCGCCATGGCCACCAAGACATTCAAGTTTTTTGTCCGCACCGTGGGGCCAGAAGCGCCCATTAGCGCGCTTAAAGGCAAAGCAAAATTAAAAGTGGAAATTTACTATCCGGAGGATACGGGCGCGACAATTTTCTATAATTTATTTTCGCGTCCTAATAACAAGGTCTACTATTTTGATTTAGCCGAAGCCTCAGAGAACCCTTCCGCTCCTTATTGGGAAGTATTTAATATTCGTCGGGCCGATTATGACGCGGGCACACTGGCCGATATTACGAAACGCATCGCGCCGATACAGACCACCACGACTTTGGCCAATGGCAGGGTGGCAACGGACGCTAAAAATTTCAAGTAAAAAATTTTTATGACTAGAAACAAAAAAGCCGTTATTTTGGCAGTTGGTTGTCTGGTCGTTATTTTAGCCATTATTGTGATTTTGCGTTTTGTTAAAAAGCCGGGCGAAGTCGTTCGTAATAAACCTTCTGATTCTGCCTTGCAAGTAGCGGCGGAGCAACAGGCTTATGAGGAGCTGGTTTCTGCCAAACAAGCGACTGATCAAGATTTGGATGGCCTGTTTGATTTAGAAGAAGCTAAATTTGGCACTAATCCTAAAAATAAGGATTCGGATAGTGATGGCCTCACGGATTATGACGAGGTGAAGATTTTTAAAACCGACCCTTTAAAATCCGATACTTATGGACTCGGTCATTCTGATAGTTGGGGGGTCCGAAATCGCAAGATTTTACCGCAAGGGAAATTAGTAAAATAAATAATCTATAAAAATTTTTAATTTTATGTATGTTTGACGACCAACCACAAAACCAACCAGCGCCACCGGCTAATTTGCCCCAAGAGCCCGCTTCGCCGTCGCTTCAGCGTGGCGAGCCCGCTGATATGTTCGCGGAAGTGGAAAAGGCAGTAAACGGCCCAGTTGCTCCGGCGGCCGCGGCCGCGCCGAATGCTTTGGCCGCTGGTCTTTTGAAGCCAAAATCAGCCGAGGGCCTGATGCCAGATTCTGGGGCACCCAGCGAGTCCACGGCTCCTAGCGAGGGCAGTGCTACGCCCGTGACCTATGCTACGAAAGCGCCAATTTTGGGGAAAATAATTTTTATAGTAATAATCTTGTTGGTCATAGGCGGCGTGGCTTACGGCGCTTGGTGGGGGTATAATAATTTTATAAAAGTTAAGCCAGAGAGCGTAAGCGATGAGAGCGTCCTGCCGCCTAGCCCGGAGACAGGCGAAGCGGACCAGACCACTCCAGAACCAGCGGCTAATTTGCCAGCTAACGAGGCGGCGAGCCAGCCGGCGGGAGAGGCCAACGTAATCACCACTTCTCCGACGGGCGACGCGGGAGCTGATATTAAGAATAAGAGTATTTTATTTGGCGAACAGATGGATACGGATAAAGACGACGTGCCCGATTCCGTGGAGACCAAGTATGGCACTGATCCTAAGAAGCCAGATACTGATGACGATGGTTTAACAGACGGCGAAGAGATTACTTTTTTCGGAACTGACCCAACAAAGAAGGATACGGATGGGGACAATTTAAGCGATAGCGATGAAGTTAACAAGTGGCACACGAATCCGTTGAATTCTGATACGGATGGCGATACTTTCGCCGATGGTTTAGAAGTAAGTCGAGGTTATAATCCACTTGGTCCGGGAAAATTATCTAATTCAGCGTCTTCGTCTTCAACGCCAAGTGCCAGCGCCACTTCGTCCTCATAGAGAGCAAACTCGAGAGAGTAAATAATGATTATGTTTGGTAAGCCAAAAAACATCAAGAGCCCAGTGCCCGAGCCGGAATTGCATATTCAGACAATTCCGGTTGAGTTTTATGGCGGCACTAATCCGGTAGTGCAGTTTAAGAATGTAAAGAAAGAAGTTGTTAAAGAGATGATTGTAGAAGTAACAAAACGACCAGCCGCCCCCCCTGGGGTGGTTTCGCGCCAGCCGCTGGCGCGGGTTTTAACTAGCCGCAAAAATTTAATTCTGGGAGGCAGTGGATTGTTTATTTTGTTCGCGGCTCTGTCCGGGGTTTATTATTGGCAAACGACTAAACCAAAAGTGGTGATAAGAGTGGGCCAAGCGCCAAGCGAGACTGCCACCCCAGCAGTAACCACGCCCGAGGAGCCGATTGAGCCGGAAAATTTGCCCGCTCTCGAAGAAGCGGCGGCCACTTCGCCCGTGCTAGAAGAGAAATCCCCCGAGCCAGCGATAACCTACCCGGCGGTAGTTTTGGGCGACTCAGCCGATCGCGATAAAGATGGGATCACTGATGCCGCGGAAGAACTCTTTAAAACCGACCCGACAGCGCCCGATACGGATAAAGATAAATATTCTGACGGGCAGGAAGTCTATAATTTGTATAACCCCGAAGGCCAGGAGCCAATGCGTTTAATTGAAGCGGGTACGGTGAAAGAGCACCAGAATACTGCTTTGGGATACAGTATATTTTACCCCACGGGTTGGGCCGTGGGGAACGTGGATAGCGCGGGGCGCGACGTGTTATTTAGCACTATTACCGGCGAGTATGTGGAAGTGCGGGCGTTCGATAAAGCGCCGGCCCAAAGTTTCGCGGACTGGTTCGCCCGCAATGCTCCGGGCGAACGCTTCGACGCTCTTAACAATTTTGAATCGGCTTTTAAAAAGCCCGCGATCAGAAGAGGCGATAATTTGGTATATTATTTTGATGATGCCGCGCATTGGTATGTAATCGTTTACCATACTACCGAGAGCACGGAGGTTAATTATCGGTCGGTAATTGCCATGATGGCGCGCAGTTTCCGGTTGGAAGGATCGAGTACAGATTTGCCTAAATTAATCGTGGAAGAAGGAGCAGAGGAAGCGGGAGTGGCGGCCACTAGCACGTTTTAATTGTTATGCTGGTTGTTGAGCTCTTGGGAACCAATCAGACCCCAATTACGCGGCGTCAAATTATGAGTATTGTTCGGTATACGGCCAGGGCGGCGCGGGGCAAAAAAATAGAAATTAGGATAGTGGCGGACCAGGCCATAAAAAAATTTAATAAATTATTCCGGAATAAGAATAAACCAACGGATGTCTTGTCTTTTGCTTGGGGGGAGGCGTTGCCCTTAATCAACGAAGAGCTACTTGGCACGCTAATAATAGCGCCGCGTTACATAAAAAGGCAGGCTAGTGAGTGGCAAGTATCGTGGAAAGAGGAGTTTACGCGTTCTCTCGCGCACGGTTTACTGCATCTCTTGGGCGCAGATCATACTACCAAACCAGAAGCTAAAAAAATGTTTAACCGGCAGGAAAAAATTGTCGCCAGATTTAAATAATTGCTACCATGCCTCTTAGCCCCAGCCATATTTACAAAAGTTTTTTAGCCGCCGCGCGCGGCTTAGTTTATGTTTTTAAAAATGAGCAGAATTTTCGCTGGCAGTTAGTAGCCGGCCTAGGGGCGGGCGGCTTGGCTTTTATATTTCCTTTGCGCAGTTGGGAGGTAATATTAGTTTTTTTGCTCATAATTTCGGTTTTGACAATGGAGATTTTAAATACGGTTGTAGAAAAGTTTATGGATTTGTTAAAACCGCGGCTAGACCAATACGTGGAAGTTATTAAAGATCTGATGGCGGGTGCGGTGCTGTTAACGGCGCTCGGGGCCCTGGTTATAGGGCTAATCATTTTTTTGCCATATTTGGTGGTTCTGTTTAAATAGTGTATAATTATGTAAGCAACTAGATTCCCGTTTGCACGGGAATGACAGGTCAAAATAAATTATGAAAAAGCGGCACAGTGAAATTATCGCGGGGCTTGATATCGGCACATCGGCTGTTAGATTAGTAGTGGGTCAGAGAGTCGAGCGCGAACCGGAAAATGTTTTCGGCGAAATGAGTATTTTGGCGGCGGCGGAAGCGCCCTCGAGCGGTATGCACAAGGGAACGATCACCAGTATTGAAGATGTGGTATCGTCTGTTTCGGCGTGTCTCGAGAGGGCGGAACGCATGCTGGGCGTTCCGATTGAGAGCGTTTGGGTGGGGATTTCCGGGCTTCATATCATGTCGCAACCCAGTAAAGGGGTGGTGGCCGTGTCCAAAGCGGATAGCGAAATAGCGGAAGAAGATGTCGCCCGGGCGGTCGAAGCCTCCCGCGCGATCGCAACCCCTTTAAATTATGAGGTGTTACATGTTTTGCCGCGCAGTTTTGTCATTGATGGGCAATCCAGCATTAAGGACCCGATTGGCATGACCGGAATCCGCCTCGAAGTAGACTCGCAAATTATTCTCGGATCGTCTTCACAAATAAAAAATTTAACCAAAGCGGTTTATCGGACCGGTTTAAATATTGAAGATTTAGTATTGTCTATTTTAGCGACCGCCGAGGCAGTAGTGACGCCCCGCCAAAAGGAACTGGGTGTCGTCGTGGTTAATATTGGCATGTCTACGACGAGCTTGGCGGTGTTTGAAGAAGGCGATATATTATATACCGGGATTTTGCCGATTGGCTCGGAACACATTACTAATGATATCGCGATTGGGCTCCGTACCAGCATTGACATTGCCGAGCAGGTTAAAGTCCAGTATGGCGAATGCCAATCCGGGGAGATTTCTAAACGCGAGGAGATTGATTTGCTCGAGCTCGGCGCCCAGGACCACGAAATTGTTAAAAAGCAATACGTGAGCGAAATTATTGAGGCGCGGGTGGAAGAAATTTTGCACAAAATTGATCAAGAGTTAGGGCGTATTAAACGTTCGGGGCTCCTCCCCGCGGGGGTGGTGTTAACTGGCGGCGGGGCCAAATTGCCCGGGCTCGTGGCGGCGGTTAAAACTAATTTGCGTTTGCCAGCCATTCTCGGCTACCCCATTCATACTACCGGAGTGGCCGATAAGGTTAATGATTTAAGTTATGCCACGGCGGTTGGGCTGGTCGAGTGGGGCGGGGCCATGATAAATTCGGGGATCGCTCGGGGGGGTAGTATGGCGCATAAAAAAGTGGTGGCTTCCGCGACCGCGCACCTGCGTAAGTGGATTAAGGCGCTGTTGCCATAGCCCTCTTAAACCGGGCTATTTTTATTTCTTGACAGCTTAGCGAGGGGAGTATACACTATAGCTATACAAAACCTCGCTTATTTTTTTAAAATACCCATGAACACATAAAGTGTTCACAGTGTTTGTTAAATTGTTGCGCCGCGCCTCAAAGGACGTTGGTCGCGTTTCAAAGGACATTACGCGACACGATTCTGTTGAATCGCGCGGCATGATTTTGAATAAATCATAAATTATATGCCACAAGTCAAACCAGAAATTGAAACTTTTGCCAAAATTAAAGTCGTGGGAGTGGGTGGTTCGGGAGGATCAGTAATTAATCGGATGATGCAAGAGCGAATCAGAGGGATTGATTTTGTGGCCATGAACACTGATGTCCAGGCCTTGCACTATAATTCGGCGCCGCACAAGCTCCATATTGGTAAAACTGTCACGCGCGGGTTAGGATCCGGGATGGATATTGAAATCGGCAAGAAAGCGGCCGAAGAAGCGCATAACGAAATTAGAGACGTGCTGAAAGACGCGGACATGGTTTTTGTCACTTGTGGCCTGGGCGGCGGCACAGGCTCGGGCGCCAGCCCGATAGTGGCGGAGATCGCCAGAGAGCTCGGCGCTTTAACCGTGGCCGTAGTCACCAAGCCGTTTTCTTTTGAGGGTCCACAGCGCGCCGCCATTGCGGAACGGGCTTGGGCGGAACTGGCGAAAAACGTGGATACTATTATTACCATTCCGAACGACCGGATTTTGCAGGTGATTGATAAAAAGACAACTTTGCTCGACGCCTTTAAAATTGTGGATGATGTTTTGCGCCAGGGCGTGCAAGGTATTTCCGAGTTAATTACGGTACCAGGCCTGATCAATGTTGATTTCGCTGATGTTAAAACTATCATGAAGGACACGGGCTCGGCTCTGATGGGGATTGGCACGGGCTCGGGCGAGAACCGCGCGGCGGACGCGGCCAAAGTGGCTATCTCGAGCCCCCTCCTGGAATTATCAATAGACGGCGCGCAGGGCATATTATTTACGATCGCCGGCGGCCAGGATTTGACAATGACCGAGGTAAGCGAGGCGGCCAAAATTATTACGAGTTCGGCGGCCAAAGACGCCAAGATTATTTTTGGCGCTATTATTGACGACAGCATGAGCGGGAGCGTCAGAATTTCGGTGGTGGCCACGGGCTTTGACAATAGGCGGGGAGGGGCTTTTACCGAAGAGGAAGCAGTTGGGCTAGCTTCAGGAAAGTATACCCCCAGCAGTTTTTTGAGGCGGGCGCAACAGGAAGAAGAAAATGAAGAAAAAAAGTTTAAAAATTTTACGCAACGGCCGCTCTCGGCGGCGTCAGTAGGGAAGCGTGACGATGCCAAACTGCCTCCGAGCCTTCCGGCTAGCAGGCAAGGCGCGGCACCATCATCTGACGATAAAGACGATGAATTAGAGATTCCGGCCTTTATTAGGCGAAAAATGGGGGTTTAATATGCGTTGTCCGGTTTGCAACCACAAAGAAGTGAGCGTGGTGGACACGCGGTCGGCCGAAGATGATTGGTCCGTGCGCCGCCGCCGCGAGTGTGACCGTTGCCAATATCGCTTTTCCACGGTTGAGGAAATGGAGCTTTTAGATATTATCGTGGTTAAACGCGATGGTTCGCGGGAGGGGTATATGCGCGAAAAAATTGAGCAGGGCATTAAGCGCTCTTTAACCAAGCGGCCGTTTACCCAAGAAAAATTCGCGCGCCTCATGCACTCGATTGAGCGCGATATTCAAAAAAAGAAGAAGCGCGAGATCAGTAGTGATGATATTGGCGAGCTCGTCATGAAGCATCTGCATGTTTTTGACAAAGTGGCGTATATTCGTTTCGCCAGTGTCTACCGCGATTTTAAAGATGTCAAGACTTTTGAGCGTGAATTAAAAAAGTTACGCCGTAAGTAGGCCGTAAGTATAGTGTATGTTTAAGCATAGTAATAACAGCGCTAATTTACCAGCGGGAGAAAGCAACAAAACTTTGCCGAGCGTGGCGGAGAAGATTGGTATTACGTCGTCCGAGTCGCTCTTGGGCGCAGGCTCGGCGCCTAAGCCAGAAGATTTGCGGTCTTTGCTAGAAAAAAACTTGAAGTGGTCGCAAATTATTTATGAGCAAAATCGTAAAATAAACCACAAGCTTCTCATGGTAGCGGTGGCGGGGTGGCTCCGGTTTTTAATCATCGCTATTCCGATTGCCTTGGCAATTTGGTTTTTGCCGCCCTTTATTAAGCAACTGACCGCCACCTATGGTAGCCTCTTGAATGACGCGGAGAAAGGCAAACTGTCACCCAATTCTTTACAAGAAATGATCCAAATGCTCCCGATTAACAGCTCCCAAAAAGAGCAAATCAAGAATTTTCTTAAGTAAAGTCTACAGATACTATGTTTCGCCATACTAAAATCGGCGCTACGATTGGGCCGAGCTGCGACACAGTGGAGATTCTTACGGCCATGGTGGAAGCGGGCTTAGATTTTGCCAGGCTAAATTTTTCGCACGGTACCTACGAAACTCACGCCGCCGCGATTAAGACTCTGCGCGCGGTGGAAGAAAAGGCCGGGCGCTATTTGGCTGTCATGCAAGATTTAACCGGGCCGCGGATTCGCCTGGGGGATTTGCCAGAGGCGGGCCTAGCAGTTAAAGATCAAGATTTAATAACATTTAATACCAGCCCAAAATTTGCGGCGTCGGAGATTCCGGTTAATTTTGCCGGTTTAGAGCAGAGCTTAAACCCCGGAGAGCGCATTTTAATTGATGATGGCCGAGTGGAAGTAACAATAGAGAAAATATCCGGCACTAATATTATTGCGAAAGTTATTCAAGGCGGCCAATTATTGCCTCATAAAGGCCTTAATTTTCCAGACAGTGTTTTGAATATTCCGGCGCTCCAGGAAAAGGATTTAGCGGACGTGGCCTTTGGAGTAAAACATGGCGTGGATACGATCGCCTTATCTTTTGTGAAAGATGCTGGTGATATTTTAGCTTTGCGTGAGTTAATTAATAAATATTCCGATGGTAAAGAGCGGCCGATTCAAGTGATTGCCAAAATTGAGCGGCATGAGGCGGTGCGCAATATTGACAGTATCGTGGCCGCGGCCGACGGCATCATGGTGGCCAGGGGCGATTTGGGGTTAGAGCTTCTCGAGGCGGAAGTGCCCTTGATCCAAAAGAAAATTATTGATGTCGCTAAAAGCGCGGGCAAGCCGGTGATTGTGGCGACGCAACTCTTGGATTCCATGCAGCATAGCCGCCGCCCCAGCCGCGCCGAAGTTTCTGACGTTGCCAACGCGGTCATTGACCATGCTGACGCTTTGCTCTTAACCAACGAAACGGCGGCGGGAGATTTCCCAATCGAAACTATCAAGACTATGGCGGAAATTATTTTGCTGACAGAAGCATCAGAATACGATGATACGCCTTTGCCTAAAGCTTTGGCTGGTGGAGTCACAGTTGACGTGGCGATTACAGAGCTCTCGCGCGTTTTGGCCGAAGAAGTCCATGCCAAATGCATTTTGGCAGGTTCGTTAACTGGTGAGACCGGCCGGCGCATTAGCCATACGAGGCCGACAATCCCGGTGATGGTGGCCACGGAAGATAAGCGAACAGCTAGGCAGTTAAATTTATCTTGGGGAGTGGCGCCGTTTGTGATGCTCCCTTGCAAAAGTATCGAAGAGTTTGTGAACAACGCGGCTGATTATTTAAAACAAAAACAAATCGTGGTTCCCGGCGACCGCATTATTATAGTCGCCGGCGAGCCCGTGGGGCAAGCCGGCAATGTTAATTTGGTAGAAGTAAGAGAAATTAAGTAAAGTTAGAGGTTTACAAGGTCGGTAAGGTTGGGTACAACGGAAAGTTTTTAGTAAATTCGCGCACCGCAGCGCGAATTTTTTGTAGTTCAGTTTCGTTTTGCCAATTTTGTATGGCCTTATCAATCCAGCTGGCAATAATTTTCATTTCATTCTCTTTCATGCCGCGGGTGGTTAAGGCCGGAGTGCCGAGACGAATGCCCGAGGGATCCATGGCGCTCCTCGGTTCATCCGGAATCATGTTTTTATTTAAAGTAATACCAGCGATATCCAGGGCGTGCTGGGCTTCTTTTCCAGTTAAGCCTTTGGGTGTGATATCAATTAAAAGTAAGTGATTATCCGTGCCGCCAAAGCAGATTTTATAATCTCGGTTTTTAAATTCGGTTTCCAAAATTTTGGCATTTTTCTTAATTTGCGCGGCATAGTCCTTGAATTCTGGTGCGAGGGCTTCTTTGAAGGCCACCGCTTTGGCCGCGATATTGTGTTCATGTGGCCCGCCTTGGAAGCCGGGAAAAACGGCTTTGTCAATTTGTTTAGCCAATGATTTTTTGCACATAATCATGCCGCCGCGCGGACCGCGCAGAGTTTTGTGGGTGGTAGTGGTAACTACGTCAAATAGCGGTACGGGGTTGTTCATTTGCCCGCCGGCAATAAGCCCGGCAATATGAGCGATATCGGCCATGGTGATAGCTCCGATTTCATCGGCAATGGTTTTAACTTTGGCGTAATCAATGTCGCGCGAGTAAGCTGAATAACCAACCAAAATTACTTTGGGTTTGTGTTCTTTGGCCATGGCGCGTAAATTGTCGTAGTCGATCTCACCGCTCGCCGTAGTCTTGTAGCGAATGAAGTTAAAAATTTTAGCCATCCAGGTTACCGGGTGCCCGTGAGTCAAGTGCCCGCCATGGCCTAAGTCCATGCCAAGAATCGTATCGCCCGGTTCCATAATAGCGGAATAAACGGCAATGTTGGCCGGCGCGCCAGAGAGGGGCTGGACATTAACGTGTTCGGCGCCAAATAGTTGTTTAGCGCGTTCAATGGCCAAGGTTTCGACGAAGTCGATATTTTCGCAACCGCCATAATAGCGTTTGCCGCTGTAGCCTTCGGAATATTTATTGGTTAAAATACTGCCGAGCGCCTGAAGCACGGCGGGAGACACAAAATTTTCGCTGGGGATCATCTCGAGACCATCTTCTTGGCGTTGACGCTCAAGGGTAATGTATTTGGCTATTTCCGGGTCAAAGTCTTTCAGATTGTGAGTGTACATAAGGGGGTTGTAAAATTTTAGTTTTATGCTAGGGTAGTTTATCACGAGAGGGGAAGCTTAAACAAGGCCTATGGATTGGATTTATGAATAGGGATTTGGCGCTACTGGACGCTAGCCTCGCCCGGGCGCGGGAGGGCCTCCGGGTGCTTGGCGAAATCGCCCGCTTTATTTTGCTCAATAAAGAGGTTTGGTTAGCTTTAAAAGCGATTCGGCATGGGCTAATTGCTTGGGAAAGGGCGGTGGGCGGGGCCAGGCTAATTGCCGCGCGCGTTGGTAAAGACCCTGGCGAGGGGGAGGCAGAGGTAGGGAGCGAGTATCAGCGCCGGACAATTTATGAGCTGGGGCGCGCTAATTTTAACCGCGTTACGGAAACCATGCGTGTCCTCGAAGAGTTTAGCAAATTATACGCTCCTAAATATGCCCTGGTACTTGAGGCTAATCGATATAAACTTTATGCTTTAGAGCGGATGCTGTTGTCCGCGACGCCCCATTTTTGGTTCCAGCAATACGCGGCCGAAGGTTTTATTTATTCAATTTCGTCTGATGTTCCGGAATTGATGTATTTAATTAACCGGGGAGCGCGCGTGGTGCAACTGCGGGATAAAGACAGTTTAAAAATAGATTTTTTTGAGAAAGCCGCGGTGCTTTGCCGGTTTGTGGCCGAGTATAATAAAACGGCCAGCGCCAAAGTGCTGGTAATTTTAAACGATCACGTGGATATCGCGGCGCGCTTGCCGGTCGCGGGCGTGCATTTGGGGCAGAGCGACTACGCTGTTAATAGCGCGCGCAAAACGCTCGGCAGTAATAAGCTAATTGGCCGCAGTAACGGCACGCTAGAGGAGATAAAATCTTCCGTAGAGATGGGCGCGGATTATGTGAGCCTGGGGCCAGTTTTTGCGACGCCCAATAAAAAAGATAGGGCTCTGGTTGGCCTCGAAGCCCTAAAAAAAGCGGCGCTAGCAACTGAGTTGCCGCTCATCGCGATTGGCGGGATTAATTCTAAAAATATTCACCAAGTTTATCAAGCCGATGTCCAAAATTGCGCGGTCATTCGCGCGGCCCGGGAGTTTTTTAAATAAAATCCTGTATCAGAACGGTATAGGGTTGAAACCCATTTTTTTAGTCAATAAATTATCTGAAATTTTTGACTTGATACGTTTTTTCAAGCCGGTAGCCAAGATGGCGGTAATAATCCCGCACCCCGACCCCAGAGATTACGGCCAGTTTTTTTATCTTATTTTTCTTCACAATTTTTTCGGCGGTTAGAACTAATTTTTTTCCGAGGCCGGTATGTTGCGAGGCCCCGGCTTGCTGTTTGCCAATCTTGACCAGCTGGCCGTAAGTATGCAGTTCGCGGATAAAAGCCGGGTAGAGAATGTCATTCTGAGGCGAAGCCGAAGAATCTAAGCGTTTGTTATTTTGTGGCTCAGATCCTTCGCTACGCCCACTCGGCCTTGAGCTCGTGGCCGAAAGGTCAGGATGACATAGGCGCAAGCGGCAAAAGGCAAACACCACACGGCGTGTTTTATCTTCAAAGCTAATAAAGAATTCGCGTCCTCCGGAACTCTGGTATTCGTCGATAAATAATTTCGGAGTTAAGTCTTGTATTTTAGTTAGATCAGAGTGCCCCACTTCGCGGCAACGCAAGCATGGGCAAGCTTTCCCTTCGGCTTTAAGCTCGCGCTGAATTTGTTCGCGCAGGTTTGTAATTTTGTTGCCTTCTTCAATATACTGCCCGGGGATGTCGCGAATTAAACGCGAGATGCGGCAGTAGCGGGGAATAACGCTGGCTTTAAATTTTTTTAAGATTTTTAAAAGTTTTTCAGTGGGGTAAGCTTTATATTTACCGGCTTTAAACCAGTCATACAGCTCTGATCCTTTAATTACCGTGCAGGGATAAATTTTTATCATGTCTGGCCGGTAGCCTTGGTCGGTAAAAATTTTCTTAAGCATTAACAAATCTTTGTCGGGCGTGGCGCCGGGAAGCTGGGGCATTAAATGAAAGTCCACTTTAAAACCGAAATTTTTTAATAATTTCACGGCCGCGCGGCTACGCTTGGAATCATGCCCGCGCTTTGTCAGCGCGAGAATCTTGTCATCAGTATGCTGAATGCCAATCTCAAGGCGGGTACAGCCTTGCTCGCGCATTTGCCAGGCAGTTTTGGCGCTAATGCAATCAGGCCGCGTTTCTAGAGTTAAGCCAATAATACGGTGGCGGGATTTTTCGTTTTTTTTCTGGGCATGGGTCAGTGCTAGGCGCAAACTTGCTAGTGGCGACTGTTCGTTTAGTAGGGGCGAGGTTACCTCGCCCCTACGTTTGCCCGTTTCATTCGCGGCTCTAAAGCTCTCCAGAACAAACCAGTATTGGTAGGAGAGGGGGTATGAATTCCAAGTGCCGCCTTTGATAATCAATTCAATTTTGTCCGTGGGGTGGCCATTAGCAGCGAGCGCTTCTAAGCGTTTAGACATTTGGTCGTAAGGGCTAAATTTGAGCGTTAAAGCCCGAGCCGCGGCTGGCTCCTCGCTCAAGTAGCTTTTGGGCATGCGTTCGTCGAGAGGGCAATAGACGCAAAGCCCCGGGCAAGGGTAGGGCTTCACGAGGCTCGTGACAATCGCGACGCCCGAGAGGCTCCGCACCGCGCGGCGGCGCAAGAGTTGTTCCAGATTTTTATTTTTTTTAATTCTGTTATTTTTTAAAAGTCTGTGATATGCTTTGAGGAGTTCGGTTTTATTTGGCATCGTGGCGGCGCGAATTATCGCCACGCGCGCCAAATTTCGTTTCACAACGTTAAGATCAGCGTCCGTGTCAGGGTGCTGTTTTAAAGCCTCTAAAATAATTTTTTCCGATATAATCTGCATATGGCAACACGCCTTACCAGTATACCTAACACAACCGCAGCTTACAACAAAATTGCCAAGCATTTTGCTAACACCCGGCAAAAATTGTGGCCCGAATTAGAGCAGTTTAAACCACTTATTAAGAACGGTCAATATATTTTGGATTGGGGCTGTGGCAATGGCCGCCTGCTGGCTTTGTTTGACGGTAAAAAAATTAATTATTTTGGGGTGGATATCAGTTCCGAGCTTTTAAAAATTGCGCGAAAAAATGTTCAGAGCAGCAGGAGAGAGAGTGTTATAAAATTTTTTAACTCTTCTAAAAAAGAAAAGAAGTTCGCGCCCGAGCGATTTGATTTAATTTTTGCGGTGGCGTCCTTTTTTCATTTGCCGAGTGCGCCCGCGCGCCAAAAACAGCTCCAAAAATTTTTTACAGAGTTAAAACCGGGCGGGAAATTAATTATGACGCTTTGGAATTTAGAAAGCGATTGGGCTAAGAAAAAACGCAAGCAAGATTGGCAAAAAATCGGCCCGGGTGATTATTTGATTCCGTGGAAGGATCAGAGTGGTACAGCGCAAGTTTGGCGCTATTATCATCATTTTTCTAAGCTAGAAATTATTGAGCTTTTAAAAAAGACCGGATTTAAAATAGAAGAATTAAAATATTTTACAACTAGCGAAGCCGGTGTTAATAAGTGGAGCGATGAGAAAGGCGGGCGCAATTTAGTGGCAGTCGCTGTAAAACCTAAATAACCCCGCACCAGAACGGCGCGGGGTTAGCAGCCAAATTTTAATTAAATTGTTACCGGGTCGCTGATGGGGAAGGGTTTACGCCGGGCGTCTTCGTAAAGCCTAATAGTATCTTTGGTGATGTGGTTCCAGTTGAAGCGATCGGCCACGTCCAGGCGATTTTTAATGCCCGCGGATTTTAGCAAGGCCGCGTTGGCCAGTAATTTGAGAATCTGGTCGGCTAATGACCCCACACTGCCGGTTTTAAACAAGAAATTTTGGTCGTGGATAATTTCTTGGTGTTCAGCAATGTCGCTTACGAGCACAGGGCGGCCATGAGCCATGGCTTCTAAGACGGTAATTGGCAGGCCTTCGTTTTCCGAGGGGTGCACCAAAAGCGCCGCGTTGCCATAAAGCGCGCTTAAGGCAGGGCCGCTCTGCCAATCAGTAAAGACGATGGATTTGTCTTTCTCGCCTAAGGCATGGAGAGTTTTTACGTAATCATCAGTAAACGTACTGCCGCCGACAATGGCGAGCTTATAATTTTTGAGCCGAGAGGCGTTTTGCCTACAGGCGTATTGCCAAGCGGCGATTAAATAGTGGGCGCCTTTGTGCGGCACTAAGCGCGAGGCCATGAGAATATATTTGTTTTTGGCTAACCCAAATGGCGCCAGCGCTTTTAAGCCAACGCTCCCCGGTAAATTGACGCCATTAGGAATGTAGTGCGTTCTGGCCTGGTATTCGTTTAAACAATATTGCTGAATGGATTTAGACACCGCAATAGTTTGATGCGCAAAGGCGCAGGCCGTACGCTCGCCCAGGCGCAGGAAGAATTTGGCAATCGGCCCCCACTTTTGGTGGTAGCGATCAATACAGTGGAAGGTCACAAAAACTTTAGCGCGGGGCGCTAGCACACGCGGAATCCACGCTAACAACGACGGCCCGACGCCATGGTAATGAATAATATCAGGGCGCGAGATAAATATCGCGTGTAGAGTTGAGATGAAAGTATGAACAATGGCGTCCAAGTGCTTAGTATGAATGGTAGGAGTAACCACGCGCTGAACATTGGTGAGTTCTTGCTTGGGAGCGTTTTTAATAAACCACTTTCGGGCGTATACTAAAACCTCATGGCCATTTAAGCCTAGTTCGCGCGCTAAATCCTCGACATGCCGTTCTACACCGCCATAGGCCGCCGGGATTCCTTTTTGTCCAATCATGGCTATTTTCATATGAATTTCCTCAGAAATTCACTCCGCTCGCGCGGAGCGATTTTTCTTAGTTAACTGGTTTTGCCTGCCCGCCTCTGGCGGGGCTTTGTTTAGCACAAAACAGAGAAGTATAGCATAAAAAAGGCTTGTTGTCAAGGGCTTCGTTGGGTGTTGATAAAGCCTTTGACATTAGCGTAGTTATATAGTATTATTAAGTTAATATGCGAATGAATCATCCGTATAGTTTAATTGTAGACAAGAAAGCCATTATTTTGGTTCGTTTTTTGCTTACGCCCTCGGGTGAGTTTATACATAACAGCTAAATGAGCTGACAAAAATTGTTAAAACACACCCCTCGGAAAAAGCAGAGGGGTGTTTTAATGTAAGTTGTTCTTGCCAATATTTTGGTCCGGGGCGCGATATTTTAGAGAGTTTAAGAGTCTAAAATAACGCGTCTCGGATCAACCCAAACCCTTGCCAACATCACTGGCCCCGAGACTGGCCTTAACAGCCAACCAGTGGTGGGAGAAGACATTTGGAGCTCAACCGGGAAGGACCCAGCAAGAACGATCGCAACCGCGCGGCTAAGCAGGAGCGCCGCGCGCGCATGACCACCGAGCAGAAGATGCAGGAGTGGGTGCGCCAGCACCCGCGGGCCGTCGGATTCCAGACCCTCCCGCTCGACATCCAGGTCCTGCCCTGCGGGCACGGCCCGGAGATCGGGTACAAGAGGAAGCTCGGCGTGCCCATCAGGTTCCACCCGACCCAGGGGTGGGTCTGTGCCAAGGCGGGCTGTGGCAAGCCCATTCTGTTGGCGGCGGTCACCCCGATCGCCGCGTCCGCGCCGCTGTGCCTGGGGGGGCACGACGACAGCCAGCCGTCGGAGAGCCGCGCCGAGTAAATCGGCGGGCGGCGCCCCACGAAGGGGCGGTCTCGAGTAGTATCGAGAGACCGCCCCTTTGCTGGCCGGATGGGAATCGTTCTTTAAAATCGTCCCGAGTAATCGGGATGTCAGCAGAGGTTAAGCTGTGTTTACGCGGAGCTTTTTATAAGCTCTGCCTAAATCGGTCCGCCTCTGCTCTAACTAACGTCTCCCGATTAAATCGGGACTGATGAGTCCTAAAATGTATACCCGCCTACGCTCCTCCAGAGCTACGGCGCGGCGAGGACGAAACGTTAAAACAGCCCTAGCCGGGCTGTTATTTTTATGCTAAAATTAACTTCATGGGATTTCTTATTAATGGCCAAAGCATTGCGGACGCAATTTTGGCCGATACCAAAACCCGAGTCCAGAAATTAGCGCGCCGCGGAGTAAAACCCAAGCTGGCCGTTATTTTAGTTGGCGAAGATAAAGCTTCGGCCGTGTATGTGCGCCGCAAGCAAAAGGCGGCCGAGTTAGTGGGCATCAATTTCCAATTGCATAAATTTTCGAATTTTGTTTCTAAAGCCCGATTCATTGCCGCGCTTAAAAAAATTCAGGCTGATAAAAAATTGCAGGCTTTAATTATCCAGCTTCCGCTTCCCGAGCATTTATACAATCGTGAAGTTCTTAATACTATTCGGCCAGAGTTAGATATTGATTTTTTAACTGATTATTCTTTAGGGAGCTTAATAACCCGCAGTAACGCGCTGGAACCGGCTACGCCCGGCGCCATGCTCGAGATTTTGCGCGCGCTTAAGTTTAATTTTGTCGGCCGCCGCGTCGTCGTGGTAGGGGCGGGCGCACTGGTTGGCCGGCCGCTCGCGCTTTTGCTTTTAAATTTAGGGGCGACGCCAATAATTTGTAACAGTAAAACAAAAAATTTAGCCGCGCTCTGCCGCTTGGCGGACGCGATTTTAACTTGCGTTGGTCAGCCGCATTTAATTAAAGCGGCTATGGTCAAGCCGGGAGCCATTGTAGTCGATGCTGGTTTTGCGTTTGAGAATGATAAGGCGCTTGGCGATGTTGATGTGGCTGAAGTAGCAAGGGTTGCTCGCGCTGTCACGCCTACTCCCGGTGGGGTCGGGCCGGTGACAGTGGCCAAACTTTTATTTAACACGGTTCGCGCGGCCGAGCTAAAAAAATAGTTTTATTATGTGGCTTTATATTGCTTTGCTTGGTTTTGCTTGCGGCGCGGTGGTCAACATTCTCGATAAATTTATTTTAGCGCAGAAAAAGGTTCTCCCCAGTGTTTTTGTTTTTTATTCGGCTATTTTTTTGCTGCCGCTTTTGTTCGTAGCGCCTTTAGTTTGGCCGCTCTCGAATTTATTAGCAATTGGGCCGATATTACTTACGACTTCGCTGGGGTTTTTGTTCGGGCTTTATACTATGTACCGAGCCGAGCTCTACAGCGAAGTTAGCCATGTGGCGCCTTTGATTGGCGCTTTGATTCCGCTGTTTATTTTATTTTTTAGCAGGATATTTTTAAACGAAGTTTTACAAACGCACGAATATTTTGGCGTGGCGTTATTGGTGGTTGGGTCCTTGATTATTTCCTTTGAAATCAGCCGCGAGCATTTTGGCTGGCACCGCGGCATGCTCTGGGCCGTGGTGGCGGCTTTTAGTTTCGCGGTTTTTAATGTCGGGTCCAAAGTTATTTATAATGAAGTTGGTTTTACCCGCGGCTTGGTTTGGGTCTGGGGTTTTATGAGCGTCTATGCCGTACTGCTCTTGGTTTTTGCGCGGCCGGTGCGGCAGGCGGTCTTTGGAAAAACTAAAGATTCTTTGCCCGAAGTTCCGAAAACAAGCGCCGCGCCGATGGCGAGCGCGGCTTGGGTAGTTTTAAATAAATTTTTGGCTCTAGTGTCTTTAATTTTGGTTCAGTACGCTGTGGCGCTCGGCAGTGTTTCTATCGTGAATGCTTTGGCTGGTGTCCAGTATGCTTTTTTAATAATTTTGGTAGCTTGGCTAAGCCGCTATCGGCCGCGCGTCTTCGCGGAAAAATATGGGCGGGGAGAAAAAGCGCAAGAAGCCGCCGCGATTATATTTATTATTTTAGGGTTGGCTTTGATTCTTAAGTAATATGAAACATCCCGGGCGGATTTTGGCGATGCTAGGGACACTCGTTATCGCGGGAGTGGTTTTTTACGCCGGAGTAGCTATCTTAGGAATGCCAAAAAATCAAACTGTTTGGGGCGTGAGTTTTGACAGCAGCCACGCCCGCTATTTGGGGCTTGATGTTAAAGCGTCTTTCGCGCAGATTGTGGGGGAGTGGCAATTTAAAAAAATACGCTTGGCGGCGCACTGGGATAATATTCAAAAAAATGGTCCCGGAGTTTATGATTTTTCGGAATTGGATTATTTAATGAATCAGGCCAGGAAGAGCGGCGCGAAGGTTATTTTGGCGGTGGGCCAAAAAACGCCGCGCTGGCCCGAGTGCCACCGCCCGGCCTGGCTCGATACTCTCTCGGACAGCCGGGCGCCGCGCTTGTCTTTGTTAGCCTATATAAAAACCGTGGTGGAGCGCTATAAAAATCATCCAGCTTTAGAAATTTGGCAAGTGGAGAACGAGCCTTTTTTGGCGTTTGGGCTCTGCCCAAAATATACAGCCACTGAATTAACCGAGGAAATTGCCTTAGTGCGTTCGCTGGACGCCACGCACCCAATTTTAATTACTGATAGCGGCGAGCTCTCTTCCTGGCGCCGCACGGCTCGAGCAGGCGATTTGTTTGGCACCACTATGTATCGCGTAGTTTGGAACAAGTATCTTGGTTACTTAAGCTATGATTGGCTACCGGCGGCTTTTTATAGGTTTAAGTTGTGGGTGGCTGGCCGGAATCAAAGCGCGGCTTTTGTCATTGAACTCCAGGGCGAGCCATGGATACCAGGGCAGGATCCGCAGAAATTAAAAATAGAGGAGCAGTTTAAGTCTTTAGATTTAGCGCGCTTAAAGAAAAATATTTTGTACGCGCGGGCAGTGGGCTGGCCGCGGGCGTACCTGTGGGGCGCGGAGTGGTGGCAATGGATGGCGCGGCAAGGCTACCCGGAGTTCGGGGAGTTTATAAAAAATTTGCCTAAAGAGTAAATGTTTTTCCGGTTGCATTTTTTCTGGAATCGTGTAAAATACCAAATATCTTAAACCATACATTTATGTCTGCGCTTAATTGGGCTAAACTATACGAAAAATACAAAGGGCTCTGGGTGGCTCTAGAAAAAGACGAGGAGACCGTTATTGCCGCCGGAGTCACCGCTAAAGAGACCTTGCAAAAAGCTGAACAGCAGGGCAAGCCAAATCCCATCCTGGCTCGGATGCCGGACCAGCTCGTTACCTACGTTGGTTCGAGTTAAGGTATGAAATTTAAATACAAACGATTTAGTCCTCAAATTTTGCGGCCGGTTATCCCCATCACCCTCGGTGTCGGAGAGAAAAAAATCAACGGTGACTTTTTTTTATACACATTTGGTTACTATTAGCGTTGGGGATTGTTCAAGAAAAATGTTAGTCGGATTTTCGCGTAACATTGCTCGTTGCGGGTATGGCATTGTCGGCCAGAAAGATTTTTTTGATACGTTCGTTATCAAATTTAATCTGCGTCAGCAAGCCATTGAGTTGAAAGAATTTTTGAGATAAAAAATAAGCAGAAGAAACGCACGCCTAGCTCAGTTGGTTAGAGCATCGCATTTACACTGCGAGGGTCAGGGGTTCGAATCCCTTGGCGTGCACGATATTAAAATCCCGATTAGTCGGGATTTATTTTATTATTAGTTATTTTGTGTTATAATATATTTATGCTTCAGGACGAACGACCGGTCGTACTCCATTTGGGAGTTTATAAACCCACGGCTACGACATTCGAGGGCGTGTTTATGATTACCGGCATGATGATTGGGGCCGGGATTTTGGCGTTGCCAAGCGCGGTGGCGGGTTTGGGTGTTTTGGTGGGAGCAGGGTTGATGCTTTTTGTTGGTTTAGTGACGTTGATTTTGCATCTGGCTCTCGGCGAAGTGGCAGTACGGACCGCGGGGCCTATGCAGTTACCTGGTTTTGCCGGTAAATATTTGGGGCGGTGGGCTGAAGGTTTGGTGTCGGTCACGATTATTTTGCGTTCGTTTGGCGCGCTCCTGGCTTATTTAATCGGCTCGGGGGCAGTTTTGTCAGCTTTGTTTGGGGGCAGAGAGAGTAGTTGGACAGCAATTTTTTGGTCGCTCGGCAGTTTATTAGTATGGGCCGGTCTCGCGCGTGTAAAATTAGCGGAAAAAATCATTGGTTCAGTCGTGATTTTGGTTGTGATTGGGATTTCGTTTTATTTGTTTCCGAGTATAACGCTAACCAATTTGGATTTATTTAATTTTACCAACTGGCTGGCGCCGCTCGGAGTAATATTATTTGCGTTTTCCGCGACGCCGGCTATTGCCGAGGCGCACGCGGTGCTCCCTGGTTCGGAACGCCGTTTTCGGCGCGCTCTGATTATCGGGACATTACTCTCTACTTTGGTTTATATTTTATTCGCGGTAGCGGTAGTCGGGGTGCTCGGCGATACTGTTACTGAAGTGGCCACGGTGGCTCTAGGCAATAAATTTGGCGCTGGCATGCTACTCTTTGCTAATATTTTTGCGATTTTGGCCATGAGCACAGCCTATATGGGCGTCGGCACCGCTCTTAAGGAAACGTTTATTTGGGATTATAAAATAAAAAAATTAACGGCGGCATTTTTGGTGGCAGTGGTGCCAATTGGACTGTTTGTTTTGGGGTTGCGCTCGTTTATTCTTATTTTAGAAGTAGTGGGCGGCATTTTTATAGCGACCGAAAATATTATTATGGCCTTGGTTTTTTATAAGGCCAGATTACAAGGCGATATCAAGCCTAAGTATTTTCGCCTGCCGCACGCCATATTTTTTACCGGAGTGGTGTTAATAACATATCTTGCGGTTTTAGGCGTAAGCCTGTATGATATTGGCGTTAAATTGTTTTATTAAATAAATTTAATTAAGCGAAGATGGTGCTGGTTGTTGGCTGGTTTATCGTTCTTGGTCGATAGAATGATTACTAATCAACAACTTTCTTCCGCCTCGTCGGCGGACAAGTCTATCTTCTGTATAAATCAATTAAAGTATTTATATCATATGGCAGAGAACTTTGTATTTACTTCAGAGTCGGTAACCGAGGGGCACCCGGATAAAATTTGCGATCAAATTTCGGACGCGGTTTTGGACGCGTTGCTCGAGCAGGACCCTAATTCGCATGTCGCGGTGGAATGCTTTACTACTACGGGCCTTCTGATTGTGGGCGGAGAAGTCACAACTAAAGGCTATGTTGATGTGCAGAAAATTTCGCGCGGCGTCTTACAAGATATTGGTTATACTGACCCAGCGTATGGCATAGACGCTGATCACGCGGGGATTTTAGTTTCTATTCACGAACAATCGCCGGATATTGCTCAAGGCGTTAATCGCGCCGGCCTCGAAACACAGGGCGCGGGAGACCAGGGCCTGATGTTTGGTTATGCTTGCACGGAAACACCGGAATTGATGCCGCTTCCGATAATGCTCGCGCATCATCTGGCCGAGCGCTTGGCAGTGGTGCGTAAAACCGATCAATTAGCGTATTTACGCCCGGACGGTAAAACCCAAGTCGCTGTCGAATATGTGAATGGCAAACCCACGCGACTCCAAAACGTGGTAGTAGCGGCTCAACATGACGATAACGTTGAATTGGAAACACTCCGCCAAGATATAATTTCGCAAGTTATTGAACCAATTTGCGCGAAATATATTGATAAAGACACGCAATTTTTCGTTAATATGACCGGCAAATTTGTGGTAGGAGGGCCGCAAGGGGACACGGGTTTAACCGGCCGTAAAATAATCGTGGATACTTATGGCGGCATGGGGCGGCATGGCGGCGGGTGCTTCTCGGGCAAGGACCCTTCCAAAGTAGATCGTTCGGGCGCTTATATGGCCCGTTATGTTGCCAAAAATATTGTGGCGGCGGGCCTCGCGGAGCGCTGTGAACTGCAAGTTGCCTATGTGATCGGCCGCGCGGAACCGACCAGTATTAATGTCAATACCTATGGAACTGGAAAGGTCAGCGACGAAAAATTAATTGAAGTCATTAAAAAGACATTTGATTTTCGGCCTGGTAAAATTATAGAGTATCTTGATTTGCTTCGCCCCATTTACCGCGCCGCGGCGGCTTATGGGCATTTTGGCAGGATCGAATTCCCGTGGGAGCGGGTAGATAAAGTGGACGCCCTGAAAGAGGCTATAAAATAATTTTTAAAATAAATATAGGGGCGGGGTAACCCCGCCCCTATATTTATTTTACATGATTATCGATAGCTTTGTTGACTTCAGCGTCGGCTTCGTAATTACCGGCGCGCAATATATGGCGATAAGAGACGCGTTTAAATTTGGCGGCGGCGTTATAAACCTGAATAAATAATTTTTGGAGCGTGGGTTCTTTTACTTTGTATATTCTGTTCATTTGCTTGACGATGAGTTCGCTGTCCAATACGCAAGCCACCTCGGTAGCGCCCAGCTGGTGCGCCCGGTTTAAGGCCGAGAGCAGAGCGCTATATTCGGCAAAGTTATTAGTTTGGGAGCCCAAATATTCGCCATAGGCGGAGAGAATGACGCCAGATTCATTTTTAATAACGACGCCGAGAGCGGCTGGCCCGGGGTTGCCGCGGGCGCCGCCGTCCGTGAAAGTTGTCAACTTCATAAATAATTAATAAGCTAGCGACCAGAGTCCGGTTTGATTATTGATGGTGCCGGTGAAGTATAAAATTTTATTATTTAAGTCGGGCGTGAGGCCGGTAAATTGGCCAATCGCGATGTCGGTGGCTACTAGGTAGCTCGGGAAAAAAATAGAAATCTTATTATCCCACATTAGAGCGAGAGTATCAAATTTATCTAAAAAATAAAGATCTAGGAGTCTGTCGCCGGTGCGGCTTAAAAGCATGGGTGGGGTGCCAGGCGCGTAAAGCCAAGCTTCAGAAGGGCTCCAGAGGATAGAATGATTATTAAACCGAGAGCGGGTGGCGAACAATGCATCGAGCCGGCTCGCGCCACGGTGGTTTACTATCCAGGCGAAGTTGCTGGAGGTAGCTCGCACCAAGGCGGTATCGCCATTCGCGTCTAAAAACCGCCAAGACTTAAGGCCACTGCTCGGGTCGTTCTCGGGTAGCGCAATTTGAGAACTAAACCCTAGAGCATCTTTGGTGAGGATGATTTTTTTTCCGGTGCTGGTAGTAAAAATTTCGTTGACAGTCCAAAGTTTTGTTTCGGCCACGTACCAGTCGCCAAAATTTTTCGGGCCGATTTTGATAAGTTGTTTGGTGGAGAGAGAAAAAAAGAATAAATTTTTGGCAGTGGCGATATACAACGCCGGATTTAGCTCGTCGTTCCAGGCAAATTTTTCAACGGGCGCCCCTACTAACGCACCCAGATTAAAGGGCGAGCCGCTCGGAGCGGCGCTCACGATTGTTAAGTTTTTGTAAGGGAGAGTGCCGGTCGCCAGGGCGAGAGCGGAGTGGGCTTTAGACCAGCTAAGTTTGATTTCAATTTTTTTAGGCAGTTTATAAAGTAGCCGCGCGGTTCGGTCAGCGGCATTAGCGAGCATTAGTTTGGAGCTAGTCCGAGAGGAATTGTCCACGTAAGCTAGCCACTTACCATCGGCCGAGCCAGTCAAATAAGCCAAGTCGCCACTGAAGATTAGTTTTGGTTCAGCTTGTTTTATTAAGTTGATTTCTTTAATATAAACAGTGGTTTGGTCGCGCACCGCAATTAGTTTTTCAAAACTATGGTAGCCGGGAGCAAAAAGGCGCAAGGAATAAGCGCGCGGCGTAATGTTTTTTAAGCGGATGGGGAACGTGTCCTGAATTTTAATCTCGTTTAAAAAAACCTCGGTATTATTTGGTTTGATGGCGTCAAAGCTTAGGCCCCCGGCGGCGCGCAGCCAACCGCTCTTTAGATTCAAGCGATAGCCGGCGCTGTAAAGAATAACGAATGGCAAAAGTCCAAAAAAAATCAAAATAGCCACCGCTAAGAGGGCGAGGCGGTAGCCTCTTCTAAAATGAGATCCAGGGTATTCCATAATAGCAGGCAGGCTTGTCAGGAGGGCGTGAAAACAGTATAATTAATACTACACTCTAAAAATCGTAAAGTCAAAATTATGGCCTATTTAGAAATTCAGGGCGGCCGGAAGCTCCATGGCCAAATCGCGACCCAGCCCACTAAAAATTCGGCGCTGGCTATTTTGTGCGCGGCCACGGCCATTCAGGGCGTCACAACCCTAAAAAACGTGCCGAATATTGAGGAAGTTAAACGAATTATTGATCTTATTAAAAGTTTGGGAGTAGAAGTGAAATGGCAAGGCCAAGGCCGTCTTCTGGTTAATGCTTCTAAAAAAATTAATCCTGCTAAGCTGGATAAGCACGCTTCGATTAATACCAGGGCGTCTCTGCTACTCTGGGGGGCGCTCGCTGGCCGGGTTAAAAAATTTCGTCTTTATAAATCGGGCGGCTGTAGGCTTGGCACGCGCACGGTGCGCCCGCATATTTACGCTCTTAAAAAATTGGGCGTTAATATAACTTCCACGGAAACATTTTACGAAGCAGTGAACAACAAGTTGCGCGGCGCGAAAATTGTGATGTATGAGTCCGGAGATACCACCACGGAAAACGTGATTATGGCGGCGGCTCTGGCCCAGGGAGTCACCACTCTTAAAATGGTTTCGGCCAATTACATGGTGCAGGATTTGTGCCATTTTTTGGTAGCGGCGGGAGCGAAAATTTCTGGAATCGGCACCGCCACTCTGATAATCGAAGGTGTTTCGAAATTAAAAAGCGTTAGTGGTTATCCGATCATGCCCGACCCGATTGTGTCCATGACTTTGCTCGCCGCCGCGATTGTGACTAATTCCCGGCTCACTATTACTAATTGCCCGTTAGAATTTTTGGAGTTGGAATTAGAAAAATTAACGGTCATGGGGCAAAAATTTAAGTTAAAAAATAAGCGTTTGTCCAAGAATGGTTGGTTTGAAGTTGTGGATATCGAAATTATTCCGAGCGCGCTTAAAGCTTTGCCCGATAAAATATACGGGCGGCCCTTCCCGGGTTTAAATATTGATAATTTGCCTTTATTTATTCCTATCTTGGCGCGCGCCAGCGGTCGGACACTGGTGCACGATTGGGCCTATGACAATCGCGCGGTTTACGCGCTTGAGCTTCAGAAACTGGGAGCTAAAATTACATTACTCGACCCGCATCGCTTGTGGGTGGAAGGGCCGGCGGAGTTTGTCGCCAACGAAGTGATCTGCCCGCCGGCGCTGCGCCCCGCGGTGAACGTGCTCTTATGCATGCTGGCGGCCAAAGGCCGGTCAATTTTGCGCAATCCTTATGAGATTGACCGCGGATACGAAAATTTGTACGCTCTCTTGAATAGCGCGGGCGCGCGCCTAAAAATTAAAAATGATTAAACCAGTTATGGCGCCAATTTCTCCAACAAAATTTAAAGCCACGCGTTATATCACAGTTTATTTAACACTGATCGCGGTAGTCGGCGCTTTTGCGCTTGGCCTTTTAATTGGGAAAACATCGGAATTAAAAAAAGAAGTGGGAGCTTCTAGCACCACGGACATGGCCGCGCTAGTCAACATTGACCGGACTAAAAATAATTCGAAGACCGCTGATTTTAACCAATTTTGGGATATTTGGGACAAAATTAAGGATTCTTACGTTAAAAAAGACAAAGTAAAAGATGTGGACATGTTTTATGGAGCGATTCAGGGATTGGTAGGGTCTCTCGGCGACCCGTATTCATTATTTTTTCCGCCTAAAGCGGCGGACGAATTTCAGAAAAGTTTCGCGGGAGAGTTTGAAGGCATTGGCGCGGAAATCGGCTTTAAGAACGACCAGTTAACCGTGGTGGCGCCGCTCCCTGGTTCACCGGCTGAGCGGTCGGGTTTGCGGCCCGGAGACAAAATTTTGGCGATTGATAAAACCATCACGCTTGGGATGGATGTGATTTCGGCGGTGCAATTAATCCGGGGTCCGGCGGGCAGTACGACCACCCTAACCATTAGCCGAAATGGTTTGGGAAAAGCGCAAGATTACGTAATAACCAGAGCCAAGATTAATGTTCCGGCGACGATGATGGTGTGGGAAGCGCCAGGCGCGCTCCGCCTACGCGTGATGCAGTTTAACGACCGGACTGTTCCGGAATTTGGTAAAGCGATTCAAGAGTTTAAAAAGAAACAGGGCCAGAAAATCATTTTAGATTTGCGCGGCAACCCGGGCGGATATCTGGATTCGGCCGTGAGTTTGGCTGGCGAATGGATTTCTGAAGGCGACGTAATCGTGGCGGAAAAATTCAGCACTGGCCGGGAGAACAAGCATATCTCGCGCGGCGAGCATCGTTTGCTGGGTGTTAAAACCGTGGTTTTGGTCAATGGCGGCTCGGCTTCGGCTTCGGAAATCGTGGCCGGGGCGCTTCAAGACAATAAAGTCGCGATTGTGGTGGGTGCCAAGACTTTTGGTAAAGGCTCGGTGCAGGATTTTGAAACTTTTTCGGATGGTTCGGCTTTAAAAATTACCGTGGCCGAGTGGTTTACTCCAGCGGGGAATAATATAAACGAAAAAGGCATTACGCCTGATTTTGAGATAACAGAAAAATTGGATGCCGAGCCGGCCGGGGAAGACGCGGCTCTCAAAAAAGCTTTAGAATTATTAAAATAAAAAAATTCCCCTTCGACTAGGCTCAGGGGATTTTGTTTTTGATGATACTACAGGTGGGGCAGAGCGATCGCTTGAGGCGACCGCTCTGCCCACCTCGGTCAGTGGATCAGGGGAGTGGGGTCGTAGAACGACCCACCCTCGGCCTGACTCCGAACCTCGTAGTGCAGGTGCGCGGCGCTTTGTTTCACGCCGCTCGCACCGGACACTCCGAGCTTTTCTCTGACCCGGACGGACACTCCCGGCCGAAGGCCGGAAGCGACAGAGGCGAGGTGCATGTACTTGTGATACAGCACCAGGCCTCCAAGGTTGGATCTGACTACGACCATCAGACCCGAGGACCCGTCCCGGTCCTCTACGACGCTGTCCACGACACCGGGCCAGGTGGCCTGGACGTCGTTCCCGGCACCGGGCAGGTCGATGCCCTTGTGCTCGTGCCCCGCGAGCCAGTCCCCGTTTGGAAGGCGTCGCCCGGGGCGATCCGCGCCGACGAGCAGGTTTGGCCTGGTCGAGACCTGGCAGGCCGCCCCAGTGAGGGGGCAGGCATGAAGGGCCGCGAGGGCAGCTGCCGGGAGCGCTAGCGCGTGGCCGGTGTCCTGATCTCCCTGCCTCGGCTCTACCGGGACCGAGTCCCGGCCGCCCGTGAAGGGCGCCCACGGCCAGGCCTGCTTATCGCGCAGGTCGACCGCGGGCGCGAGCGGAGCATGGTACGTAAACACACGCTCCGGGGCTTCGTGGTAGGCGTCCCACATTGCCTTGGCCAACACTCCCACCGGGAGGATGGCGCAAAGCACGTAGAACTGCCTCACGGCCTTTCTGTGTTCTCCGTACATTGGCCACCTCCATGGCAGGTTGACGAGGCGTGACGCGCCCCAGGGTTCGAGGAGAATTCCCCTTACCCATTAGGCGCGCCAAGTATTTTTAGGCACGATTTTTGATCTTAATTAACTAAACAGTATAGCACAAAAAAGGCCTTTTGTCAAGGCCTATTTGCTATATTTTGGCTAATTTTAGCTGTTTTTAATAATTTTTAAGCGACGCGATCGATCCAGTGGCGGTCATACTCCACTTCGAGCTCTAAATATACTTTTTTACCTAAAGCTTGTTCCAGTTCTTTGCGCGCGGCGATGCCAATTTCTTTAATGGCGCGGCCGCCTTTACCAATAATCATTTCTTTATATTTTTTGTTATAGGTTAAAACGCGCGCTTTGACGACAAAAATATCAGTTTTATCTTCAATGTTCTCCACTTCGACGTGCGTAGAATATGGCACTTCTTTGCGCAAGGCTAGAAATATTTTTTCGCGGATTAGTTCGGCCACCCAGAAGTTCTTGTCGATATTAGTGAGTTGATCCGGCGGGTAGAGTGGTTCGCCTACTGGTAGTAATTCTAAAACTTTTTGAATCAAGGGTTCAATGTGGCGGGCGCGCAAAGCCGACAATTCAAATACGGCGGCAAAATCATCGCCAAGGCTTTTGTAATCTTCTAGAAATTCTTTTTCCTTTTCATGAATATCGCTTTTGTTGATGACTAAAATTTTGGGAACTTCGATGTTGCGTATTAAAGACATGATATAACGCTCTTCACTGCCAATTGGTTTAGTAGGGTCGACCACGTAAACAATTAAATCAATGTGTTTAATAGATTCTTGCACATGCTCGAGGAGAGCGCCAGAAAGCGGAGAAGAGTGGTTTTTAAAAACACCGGGGGTGTCAATAAAAACTGCCTGGCCTTCTGGCCCGCCTGCCGGCGAGGCAGGCCGGTTTAAAACGCCATGGATAGCGTTTCTGGTAGTTTGAGGTTTGTCGGTAACGGCCGCAATTTTGGTGCCAATGATGGTATTTAAGAGGGTGGATTTGCCGACGTTCGAGCGCCCAACCAATGTTACTAACCCGCTTTTTTTAAGTTGATTTTCTGGGGAATTCATAATTTGTTTATTTAGAATCACTATGATATACTAAATATCAGTAAAAATCAAGTGTTATGAAGGTAATACTCTTAAAAAAGGTAACTGGTTTAGGCAATCCCGATGATGTCAAAGACGTGGCCGATGGCTATGCCCGCAATTTTTTGTTTCCGCGAAATTTAGCAGTGCAAGCTAATCAGCATAATGTGAATGCGATTGAAGCGCGTCATACCAAAGCGGGCCGCGACGCGGAAAAAGATCTTCAGGCGCAGCAGGCGCTGGCGAGCCGACTCGACGGCTATGAATTAGATTTAAAAGAAAAAGCCAGTGAGAAAGGCCAATTATATGCCGCCGTGGGAGATGTTAAAATCGCTCTGGCGCTTAGCGCTAAAGGGTTGGTGATAGAACCAGGTCAAATAAAAACTAGACCGATTAAAGAAATTGGGAGCCACACGATTTTAATCAAATTGCGCCATGGCCTCGAGGCGGAAGTGGCAGTAAATATCGAATCTAGTAAATGAGCTAGACTTTCGTGTTATGCAGAAAACAAAATATATTTTTGTGGTGGGCGGGGTTTTGTCCGGAGTGGGCAAAGGCATTACCGCCGCGTCCATCGGGCGCATTTTGATCAATCGCGGGCTTAAAGTGTCCGCGATTAAAATTGACCCTTATATTAATGTTGACGCCGGCACCATGAACCCCACTGTGCACGGCGAGGTTTTTGTGACTGACGATGGCGACGAGACTGATCAAGACATTGGCAACTACGAGCGTTTTTTGGATTGCGATATTAACTCGCCCAATTACATGACCACCGGGCGGATTTACCTGAATGTAATTCAAAAGGAGAGGGCCATGAAATATAAAGGCAAATGCGTGGAGGTAGTGCCACATATTCCGCTTGAGGTAATGGAACGCATTAATGCCGCGGCCGCGGCCTCGGCAGCCAAGGTCATGATTATTGAAGTCGGCGGCACCGTCGGTGAGTATCAAAACATTTTATTTTTGGAAACGGCGCGCATGATGAAATTAAAAGAACCGGACGATGTGGCTTTGGTTTTGGTGAGTTATTTGCCGGTGCCATCGCATTTGGGCGAAATGAAAACCAAGCCGACCCAGCATGCCGTTCGCACCATGAACAACAGCGGCCTCCAACCGGATTTTATCGTGGCGCGGGGGCCGGACGAGCTCGATAAGCCGCGCAAAGAAACGCTGGTAGCTAATTGCGGCATGCGCTCGGAAAATCATGTTATTTCGGCTCCGGATGTAAAAAGTATCTATGAAATTCCGGCTTTGCTGGAGCGGCAAAATTTTAGCGAACTTTTGGCCAAGCAATTAAAATTGAAATTACGCAATAAAAAGAATTTGCGCTGGAATCATTTTGTGCAAAAAGTAAAAACCTCGGAGCAGCCGGTAAAAATCGCGGTCGTGGGGAAATATTTTGGCACCGGCAATTATACGTTGTCGGATTCTTATATATCCGTCATTGAAGCTATCAAACACGCCAGCTTCGCGCATAACGTTAAACCGGAATTGACGTGGGTGGATTCGGAAGAGTACGAGGCTAACCCGGCCAAATTAAAAGAGCTGAACAGTTTTGACGCGGTGATTGTTCCGGGCGGGTTTGGCACCCGCGGGATAGAAGGGATAATCGCGGCCATTCGCTACGTTCGAGAAAATAAAATTCCGTATCTGGGCCTTTGCTATGGCATGCAACTCGCGGCAATCGAATTCGCGCGCCATGTTTTGCATTTTACGGGCGCGCATACGGTGGAATGCAATCCGGACAGTCCGTATTTAATTATCAGCGCCAACCCGACACAAGCCAAAAATATCCGCGAAGACAGATACGGAGGCACGATGCGCCTCGGCGCTTACCGCTGTGTTTTAAAAAAGAGTAGCCGCGCCCACAAGCTTTATAAGGCGGATGAAATTAGCGAGCGGCATCGCCACCGTTATGAATTTAATAACGAATTCAGGGTGCAAATGGAGGCCGCGGGTCTTGAGGTCGCGGGCGTTAACCCCGAGTCGGATTTAGTGGAAATAATTGAGCTTAAGGACCATCCTTATTTTGTGGGGACGCAGTTCCATCCGGAGTTTAAGTCCCGGCCATTGAATCCGCATCCGCTTTTTATGGGGCTAATTAAAGCGGCGTTGGCCGAAAAATAATTTTAGCGTCCAATCATCCGAAATAAGATATTAAACGTCCGCAATATAATCGCGAGGTCTAACCAGGGCCCGCGATTTTTTATATAATATAAATCGTATTCCAATTTTTTTAAATTTTCCGAAATGTTCCCATAATAAGATTGTTGCAATTGCGCCCAGCCGGTGAGACCGGGTTTAATTAAGTGCCGGAGGGAATAAAAGGGCATCTCGCGCTTGAGAGCCTCGACAAATTCCGGCCGCTCTGGCCTGGGGCCAATCAGGCCCATTTCGCCCCGCAGAATATTTAAACATTGGGGCAGTTCGTCCAGCCTAGTTTGGCGCAAAAATTTCCCGAATTTAGTGACCCGGGTGTCATTGTTTTTGGCAAATTCTGGGCCCGAAACCTCGGCGCTGCCATCCGCCGCTAAAGAACGCATGGTGCGGTATTTGTACATGGTAAAATTGGTTTGGCCGCGCCCCACGCGAATTTGTTTAAAAAGAATCGTCCCGGAGGAAGTAATTTTTATTAAGAGAGCTAAGAGCGGCCAGGTAGCTAAAAAAATTATGGCCATGAGCGCCGCTACTAAATAATCAAACAGCAGGCGCGCGCGGTCGTATATTTTGTTGGCCTGCTCGTTGAGATGCGTTAAAAACCAGCTTTCGGAAAACGTAAAGGGCGGAACGCGGCGGAAAATCCGTTCGTAAAATTCCGCTAAGTCTAACACGCTGATTTGGTTGAATAAGAGAGCGTAAAGCTCTTGGCGCAACAGGGCGCTGTCCTCGCCTGGAGCGATGACAATAATATCGGGAAAGACGCGAGGAGAGAGCTTGAGAATTTCTTCTAAGGTGGCGGCGGTAGCGACATTAAGATTAGCGGCGCCCGGCAAGCCGGTAGTTTGCAGGTTGGCGGCGATACAGCCCAAGACTACAAAGCCGCGGGCCGGTTCTCTTTGAAAGAGAGCAACCAGCTCGCTGACTTCGGGAGTCAGTCCGATGAATAAAACCCGAGTGCGTAAGATAGAAGCCGATAAAAAACGATTGTAAATATAGCGCCAGAGCGCGATGAGGCCAAAACAAAATATTGTACCGAGCGCCAGAATAGTTTTGGGGGCGAGGGTGGCGTTGGGGTTTATGTAAAAAAAGATAACGCCGAGCAATAGCCAGATTGCGGCGGTGAGGGATATGCTCTCAAAAAAACCCCAGCTATTTTTGGCGCGCCCCACGTCGTAGAGGCCGATAATAAACAGAATTACCACCGCCAATCCGAATAAAGGCAAAAATGACTCGCTCAAGGCGAGCCAGTTATTCGGCGTGAGGTTGAACTCCCGGGTGGCGGCGGCTAGGTACAGGCCGGCCCAAAGCGCCAAGAAGTCACCGCACAGAAGCGTGAGTTGTTTAAAACGCATCATCATGCGTAGTAAAAAATTATAAAATAAGATATACTACTTACGAGTTTAAGTAGCTTATGTTTTTACTATACGCTAAATTCTTAAAAAAATCAATGGTCGCTCTCACGACCGTGATTTTATTTTTGAGTCCATTAGCGGTAAGCGCGCGTTTGCCGAATGATCCGGAATATGCTCGCCAGGCCGCTTTTTGGGAGCAAGTACAGGCGCCGGCCGCTTGGGACGAAACGATTGGCAATGGAGCCGTGGTGCTCGCGATTATTGACACCGGGAGCGATTATTTGCATCCGGATTTAGCCACTAATATTTGGGTGAATCCTTATGAAACTCCGTTTAATGAGATTGATGATGATAATAATGGCTATGTAGATGATGTGCATGGATGGAATTTCGTGGAGAATAATAATAACCCCCGGGAACTAGGAAATGGTGACCTGGATCCGGACGCGGTTCGCCACGCGGCCATCGGAGCCGGCCTCGCCGGGGCAGTTGGTGATAATAATAGAGACGGGGTAGGGGCGGCCTGGCGAGTCAAGATGATGCTCCTGCGCACTATTGATAGTTATGGGTATGGTTCGTCTTTCAAGGTGGCGCAAGCGGTTGATTACGCCGTTCAAAATGGCGCGGATATTATCAGCATGAGTTTTGTGGGCGAGAATTTTAGCACCGAGTTATATAGCGCCTTAATTCGCGCTAATCAAGCCGGAGTATTAATTGTGGCGGCCGCGGGCAATCATGACCCCAGGAGCGAGGGGAACCTTGATGCCAAGCCATTATACCCGGCTTGTTTTAAAACGCCGACGATTAAGAATTTAGTTTTAGGAGTGGGTTCGGTGGATCAAAAAAATAACGTTAGCGTTTTTAGTAATTTTGGATCGTGTGTTGATATTTACGCGCCGGGCGAGAATATTTACAGCACCGAATGGTATGACTTAGCCAAGGGTTTTTCCGAAGAATTTGGCGGACCCTGGAATGGGACTTCGTTCGCGACGCCGATTGTGGCGGGAGCGGCCGCGCTGGTTAAATCCCTGCGCCCGGCGTGGACACCAGAGCAAATCGCGGATGTTTTGGTCAATACGGCGGAAAAGACAGTGTTCTTGGCGCCTAAGGGGGAGGCGGAACTAGCGGGCCGCCTTAACATGGGAGCGGCTGTGAAGCAGGCCAAAAATAGCGGCGGCGAGATCCTGCCTTTTAGTTCCATATTTTACGCGGGTAAAAATCAACTGTGGCGTTACGACATTTTGAGCGAGGAAAAATTTTTGGTAAAAAGTTTCGCGGGCGCGACGCTGGTAGATTGGGCCGTGAAATCAGCGGCGGTGAAGCGCCAGGAGGAAGGGGTGGCTCTCCTCCGGCGCGGTTCTTATTACTATTTAAATTTATTTTGGGGCAATGGCCGCGCGCTTAAAGAATTGTCGGTGGATTTAGAAAAAGAAGGGGATTTTAAGCCTAGACGAGTCGCTTGGCAGAGCGATTATTTGGAGAGAAAATTTATGGTGGAGTTTTATTCGCCGCGGTTTAAGCAAACTAAATTCGTGACGATTTCGGCAACGGGCGAACGCCAGGGAGAGATGCTGATAGCCGGTTCGGTGGCTGACTGGGCGCTATTAAATAATGGCAAATCGTTGGCAATGGCTACGCTGACCAAAAAGGTTTTAAATGTTCGTGAATTTGATATTAGCGGCAAACAGCTAAGCGCCATGAGCTTCCCGAGTGTGGATAAAATTGTAGATTTTACAGCGGGGAATTTGTTTGGCGGCGGGAGCGACCAGGCCGCGGCTCTGGTTTTAAGCGGTAAAATACTGAAGCAATTTATTCTAGATTTGCCTTCACAAAGTTACCGGCAAGAAGTTGTGGCTACTGTTAAAGGCGCGGCCAAGCTACCGGCTTGGAAAATTTTGCTTGGTAGCGACCAGGACAGCGGGCGGCCTCTCTTACTGCGTTGGCATCCGGGTGGCGGGAAATTTGGCGTGGTCAAGCCCGATGGCAGTTTTGTTACAACCCTAAATCTAGCGAATTTAGCGGTTAAATAGTTTTTTTGCGTTTTTTTAGCTGGCATGATATAATTTAAACGCTAATATTACCTATGGATACCCCCATATTTGAGAAAAAAAATGTTTTAGTAACGGGCGGAGCCGGCTTTATTGGCTCGCATTTATGCGAACGGCTCTTGCGCGAAGCCAAGGTGATTTGCGTTGACAATTTTTCCAATTCCAACACCCAAAATATTAACCATTTATTGCAGTATCCGGATTTCGAATTTATTAATTACGACATTACCAAACCGCTTAATTTGGAAGAACACGAAGGCCTCGACAAGTTTAAAATTAAATTTCAGGGTATCCAAGAAATTTATCATTTGGCGTGCCCAACCAGCCCCAAAAATTTTGAAGCCATTAAAATAGACACTCTCAAGGCGAATTCTTTGGGCGTGATCAATACTTTGGAGCTCGCGGCTAAGCACCGCGCCAAATATCTCTTTACCTCGAGCGCGGTGGTTTATGGCGATGATATTCAGAAGCGGTCGGCTTTGTCCGAAGATTCGCAGGGCACAGTTAACCAGCTCTCGCCGAGGGCTTGCTATGACGAAGGCAAGCGGTTCGCGGAAACCTGCGTTTCCACTTACGCGGAGAAAAATGGGTTCGACGCCAAAATTGCCCGGGTGTTTACCACGTATGGGCCGCGTTTGCGTTTGTTTGAAAATCAGCTCATACCGGATTTTATTATCAACGCTTTAGAGAATAAAGATTTAGTTATTCACGGCGATAAGAATTTTTCCACTTCGCTTTGCTTTGTGTCAGACATGGTAGACGGCTTAGTGCGCCTCATGGACGCGGAAGAGAGCGTTAAAGTTGTGAATTTAGGCGGCGAAGAAGCGATCAAATACACTGATGTTGCCGCCATGATTATTAATTTGACTAATTCCACTTCGCGAGTGGTGTTAGATAAACCACTGTTGTTTTTAACCAGCAAAGGCACGCCGAACGTGCATTATGCCAAAGAAACCTTGGGGTGGTTCCCGTTGGTCCGGCTCGAAGATGGCCTCCGCAAAACTGTAGATTTTGTAATTGCCAACAAAGAAGCTTTTTTGTTTAGCGACGAAGGACAGAGAGTGTAAATGGCCTATCGCGATGTGTATGGCGCTGATTATAATTCCGGCTTATAATGAAGCCAAGAAGATTGGTCGCGTGCTCCGCGACCTTTTTGAACACGGATTTAAAGACGTGGTAGTGGTAGACGATGGGTCAGGGGACGTAACCGGGGAAATTGCGGCCAGCGAGGGGGCGGTGGTTTTGCGCCACGCGCTTAACCGCGGCCAAGGAGCGGCCTTAGAAACTGGCAATGAGTACGCGCGCCGCCAAGGATTTGACACGGTAGTTCATTTTGACGCGGACAACCAGCACGACGCAGGGGATATTGCTCCGGCTCTAGAGTTTTTAAAAGTCGGGAATTTAGACGCGGTTTTAGGATCGCGTTTTATGCGCGCTAATCGCCTGCCAGTTTCTAAACGTTTATTAATTTTGCCGTTAGCTAGGCTAATTAATTTTTTATTCGCAGGAGTTAAGTTGACAGACGGGCAAAATGGTTTTAGAATTTTTGGAGCCGCGGCTTTACAAAAAATTAGAATTGAACAGCCGCGCATGGCGCATAACAGTGAGATTGTGGGGAGTTTAAAGCGGAACAATTTAAAATTCGCCGAAGTGCCGGTAACGGTTTATTATCACGAATATGGCCAAGGAATGATTAGCGGGTTTAGAGTCGTGGTTGATTTAGTTAAATCTTTGTTTGTATGAACACTATCCAGATTATTTTAATGATTTTTTTCGCTGGGGCGGCCTTTAAAGCCTGGCAACGCTACCAAAGCCGCGATATTACTTTTGGCATGGTGGCGCTTTGGCTGATTTTTTGGGCCGCGGGGGCGTGGGTGGTGGTAAACCCTAATGGCACGTTTTATTTGGCTAGAATTTTGGGAGTAGCGCGCGGGGCGGACGCGGTAATGTATTTGGCGCTGGCCGTATTATTTTTTATGGTTTTCCGATTGCTCGTGGCGGTCGAGCGTTTAAAGAAAGAAGTTACCGAATTGACTCGAGAATTAGCCTTAAAGAACGCGGAAAAAAAATAGGTATGCGTATTGCTCACGTGGTTAGCACTTTTTATCCCCGGCTAGGCGGTATGGGAGTGGTGGTTTATGACGAGTCTAAGGCGCTCGTTTTACGCGGCCACAGTGTTAGTGTTTTTACCATGCGCTATGGCAGTGAAACGGGGAGCGAGGCGGTAGATGGTTTTATGGTAGAGCGCTTAAAGCCAATCTTGCGCCGTGGCGACGGGGGCGTGGTCAGGTTTGGCGATCGCTTTAAGGATTTTGATATCGTTCATCTGCATTTGCCGTGGTATGGTTCGGCTTGGTTAGCGGCGCGGGCGGCACGCCAAGCCAGAGTGCCCTTGGTGGTAACTTTGCACATGGAAGGCCAGATGACGGGAATGCGGCAAATTTATAAAAAAATCAGTGACGAATTTTTTTTAGGAACAATTTTAAGAAATGCCAATCAAGTATTTTTAGTCAGCAAAACTTATTTTGCGCGTAGCGCATATTTAAAAAATTTACGAGCTGATAAAATTAGCGAGTTGCCGAACCCGGTCGATAGCAATATATTTACATTGGGAACAAGAGACCGAGCAATTTTAGGTAATTTAGCGCTCGGAGAAGGGAAGGTTATTTTATTTGTAGGGAATTTGATGCCGGTAAAAAGGCTGGATTTATTACTTCGAGCTCTTGCCGAGGGCGATAGCGATTGGCGTTTAGCGGTAGTGGGTGGTGGTTATAGCGAAAAAAAATTTAGAAAAATGGCGGAAGATTTGAAGATAGGTGATAAAATTAATTTTTTTGGCAGTATGGCGAGAGCGGAGTTGTCGCGATTTTATCGGGCGGCGGACTGCGTGGTGGTGCCAAGCGACAGTGAATCTTTTTCTTTGGTGGCGGCCGAGGCGATGGCGTCCGGAACATTGGTAATTAAAAGCCATTCTGAAGGCAATCAGGCCAGTGAAGACGATGGCATATTTAAGTTTTTAGCCGGTAGTGCCACGGATTTAATTGCAAAATTATGCCTGATTTTTAGCATGAGCGAGGAGGAGCGGAAAAACCTGGGCAGTAAAGTTAGCCCAGCGGTTCAAAACAAATTTTCGCTCGCGGCGCACGTTGATTTATTGGAAAACGCTTATTTCAGCCAACATGTCATTTGACTACGAACAATCCATTTGGGGGGCGCGGACCGCGACCTTAAAACTCTCGGACCCGGCGGCCTTCCGGTTGCGCCAAGCGCTTCACGCTCTTAAAAATCTGCCCGCGGGGGCTAAAGTTTTAGAAGTTGGGAGCGGGGCGGGCCAGTTTATTCGTGGCCTTAAAAAAGCGCGCCCGGATTTACTTTGTTTTGGCATTGATATCAGCCAAGAGGCGATTCGGGAAGCTACAAAATTTGCTGATGGTGTTACTTACGCGGTCTCAACGGCCACGGACTTAGGATTTAGCGATAATTATTTTGAGGCCGTGGTAATATTTGATGTGTTGGAGCATGTGCCTGACCCCGCGGATTTTTTGTTAAGAGCGAACCGGGTATTAAAGCCGGGCGGAAGGTTTTACGGTTTTGTGCCGTGCGAAGGAGATGGGCTGTCGCTCTGGCATATTCTCGATAGGGTGGGTTTAAAAAAAGATTTGACCAAGCGGTTCGCCGGGCATATTCAGTATTTTTCGCGGGGCGCGCTCCAAAATTTATTGATTAAAGCCGGTTTTAAAAATATTAATTGCCGTTACAGCGAGCATATTTTGGGGCAAATATTAGGGGTAGTGGCTTTTTATTTAATGGCGCGGCAAGCTAAAAGCCAAACGAACGGATCGCAGATTAATAACGAACAATATTTTGCCCGCCAGAATACTAGCGGCCTGGCGCGGCTGTTTAAAGATTTTGTTAACAGCTTGGTTTACAGCGAATCGGTTTTACTGACGCGGGTGGCGTCACCCAATGTTCACGTTTTTGCTAAAAAATAATTTATGAAAATCGCGCACCTAATCCCGGCCTCGTTTGAATATTTTGAAGACATTAAAGGCGAAGCGTTCGCGTTAGTGGAGGCGCAAAGTAATTTGGGTATGGAGGTGGAAGCTTTTACGTTGCAGTTTGGCCGGGTGTCGGTGGCGGCTTTAGACGGCGCCGGGGAGGGTACACAGCGCTTTATTAGTCGTAAATTCAGCGGCAAAATGAGCTTTAGCGATGTCCTCTTTGGGCTTAGTGGTTTTCAGGTAGTGCATGTGCACTGCCCCTTTTTTGGCGGTATTCAGAAAATTTTAAAGTGGAAGGCTAATAATCCGAACATTGTTTTGGTGGTGAGTTTTTATCATTTAATACCAGTCACCGACCTGTTCAGTTACTTGGTTCGGTGGTATAATAGTTTAGTATTGCCAAAATTGTTTAGAGTGGCTGATTTGGTAACCACAATTTCTCCGGAAGAAGTCCCTAAAAGCCTGAAAAGAATGGCTAAGTTGTATATACCCATGGATTATGGCCCGGAATTTGCGGGTGGGGATTTCTCGGAGGTTAACGGCTACCGGCTGAAACCCGAAGAGCGCTTAGGGGTAAAACTGATGCTGATTTATCAAGAAATTTTTGACGAGTTAACTAATAAAAAAACATAAAATTATATGGGTAGATTTCGTAAGGGGCTAATTTTAGGAGGATTAATGGGGGCGGCATTGACGTGGCTGAACGCGACTCCTAGGGGTAAAGAATTCCGCGCTAAACTCGCGGAGCATTTAAATCCGCTGTTTGAGGAGCTCAAGGCCAGCTTAAAACAGCTCGAGGGGCCGACCCGCGAAATGTACGAAGCCTTGGTCGAGCGGGCGGTAGAGGAATACGCGTTGAAGCGCCAAATGGCCGAAGAGATGAAAGTGCAACTGACGCGCCAACTTAAAAAGAAGTGGCACGAGATTAAAAAAGATTTAGAGAAAAAATAATTTTTTAATTTTAAAGAGAGCGCCGGATATCTTTTACTGCCAGCTGGAGCTCGCGCCGGCCGTTCCATTCGTTAACATCAATGGTAAAAGCCAAGTCGATTTTGTCGCCCGGCTTTAAATTTTGTTTCCAGTCGGCCGGATGGCGTTCGGCATTGCCAAAACCAAAGGCAATGGTTTTTTTAATCAAGTGAGAGTTGTGTTTAACTAACAGGCGCAAATGTTTGCCATCGTTACCGACCGGATTCATGGCGACTAAAGTTAAATTTTGGGCGGCGTAAATAGGTTCGGGGTTTGAGACGCCAAAAGGCGCGAATTTTTGCAGGGTTTCGTAAAGCGGCCAGGTGATATCATCGAGGTCAATGACAGCGTCAACTTTAACTTCCGGTTCGAGATCCGTATTTTTAAGAGCGGCGGCGGCGAGGGGCAACAGTTTAGATTTAAAATCTTCAAGAGTCTCTCCGTTTTTTAAAGAAAACCCGCACGCTTGGGGGTGGCCGCCAAATTTATTAAAACATTCAGGAATGGTTTTGATCGCTTCAATCATGTTAAAGGCGGGATGGGAGCGCCCCGAGCCAGTAATTTCGCCGGCGGCATTTTGACCCATGACAATAGCCGGTCGACCGAATTCTTCACGCACGCGCCCCGCGATCAAACCCAAAATTCCGGTTGGCCACCCCTCTCCCAAAACAAAGATTAGAGGATTATTTTCTTGCTGGGTGGCTACTACTTGATAGCGCGCGGCGAGTGTTAATTTTTCGGTTAATTTTTGCCGGTCAAGATTATTTTGTTGCAGCTGCGCGGCCAGCTCCTTTGCCTCGGCCTCGGTTTCGGCAATCAGTAAAGCAAAGGCGACGTTGGCATGATCCATGCGGCCGGCCGCGTTGATGCGAGGAGCAAGTTGAAAGCTGATGGTCTCGGTAGTAATGTTTTTTTTCAGCTTGCCATCTTCGCCGTTGAGACGAGAAATATCAATGAGCGCGCGCAGGCCTAAATTTCTGGTTTTATTTAAAACCATGAGGCCATATTTTACCAGTACTCTGGTTTCGCCAAGCAGAGGGACCATATCAGCGACGCTCGAAATGGCCACCAAATCCAAGAGCCATTTGGCAAAAGCTTCATGAGCGGCGCCATCGGGCAGAGTCTGGTTAGTCAAAGCATTATTTTTTAAGAGCGCCTGTGCCAATTTAAAAGCCACGCCACCGCCGGAAAGAGTTTTGTCGGGGTAAGTTTCGCCCGGGATAAGCGGATGGAGTATGGCGTCGGCCTCCGGTAGCTTCGGCGGCATGGCATGGTGGTCGGTGACAATTGTTTTGATGCCCAGTTTTCTAGCAAGCGCTATTTCTTTGGTATTACTAATGCCACAGTCGCAGGTGATGATTAATTTGGCGCCGCGCTCATGCAAATATTTTATAGTTTTTTCGTTGAGGCCGTAACCATCAGTTTCGCGGTGGGGAATAAAAACCTCGATATTTTGCCCGCCTAATTTTCGGAGAGTTAACACCAGGATCGCGGCCGCATCCACGCCATCGGCGTCGTAGTCGCCATGGACCACAATTTTGGCGTTATTTTTTAGGCAAGTTAAAATTAAATCTACGGCTTGGGGCATGTCTTTAAACAAAAACGGGTCTGGAACGCCTTGTTCATAATTAGGGTTTAAAAAAGCGTCAATCGCCGGCTTGGTTTTTAAGCCACGGGTCCACAAGAGGCGCGCCGCGATTGCGGGCACGCTTTCGGCCGCCGATTCCTGAATAAATTCGGGCGGGGGCGGATCGGAAAAAATCCAATTTTTAGTCACAAATTTATTTTATTGGAAAGCCGGCAAAGCTGTAAACATCAGCATGGCGATAATGCCAATCACGGCAACCAGGGTCCAGAGTGATTTGATAGTTTTTCTCTTCATAAGTAAATTTGAGAAATTAATTATAATTTTTAAAAATTGCTTTGCCCCGACTGCGTCGGGGGCTCGCAATGACGGGGTATTTTAACGCTTCAGCACGGCCAGATACGCTTCAGTCGGGATATTAACTTTGCTCAAGCCCGCGGCTTTCATTTTGGCTTTGCCCTGTTTTTGTTTTTTGAGCAGTTTCATTTTGCGGGTAACGTCGCCGCCGCTCATCTTGGCCAAAACATCTTTACGCAGGGCCGACAGCCTCTCGGCGGCAATAATTTTGCCACCAATCGCGGCCTGGATTTTTAATTCAAATTGCTGGCGCGGCAAACTGTCCTTGAGCGCGGCGCAAATTTTTTTGCCCACGGCGTGGGCGTCTGACTTCCAAACCAGAGTGGCTAAAGACTCCACTAAATCATCGGCCACTAAAATATCGAGGCGCACTACTTCGGTTTTGTGGTAGCCTTTGAGTTCGTAGTTCATGGAGGCATAGCCAGAGGTGACAGTTTTTAGTTTATCATAAAAATCAGTAATCAGAGAAGCCAGCGGAATTTCGTAGTGTAATAAGGCTCTTTGGTCCGCCCCGGACGAGAGATATTCGGTAGTGAGGTAACGTCCTTGGCGCTCTTGGACTAAGCCCATCACAGCGCCGACATAATCTTTGGGGGTGATAATATCAAGCTTCATCCACGGTTCTTCTACTTCTACCACATAATTCTGCTCGGGCATTTCAGTGGGGCTTTTGATGACGACTACGGCGCCATTAGTTTTGGTTACCTGATAGGCTACGCTCGGCGCGGTAATGACGACTTCGAGATCGTGTTCACGTTTTAAGCGTTCTTGAAAAATATCTAGATGCAACATTCCTAAAAAGCCACAGCGAAACCCAAAGCCAAGGGCCGAGGAGTGCTCGGGTTCAAAAATTAAGGCCGAGTCGCTTAGTTTAAGCTTCTCAATAGCGTCGCGCAGTTCTTCGTAGGCGGAACCGTCTTTGGGGAAGATGCCGGCAAAGACCATGGGTTTGACTTCTTTATACCCAGGGAGGGGCGATTGGCTTAAAGCGCCACGGGCTTTATCGTAGAGAGTGATAGTGTCGCCGACACGGCAATCGCGTACTTCTTTAAGGCCAGTGACAATATAACCAATTTCCCCATTTTTTAGTTCGGGCGCGGGGTGGAATTTAGGCACATAATAGCCCAGTTCTAAAATTTCGGCGGGAGCGCGGGTAGACATCAGAATAATTTTATCGCCTTTTTTTAAGACGCCGTCCACTACGCGCACCGAGGCCACGACACCTTTATATTCGTTGAACAAGGAATCAAAAATAAGGGCGCGGGGGGTAGTTTGAATATTGTTCGCAGGCGGCGGAACGCGTTTAATAATAGCTTCCAGAATTTCGGGGACCCCTTGCCCGGTTTTGCCAGAGGCGAGAATAATGTCTTGGTCTTTGCACCCGGTCAAGCTTTTGATTTCGGCCCGGGTCTTTTCGACATTGGCGATAGCCATGTCGATTTTATTAATAACCGGAATAATGCTTAAGTTTTGCTCTAAGGCTAAATATAAATTGCCAATGGTCTGGGCTTGCACGCCTTGGGTCGCGTCCACGAGGAGTATGGCGCCTTCCACCGCCGCGAGCGATCGTGAAACTTCGTAATTGAAATCCACGTGTCCGGGAGTGTCGATGAGATTTAAAATGTATTCGGTTCCGGAATTGGTATAATGCATACGCACCGGGGCGAGTTTAATAGTAATGCCGCGTTCGCGCTCCAGATCCATGCTGTCGAGGAGTTGTGATTTCATGTCGCGGGCGGCCACGGTTTTGGTGAATTCCAAGAATCGATCCGCCAAGGTGGATTTGCCGTGATCAATGTGGGCTATAATACAGAAGTTACGGATGTGGCTATTCACAAGAAAAATTATAAACTTTCGGCTTCATCAATGCCAGCGGGGATGCTCCAGAGGCGTAGCCATTTGCGCCGCAGGCTGGCTTGGAGGTGGACCATCTCCTCCAGCTTTAATAAGTAACAAATTAAGAAATAAGCGGCTAGGCCAATTAGGCCGGTGGTTAGGCCTTGCAAGAATATTCCCCAAAATCTATCTAAATCAAAAATTAGCGCGAGCGGGTATTTAAGAGTTTGGGTAATAATCGCCATAATAAGCGCGGCGAGCGAAACTTTGAGCGTGGTTTGCCACAGCCTATCTCCTTCTAAGGGGCCGGTTAAGGGGCGCAGATGCCAATAGAGCAGGACAGCATTGAGTGTGGCGCCGAGCGTTGCCGCGAGAGCCAGCCCCGCGACTCCGAGTGGGCGCATCAAGACGAGAGCGGCGATAATGCTGATTAATTCGGAAATCAGGCTAATCACAAATGGGGTTTTGGTATTATGAAAAGCGTAAAAACCGCGCGCGAAAAGCGGAATGACCGCTTGGCTAACTAACCCGAGAGCAAAAAACGCCACGGTGTTAGCGGTCGCGATTGTGGCGGCCCAGTTAAATTCGCCGGTGCCCCACAAAATGCGCACGAATTGGGCGCGCAATATTAAAAGAGCGATCGCGCAGGGAGCGATTAAAAAAATAATTTGGCGGAGGGTGGCCGAAAAATAACGGCGGAACTCTTCGGGATTTTTGCCAGCGGCCGAAGCAAGAATGGGGAAGACAGCCAAAGCAAAAGGAATCCCAATGAGGCCGCTTGGCACGGCCTGCAAGTTGTTGGCTAAATTAAATACAGTAACGCTGCCGGCTGGTAACAGCGAAGCCAGAATGGTTATAACTACCAGGTTGATTTGAGTCATGGCCAAGCCTAAAGTGCGGGGGAGCATGAGGCGGCCAATCAATTTGGCGTTTTTATCTCTAAAATTAAGGAGGGGTTGCCAGCGCCAGCCATTTTTATGAGCGCCATAAATTTGAATGCCCGCGTGCAGGGCGGCGCCTAAAACCACACCCCACGCCAAGCCGTTTAAGCCGAGGCGGGTCGGGACTAAAAAAATTGTGCCGAAGATTATGCCTAAATTGTAAAATATCGGGGCGATGGCATATAAAACAAATTGCCGCAGGGATTGCAGAATGCCACCCATGACCATGGAAATGCCGAGTAAAAATGGCGAAAAGAACATGATGCGGCTAAAAGTTATCATGATTTTTTGGTTGGCTAAAGAAAATCCCGGGGCAATGATTTTGGCCAAAGCGGGCATGAATACCACTCCAGCGACGCAGACGATTAGTAAAATGACAGCCGCCAGATTGACGATGTTACTAGCGAGCCGCCAGGCCGGAGAGGGGTCGCTCGCTTCGTAAAATAGTTTGGTAAAAACCGGAATAAAACCAGCAGTTAAGGCGCCAACGATTAAAAGATTATAAATTAAGTCCGGAATTTTAAAGGCCGCGTAATAAGCGTCCATGACGGGCCCGGCGCCAAAATAGTGCATAAAGGCGCGATCACGCAGAAGCCCGATCAGGCGGCTAACTAAAGTAGCGGCCGATATCATTAAGGCGGCCCCGGTGACTGATTTAGAAATGGAATTGAGAATTTTAATCACAGTTTTATTTGAGCGCGGGAGAACTTAAATTAGCGCTCGGCGCGATGTTGACAGTTAACACCATGTAATCAGCGCCGGTTTCTTCGCTCTCTCCGCGTACCGCGAAGAAGCCGCTGACAGTGGCGTTTTTAAAAGAAAATTGCCTAAAGCCTGGGCTGTGGGTCTCGGATTCAATGGTAAATTTTTTCTTTTTTAGTTCGCTTTGGTAATAAGAGTAGACAAATTTGGGGCCAGCGCTGGAGCGGTGCCACTCGATTTGTACAGTATCATGGGCGTTACTGACAGGCGTGGCTATCACCCGCCAAAGTTTTTTAGCTGAAAATCCGGAGTTTGTTTTTACTGTTGTGGTATTTACAACCGCGTTATCATCTAAACTAATAAAAAGCGGCGCTAAAATTATTTTTGGGAATAAGGCGGCGATTTCTACCGCTCGATTTTTATAGCGCCCGGGAATATAGGTAATGGTTTCAATATTTTCTTTGTCGTAAATGGGGATGTTACTCGGGAAGCTCGCGGGCACGGCGCGCAAAGTTTCTGGACCCGGCCCGAGGGCAATTTTTATGCTCACGAATAATATAATTAAAACCAAGAGGAGCCCGCCACAACCGAGCAGGGCCGCGCGCTTCCAGACCGAGGGCTTGGTTGTCAGTTCTTGAATCGGGGGTTCGACAATTTCAATTTTATCTAAGTTAGGAAGCGTCATGTCGCGATGGTTAAGAAAGTCTAAACGTGGTTAAATGTAACCAAAAATTTCCACGGGAGAGTGGTTTATTACAAAGAATAGCTTACCAGATTTTTTAGGTTTTGAATAGAGGAGAAAAATAAGAAAAAAGCTCCCCCTAAAGGGAGCTCCGGAATCCGGTATGGATTTCTCATAGCAGAATTATCACTTGATTTAAGTTTATCTAAGTCAATTCGCCAAAATATAAAACGCTTAGATCTTTCGCTACGCTCAAGATGACAGGATTATGCGTAAAGTACATACGTGTGAAGTTATGCACACTGGGCGGCTTGAGGAGGTGTTTCGAATTGTGTTTTGAGATGGCGGTTGGTATAATATTCAAAGAGCTCTAATATATAGAGTTAAGTTTATTTTTTAGATTAAATAACGAAGATTTACATGAAAATTACGTTTTTTGGGGCGGCGCGGGAAGTGACGGGTTCTAATAGTATGATTGAGGTTGGCGGCCAGAAGTTTTTGGTTGATTGTGGCCTGCATCAGGGCAGTCCGGAAATTGAGAAGAGAAATTCAGAACCGCTCGGGTATGATCACAAAGCCATCGCGGCCGTGTTTGTGACCCACGCGCATTTGGACCACGTGGGGCGTTTGCCGCTCTTAACGAAAAATGGTTTTGCGGGCAAGATTTACGCGACCAAACCAACCGTGGAGCTGGCGCAGCTAATTTTGGACGACGCGCTCAACGTCATGACTTATAACAATCGCAAATTAAAGACGCCAATTTTGTATGCAGAGAGCGACATCGCTAGCGTGATGAGCATGTTTGTGGGAGTGGAATATGGAGAGGAGATTGTCATCCCCGCGAAAGCGGGGATCTTGAAGTCAAGAGAGTTAGATTCCCGCTTACGCGGGAATGACACTAGTGGTGAGGTTGTCGTTAAGTTTCACGACGCGGGGCATATTTTTGGTTCGGCGTTTATTGAAATTGCCGGTGAGGGGAAGCGAATTGTGTTTAGTGGGGACGTCGGCAACGTTGAGGTGCCGATACTCCGTGATACCGAAAAATTGCCCGGGGGGCTAGACGCCCTGATTTGCGAATCGACATATGGCAATCGCTTGCACGAGAGTGTGCACGAGCGGCAAGAAGTAATCGAAAATATGATTCGCGAGGGGATAGAGCGGGGTGGCGTGGTTATGATTCCGTCTTTTTCGCTCGAGCGCACTCAAGAGTTATTATATGAATTAAATGATTTGATTGACCGTAAGAAGAAACTGCCTCGGGTTCCGATTTTTTTAGATTCGCCTTTGGCAATTGATGCTATTAAAGTTTACGAAAAATATCCCGAGTATTACGACGCTGAAGCCGCTAAATATTTTAAAGCGGGCGATGATTTATTTAATTTTCCCGGCCTCACGCTCACTCATTTGCGCGAAGAATCCATGAAGATTAACCACACGCCGGGTTGTAAAATTATTATCGCGGGCGCGGGTATGATGAACGGCGGGCGCATTGTGTTCCACGCTCTGCGCTATTTGTCAGACCCCAAAAATACTTTGCTCATCATTGGCTACCAGTCCGCAGGGACGCTGGGGCGGAAAATTGTGGACGGCCAGCGTTTTGTAGACATACTTGGCGAGAGAGTCGAGGTAAGATGCAAAGTAAAAATGGTGGGAGCGCTGTCCGCGCACGGCGATCAGGATAAACTCCTTGATTGGATTGGCGGAGGCGCTACGACTCCAAAAAAGGTTTATTTAAACCACGGCGACCCGGTGGCTTCGGAAGCTCTCGCCAAAAGAATAACCGAGGATTTGGGGGTGAAAGCCACAGTGGTAAACGTGGGCTTAGAGGTTAGGGTCTAAAAATTATTAACTTGTTTTAGAGAATAAAAAAATTCACAGGGGCATGATATATCATGCCCCTGTTTTTTTATTTTATCGTCTGCGCATATTATTCGTCTTAGACACGCAAAAAAGCGCTTGCAGTCCGAAGGTCGCCTTAGGCGACCGAAGGACTGTGGATAACTCTGGTTTTAAGTGTTGACTAGTGTTTTTAAGTGGTGTAAAATGGTTATAAGTGGGGAAGAGTGGTGAAAATGCTTGTCTTACTACTTTACTCACTAGCGCCGCGCTTCAAAGGAATGCGAGCCGAGCTTCAAAGGACACTGCTCGGCACGATTCTGTTGAATCGGGCATGAATTCGTCAATTCATATGTTCATAGGAGAATTTTCGCACACGCTAGACGATAAAGGGCGTGTGGCCCTGCCCGCCAAATTCCGGAATGACTTAAAAAAAGGGGCAGTGGTGACCCGCGGTCTTGATAATTGCTTGTTTGTTTTCACCAAGGCCGAGTGGGGTAAGCTCGCCGAGAAATTGGCCGCACTCCCTATGGCTCAAGCTAATAGCCGCGCGTTTGCGCGTTTAATGCTAGCGGGCGCCATGGATATCCCGATTGATAAGCAGGGTCGCGCCATGCTCCCGGAATATTTGCGAGTTTTTGCCGGTTTAAAAAAAGAAGTAGTTATTGCCGGGCTGTACAGCCGCTTAGAAATTTGGGCTAAACCCGAGTGGGAACATTATAAGAGCCGTACCGAGGCTGAAAGCAACGCGATCGCGGAAAAAATGGCGGAACTAGGAGTTTAGTATGCGCCATGTACCGGCATTATTAAACGAGGTTGTTGACAATTTACAGCTTAAAAGCGGAATGCAGGTAGTTGATTGCACGCTCGGAGACGGCGGCCACGCAGCCAAAATTTTAGAAAAGATCGGGCCGAAGGGGAAGTTGCTTGGGATTGACGCGGATCCGGAATCGCTCCTGCGCTCTAAACAATATTTGTATAAATGGCAAGAACAAGTAATCGGCGTGAGGGACAATTTTATAAATTTAAAAAAAATTGTCGTTGAAAATCATTTTGGTCCGGTCGACGCGATTTTAATGGATTTGGGCTGGAGCAGTCCGCAGTTCAGGGAGCGGGGGAGAGGCTTTAGTTTTTTAGCAGACGAGCCGCTTGACATGCGTTTTGGCGGCCAGCAAGACAAGAATTCATCCACCGCGGCTGACGTAGTCAATAGTTATTCGGAAGAAGCCTTGGCGAAATTATTTCGTACCTATGGAGAAGAAAATCTCTACAACGAAATCGCGCGGGCAATTGTGGCGGCTCGAGAGCGCCACCCTATCGAGAGAAGCGGTGAGCTTTCGGACATTATTTTACAAAGCTATCGCGCGAAACTTCGCACAGACGCACCCGTGCCTTGGATCGGCGGATTACACCCCGCCACTAAAGTTTTTCAAGCCCTCCGGATTGAAGTAAACCACGAGCTTGAGGTATTACGACAAGCGTTACCTCAAGCCGTGGCTTTACTCGCGCAAGGCGGGCGGCTGGCCGTGATCGCGTTTCATTCTTTAGAAGACAGAATAGTCAAACAATATTTTAAGTCGATTAATAATAAGATTATTAAATTAGTAAATAATAAACCAATCGTGGCGAGCGCGGAGGAAGTCGCGGAGAACGCGCGCGCCAAAAGCGCTAAACTTCGGGTGGTAGAAAAAATATAAATAATAAAAATGTATGTCTATTAAACTACGCTTAAAGTATCAATTCAGAAGCTGGCGAGCATACTGGTCGCTGTGGCGCGTGCCCCGCTGGCTTGGCTTACTCCCGGCGCGAGTAGCGATTTTAGCGAGCGTTGGCGCGATGGCGGTTTTGTATATAGTCGGGGTCAGTAATGTTTCTACGGCCGGGTACGAAGTGCAAAAATTAGAGTTAAAAATCGCGGAACTTAATTCTAGCAATAAAAAGATCGAGACAGAATTGGCCGCGGCCGAGTCACTCACGGCGATTTCTGTTAGGCTTAGCGCGGTTAATATGGTGTCGGCAGGCAAGGTAACGCGCCTGAAGGCCGCGGCGCCCAGTTTAGTGGCGCAACGTTAGTATTCAGTTATGTTATTTAGGCAGGCGTCTCAAGACGCCTGGTTGATTTTATGATATACTATATTTAGTATGTATTTTTTGGTATTCCAACAGATTTTAGGAGAAGCTATTTTGGATTTGGTTTATTTTCCCGTGTGGTGGTATTCGTTTGGTTTTGGGCACGCGGCCAAAAATTGCTGGGTTTGGTTTTTGCAGGGGAACGCGCGTTTGGCGCCGGGCTTGTGGCTTAAAAATATTTTTGTGCCCATGTTTGGGCAATACGATTGGGAGGGGAGAATCATCAGTTTTGTGATGCGGTTCTTCCAAGTTATTATGCGCAGCCTGGCTTTGCTGGTCTGGTTGATATTTTGCGTGGTTTTGCTGTTGTTTTGGATCGGATTCCCGCTTTTAATTCTCTCGGGAATAGTACAGCTGTTTATTAAAGCTCGTTAAACATGGAACTAGCCAAGCAAATTAACTTGCCGCTGATTTACTGCGCGGTTTGCGCCGGGCGCGGACGCATCCGAAGCAAACTTTGCCGGTCCTGCCATGGCTTGACCGTGGGTTTTTTTAAACGCCGCAATTTTTTATATTGGGGCTACCCCTTGACGCCTTATAATTTTGCCCTGGAGAGGGCGCGGCGGATATTTAACCGTCTGCGGTTTTTTACAGTTTTGGCCATTGGTTTAAATTTTTGGGTTTGGGCGGGCGTTATTATCGTGAGGCTCGGGTTATTAAAAAATATTGGGGCGAGTGCTTTGGGACCGCTCTGGTTTATTACTAATTTGCCGAAGCAAGTAATGGGCTTGTTTTGGCTGGGACTTCTCTTTTTCACTTATGCTTGGTACCGCAGCGTGCGCGAGCGAGCGATCGCGGCCGAGGTAGAGCGCTTCGATTATAATAATTTGCCGGATCAAACTCTGCCCGGAGCCCCGGAGGAGGCATTGGCGCAAACTTTTGCGGATGCCATTAAGTTGCCGCATAAATTAAAACGCAATATTGCCGATACCTTTACCGGCGAAGCCAGGCAAGCCATCGGGTTAGCTTTTCGGTTGGCACAGAAATCCGGCCACCAAGCAGTTTCTCCGTTGCATTTGTTTTATAGCTTGCTGTCTTTGGGGCGGATTGGGAATATTTTTGTGCGCCTCGGAGTATCGCCAACCTCTTTGGAGAAAGCTTTAGAATCTTTATTTAAAAATCATAGCACCCAAAGCCGGGCGCTCGCCCCGAGCATTTTGGCCGAAACCTGGCAGGTGCTGTTTTTGGCTTATAACCGCGCTTATGAGGAGCATCAGAAGTATGTGAGCGTGACAGAACTTTTAGAAGCGGCCATTGCCTGGTCGCAAACGCTACAAGAAATTTTGTTTGATTTAGGGATTGACCGGCAAAAATTAATTAATGTCATTGTTTGGGCCCGGGTTCGGGAGCGGCTCCACCGCGAAGCCGTGCAATTCCGCTCGGCCGCGCGCCATCGTAGCAAGCACGGCATGGATCGCGCCATGACGGCTCTCGCCACCCCTTATTTAGACCGTTTCAGCGAGGACCTGACACTTTTGGCGCAACGAGGCTATACCGAAGAGTGCATGGCGCGAGAGCCGGAGATTGAAGAGATTTTTAGGGTGGTAGAAGGGGGCGTAGAAAGCGTTTTATTAGTGGGAGACTATGGTGTTGGCAAAAAGAGTATTGTGGATGGCATCGCCAAGCGCATGATAGTGAATGATGTGCCGAACCGCCTTTTCGATAAGAGGCTCATCAGGCTCTCTACCTCGGCCTTGCTCTCGGGCGCGCGCCCGGAAGAAGCCCTGGAACGCTTGATGATTATCATGAATGAAATAGCGCGGGCGCGTAATATTATTTTGTTTGTGCATAATATTCACGAATTAATTGGCGTGTCTCTCGGCGGCGCCGCGGGGCAGAGTTTAGACGTGGCCTCGAGCCTTAGCCAATTTATCAGCGGCGGGAGATTTTTGACACTAGCCACCACCACGACCGAAGCTTTTACGCATACCATTCGCAGTTCGGCCTTGAGCAATGCCTTTACCAAGGTAGAGGTGCGAGAAATGGATGAAAATCAGGCCATTCAAGTTTTAGAATCTAAAGTTGGTTATTTGGAATATAAGAATCAGGTATTTTTTTCTTACGGAGCCATTGAAAAGGCGGTTCAGTACGCGAAGCGCTATTTGCACGATGTTACTTTGCCGGGTGCGGCGTTAGAAATTTTAACAGAGTCAGCGGCTTACGCGCGTAATCATAAAGGCGCGCACGCTCTGGTGTTAGGCGAAGAAGTAGCCGCCGTGGTAGCCGAGAAGACTCATATTCCGCTCGCGGCGCTCACGGCCAATGAATCGACTAAGCTTTTGAATTTAGAAAAAACAATGCACGAGCGGGTAGTGGGGCAAGACGAAGCCGTGGCTTTGGTCGCTAATGCTCTGCGCCGGGCGCGAGCGGAAATTAGAGCCGCCACCCGGCCGATTGCTAACTTTTTATTTTTAGGGCCAACCGGTGTCGGCAAAACTGAACTCGCCAAAACCATTGCCGAAGTTTATTTTGGCGGCGAGAATAAAATGGCGCGCTTAGACATGAGTGAGTATCAAGACGCGAGCAGTATTTACCGCCTGATTGGCGCTCCGAACCAACCCGGTAGCGGCGCTTTAACCGAAGCGATCCGCCAAAATCCGTTTACGCTCCTCTTGCTTGATGAAATTGAAAAAGCCGATAAAGACATTTTAAATTTATTCTTGCAGGTAATGGACGATGGCCGGTTAACAGATTCCACGGGGCGAGTGGTGGATTTAACCAACATTATTTTAATCGCGACCTCTAATGCCGGCACCAGCTTTGTGAGCGACCAAATGCGTATGGGCGTTGCGAGCGAAGAGATTAAAAACAAATTACTGCACGGGCAGCTTCGGGACTATTTTAAACCGGAATTTCTCAACCGTTTTGACGGCATTGTTTTATTTAAACCGCTTAGCGAGGCGGATATTAAGCAGGTGGCGGGTTTTATGCTCAAGCGTATTATTAATGACTTAGACGCCAAGGGTATCAAGCTCGAGATTGGCGCGGGCGCCCTGGATTTTTTAGCTAGTATTGGGTTTGACAGCGAGTTTGGCGCCCGGCCGATGCGGCGGGCGTTAGAGGACAAAGTAGAAAATAAGCTGGCCGAGCTAATTCTCAAGGGCCAACTTAAGCGCCGCGATACCGTGATTTTAGATGGCCAGGGTAATTTAATTCAACAGCCTTAATTATGAATGAAGTTTCTGTAGCGGTATTTATTTTAACAGTGATTTTGACTTTTGGCGTCAGGCGCTTAGCGCTATATTTAAAAATTGTGGATACCCCGGACCAAGGCCGCAAGCGCCATCAGCGACCGGTGGCGCTGTGGGGAGGCCTGCCGATTTGGTTAGCTTTTTGGGGAGCATTAGCTTATGTTTATTTTATAGAGCCGCGCGCGGACATGTTTTTGCTTTGGCCGGTTTTGTACGCGCTTTTTATCGCCAGTTTAATATATTTATTACTAGGCCTAGCCGATGATTTTTGGACTTTATCGTTTGGCATTCGGCTGCCGTTTTTGGTAGTAGCCACACTCCTCGTGGCAATTTTTGCCCCCGTGGAAAAAATTACTAACCCCGCGGGCGGTTATTTTTTGGTGGATCCGCTCCTTGGCATCGGGCTGGTATTCTTTTGGTTAATGCTAACAACGATTAGCGTAAAAATATTGGACGGCGTTGACGGGCTGGCCACGAGCATTGGTTTGGTCGGAGCTTTGAGCATCGCGGCGCTTACTTTAACAACTAAATTTTATCAACCGAACGTGGCGTACGTGGCTTTAAGCTTGGCGGCGGCCTTGGCCGGATTTTTGGTATTCAATTTACCGCCAGCCAGGATTTTTTTGGGAGAAGCGGGAAGCCTGTTCGTGGGGCTAATGCTCGGGGGCTTAAGTATTATGGCCGGCAGTAAAATAGCGACCGGTCTTTTGGTGATGGCGGTGCCGGTTTTGGATTTGCTCCGGGTAATGTTCGTGCGTTGGCGCGCTCACCAGCCAATTTTTGGCGGTGATCGGAGCCATCTGCACTTTGTCCTGATTGATCGCGGTTGGCGCGAGTGGCAGGTGTTAGCTTTCCTCGTTGGCCTAGCGGTGTTATTTGGGTGGTTAGGTCTCTGGCTCCAGAGCTATCAAAAATTAGTAGCTTTGCTACTCGTGGGGGTCGGTTTTCTGTTATTCGCGGTTGCTCTTAGTTTTAAAAGCACGCAGTCCAAGTTATGAGCTTTATTTTTCGCTCTAAAAAGCAATCGGAATTTAAGAAATGGCAGGTTGTGTTACTGCTGATTATTGTGGGGTCGGCGGTTATTTTTAAAATATTTTTTTCCGGTCCGCGTTTGGTTACAATTAATCTGGCGGGAACAGAACTAAAAGTTTTAGTGGCGGATACGCCCGCGTTGCGCTATCAGGGTTGGAGTGATTACAAGAATATGGGGAAGGCAGACGGTATGCTTTTTATTTTTAGCGAGGTTGGCCAGCACGCCATGGTAATGCGCGCGATGCAGTTTCCACTGGATATTGTTTGGCTTAATGGCAAAGCAGTGGTGGACATTGCTCCGGGTGTAGAGCCAGAAGCCAGCAAGAGCGAGGCCGAACTGACCCCGTATTTTGGCCGCGCGCCCTCTACTGCCGTCTTGGAACTATCAGCTGGTTTCGCGAAGAAAAACAGTTTAAAAGTTGGTGATTCTTGGGAGATTGTAAAGAGTGTAAAATAATGGAACAGACGGTTTGGCGTGGGTTGATAATATGCCCTTGACTTTTTTGGCTAATTTTATTATACTAGTCCCTAGTTTAGATTCTGACCCAGCTGAGAGGGGAGCAGAATTGATTGTTAAAAAATAAAAAATCATATTAATATGCTCGCAGTTATTGCCACAGGCGGTAAACAATATTTAGTAAAAACCGGTGAGACTCTGAAAATCGAGAAGTTGTTAGCCGAGGAAAAAGGAAGTTTTGTATTTGATAAGGTGTTATTAACGGCTGATGACGATGGTTCTAACGTAAAAGTTGGTATGCCGACAGTCGCGGGCGCGAGTGTGCAAGCCACTGTCATGAAGCAAGGTAAAGAACGAACGCTCTTAGTAGAAAAATATAAACGCAAAGTGCGCTATCACAAAACCCACGGCCAGCGCCAACGTTTTACGGAAGTGAAGATAGGATAACGCGAATATAAAAAAATCCGCCTCTCGGTTAAGACTGGAGGCGGGTTTTATTTTTAATCAGGCAGAATATCGGGGAATGGTTTGTGCGTCGATTCTTTTGATTCCGCCTGCCTGGCAATTTCCGCGGAAATTTCTCCGAGTAGTCTGCTGAGTCGTTTTTTTATATCCTTAACATATGCCAGTCGTTCCGCCAGAGTTGCCTGTTTGTTCCAAATCTCTTGCGGTATTTGCAGATCTTCATTTAGAGATTCTGAAGATCGGCGAGTTTTATGGAAGACCACATTTCCGATCCTCTCCAACAGCAAGCGGGCGTTATGGCCGGGGAAAGTTTCTCCGGACTGTAAAGTTATTTTATCTTCCCGTATCAATTCAATCTCGGCAGCTAGCCGTCTTAGAGCATCGGAGACGCTTAAACTTTCACTTGGCCCGGAGTATTCTTGAGTGCTTCGCGCTACTTCCCCTGGTAGTTGCCAGCCGGCGTCGTCCGGCACTATCAGCTGAACCTCTTTACGAAAATTATCCGGTGGTTCGCCGCCGCGTTTAATTTTTTCTCCTTGCGCAAACCATTCTGATAATGATATTCTGTCTTTCATATTTTTTAAGTCCGGTTTTTAATAGCCGAGAGAAGCGTCAGTTCGTCGGCGTAGCGGATGTCGGATCCGAGCGGAAGGCCGCGCGCCAGGCGAGTAATTTTGAGAGTGAGGTTTTGTTCGCGTAATTTCTTTTCTAAATACAGCATCGTAGTTTCACCAGCGAGATTGGGATTCAAGGCGAGAATAACCTCGGATATTTTAATTCTGGTGTTAATTTGACAGCGCGCCAGCAAGTCCGCGATTTTTGTTTTTAAAACTGATTCTTCGTCCGAGGCGTCGATTAAACCTCGCAGCACATGGTAAGAGCCCTGATGGGCTTGCGTCGCTTCAATGACAGCCAAGTCTTGCGGTTCGGCCACCACGCAGATGATTGCTTGATTGCGTTTGGGTTGAGAGCAGCGCGCGCAGGGGTTTTGGTCGCTAAAATTCCAGCAAATTTGGCAGCTTTGGGTGGTAGTCATCAAGTCCTTGAGGGCGAGCGTCAGTTCCGCCACTTCTTTTTTGCCGGATTTTAAAAAATGAAAAACATAACGCTCCGCGGTTTGGCGCCCCACGCCCGGAAGCTTTTTTAACGCTAAAATTAATTTGTCTATGGCAGGGGAGTACATGTTTCGAGAAGCTGACTAGGCGTGAGTAGGGGCATGATATATCATGCCCCTACTACAAGTTAATTACATCCCCGGCAGTTTCATGTCGGGAGAAGCTTGCATTTTAGCCATCATTTGTTTCTGAATTTGGCGCATGGCGTCGCTGTGGGCGGATTTAATGGCTTCTTCTAGTTTGTTTTTGTTGTCCGGGTTTAAAAGTTCGGGGTCAATGGTAAGTCCGGAAATACTAAAATTCCCGTCCATGATGAGCACCACTTTGTTGCCCGCGCCAGTGCCGGTCGCGGATACATCCTTCATGAGCCCTTGCATTTTTTTGCCTTGGCTGCGCAGATCTTTGAATTGTTTGAGTTTAGAGAGCATGGACATAGAAAATTAATTATTAGTAAAGGCGGATTTGGGTTTCAGGGGGGCGGAGCCAGCCGCTGTATCCACAATTTTACTTTCCAGGTTGCGAAACGAAGCGAGTGGTTCGTTGAAAATCATTTTTACCAGGCCAGTCGGGCCGTTGCGGTGCTTGGCAATGTGGATTTCGGCAATATTACGCTCGTCGGGCGGAATGTCCTCGGCGCGGTAGCCGCGATCCGCGGCTTTGCGGTAAATAAATAATACCACGTCCGCGTCTTGCTCGATAGAACCAGACTCGCGCAGGTGAGAAAGTTTGGGGATCGCCGGCTTGCTTTGCTCCACGACGCGCGATAGCTGGGAGAGAGCCACGACCGGCACGTTCAGTTCGCGGGCAATGCCTTTCAAACCTCTGGTAATTTCGGCCACTTCTTGCACGCGGTTTTCAATACTGCCGCGCGATTCCATGAGTTGTAAATAATCAACCACGATCATTCCTAAGCCATGTTCCACTTGCAAACGGCGCGCTTTGGTGCGAATTTGCATAATGTTGATATTAGGAGAATCGTCGATAAAAATAGGCGATTCGGATAAGACGCCGATGGCGTGGCCGATTTTGGGGAAGTCGTCGGCTTCGGGCCGGTCATTGAGGCGGCCGGTGCGCATGCGCCAGAGGTCGACATTAGCTTCGGAGCAGAGCAAGCGGTCCACCAGCTGTTCTTTGCTCATTTCGAGAGAGAAGAGCCCCACTGGTACGCGGCTTTTGGTGGCCACGTGGCGGACAATATCCAGAGCGAACGAAGTTTTACCAACGGACGGGCGCGCGGCAATAACAATAAGATCGGATTTTTGGAAACCGGCTAATAAATTATCAAGCGCTCTAAAACCGGTCGCGAGGCCGCGTAATTGCCCTTTATTTTTGTGGAGTTCGTCAATGCGGTCAAACGCATCGGCCAAAACGCCACGAATAGGGGTAAAACCCTGTTTGAAATAAATATTGGAGACGCCAAATAAGTGTTTTTGGGCGTTGTCTAAAATTTGTTCAATGTCGTCCACTCCTTCTTCGTAAGACAGTTGCGCGATATTGTGGGAAGCCGTTAACAAGCGCCGGCGCGTGGCTTTGCGGTGCACGATATGAGCGTAATGAACCACGTTCGAGGCGGTGGGCACGGCGTTGGTGAGGCTGGCTAGGTAACTGCGGCCGCCGATGGCTTCTAGCTGGTTCTTTTCTTCGAGCCGGTTACTTAGCGTCAAGAGGTCTAAAGGCTCATTTTTGGAGTAGAGTTCGGAAATTGATTCAAAAATTTTACTATGCGCGTCTTTATAAAAATCTTCGGCAGTAACAATGTCGGCTACTTTAAGCATCGCTTCTTTGTCAAGAAGAATTGAGCCTAGAAGGGACATTTCCGCGTCCAGGCTCTGGGGGGGGATTTTGTCTATTTCGGAGAGGGGCGGCATAAGCAGTGGTTGTAAAATTAGGTAGAATTAAAAGCCAGGTTATGTTAAACTAACCAGTGAAAATAAACAAGAGAGGTAATGGCCTAAAATGTGGGCAGAGTGTGCATATTTTTTTGTTTAGAACTTACGTTTTTGGTAAAATACGCTTTTGGCAAAATTAGCGATTATGAAAGAACAACCACATGGCGAAATTCCAACCGTCGCTCCGGCCGAGTCTAAAGCCCCTCGGCCAGGTGGGTTTTTGCGTCGGCAGAAGCTTTTTCTGGGGGCAGTTGGTTTGTCAGGCGCGTTCCACGGCGCGGCGTACGAAGCGTCGCAAGGCGCTCCCCACTTACGATCGCTTGGGAGCATGGTAGAGCGGGGTTGGAATAGGTTTGGAAGTAAAACACCAGATCAACTCAAGGCTACGGCTCAGCAAAAAATGGCCGAAGCGCTCCGCGAGGGTAAGCCTCTGACAGATAAAGGTTTGGGAATTAATGGCTTGGAGCTGGTAAGAACTAAAGATGGTAGAGTTGAAGTTAAGGAAGGACAAGAATCCAAAGTTGAATGGGGCAGGTTTTTTTTACAGTCCGAAGTAGCGCGTGGCGTACTATCTCCGAAGGAGGCGGAGGAAAAAATGGATGTCCTGCAAGCCGAGGCCGCTCGCTATCAAGAGTTGGCCAAAAAAGACGCAAATATATTTCGTGTTATTCAGGAAATTCTTAATAGCAAGGGCGCTTATCATTACGATCAGCCGTTTTTATCCGGCGGTATTTTAACTTCCCGCGAAAAAAAATTAGGCAAGGAGAAGGAGGGCGACTGCTGGTTCCGCGAAAAGCACCATTTGGCGTTTATTACCGCGGTGTATCCGGAATTGCCGGTTAAACTGCAAGTATTTAAGCGTAACAAGAAAAATAAATTTGGCCATCGGCGGGTGGTGGCGCAAATTGGTGGCATTTGGTATTCTCTAGAAAATACTTTGTTGCCGCTTGACCCTAAAGAAACCGATGGCACGGTATTTGTGCCAGCCACGAATTATTTATCGGCGCACCTCGATATTGCCAGAAGGGGCGAGGCCAAGGCTGGCGTTGGCTATGCCGATGAAACTCCACTTGATTCTCCGGCGCCGTCCATTACCGATGGTTTTGAAGACGCGCTGCTTCCTGATGGGGTAGAGCCAGCCGGTTCGCCCAAGGATTCTGATGTATATCTTCCGCCGGGCGGAAAATTGCCACCAGTGACAATGACGTATGAACAAGCCGAAGACAGGCGAGCCAGCGCGCACACTATAGAAATTGAGATTGCAACCAGCAAATCCAGCAAATATAGATCCGTAAAAATTGGTGAACGCTATTATTTTGTAGATAATGCCGGGAAGAGAGTGAGCCCAAATTTTGAAAAGGTAGGGGAATTTAGCGATGGAATGGTGGCAATTAAGAGCAAAGGTAAATGGGTTTTTCTAGATGAAAATTTTTCACAAACTTTTTTTGTTGGTGGTGATGATGAGGGAAAAAATTCATTTGATGCCGTTGGCGCTCGTTCATTTGAGGGGATGAATAAAGTGCAAATAGGTAAGCGTTGGTATTTTTTTGATAAACGCCTTAAAGGTATTGAAACTTTTGGTTTTAGAAATGGTTTTGATGAGATTAAAGATTTTAATGGCGGTCGGGCGGCGGTACGCAATGGCAAAAAGTGGTTTTTTGTGTATCGTAATTTTATGCGGCAGGCCGCGGGTGAATATGACTGGGCCGAGGCTTACCCGGATGGCACGGCTGTGGTAGAAAAAAATGGACGGCGTTTTAAAGTTGATTTAGATGAAAATGAAATACTGAGTACCTTGCATAAAATCGGGGATAAATATTTTTTTATTAATGCAAATATTGTTAATGCAGCCGATCTAATTGGTTCCGATGGATTTGAAAGTATTGGAACTCCGCAATATTTACAACAAGGGATTAGTCTGGTGCGGGATAAACATTACAATCGGTTCTTAGTAAATGAAAATTTTAGAATTATTGGCGGGCCATTTTTCGTAGTATCAGAACTTCATGACGGTTTAGCCGCGGTATTGTCGCCCGATTATAAATGGCATTTTTTTGACCTGGCTAAACAACGCTTGATAACGCGCGGCTATGAAAAAGTTTGGAATTTTAGAAATGGTTTAACTGGCGCGCAAATTGATAATGAATGGGTCATAATTAATAAAAACGATAAAGTCTTGCTCGGCGGTTTTAGCGAGTTAAGACCGGACCATGATAATTTAAATTATTTTATAGGAACTAAAAATGGTATCCGTTATAAAATAAATACTGCCGGGGGCATGCCAACTGTCGAACCAATCAAATAATATGATAAAAAAAAATTATTTAGAATGGTGCGGCTTGTTCGGTATTTTGGTTTGGTCGGGCATATTAATGTGGGTAGTGTTCTCTCACCAAAATATAGCGGCAATTAATACCCCTTGGCAAGTAGTGCCCTCGTATTATATCAATATTTTTTATATTTATACTCTAGTCATAGGACTAGTGGTTTTATTTACGCGTTGGTCGCTCCCCGTAAAATTGGTTGTGTTATGTTTATACGCGTTAGTAGTACACAGTCTTCTGCCTCTGTCACACCAACTAATCTACGGAGCCGATGGTTGGCGGCACATGGCGAGCGAGGCGCAAATACTCCAAGGCCATTGGCCAACGCACCCGACGCTTGCCGATGGCACGCAAACCGGGTTTGGGGCGGGGGATTTGTCTTATGGATTATTTTGGCTGGTGAGCGCTGGAATTAGCAAGCTCCTCGGAATAAGTTTAATCGCGGTTACCAAATGGTTTCAGCCGGTTTTGTTTTCTATCGCGTTTCCGTTTTTGCTTTGGAAATTGACGGAATATCTGGGATTTTCGTCCCGGGCGCGGCTGTTTACCATTTGGTTCAGCAATTTGCCGTTTGCTCTGCAAGCCGCCGGCGCGTTTAGCTTGCCGGTAAATTTTGGATTTTTGTTTTTCCTCGGCGGGCTGGTCATTCTCGCGGCGCGAGCGCGCGGCGCTGTCTGGGCGACGCGTAAAATTTTGTTTATCTATACGGCGGTACTGGCCGTTAATTATTTATTATTTTTAGTTTTGTTTCTGCTCGCGTGGGGAGTGTTGGCAGTCCAAAATCCAAAGTCCAAAGTCCAAAGTCTGGCCTGGCTGATTATTCCGGTGGCGCTGATTATTCCGGCGCTAGAAATCGCGGCCGGATACAGTCATTTTGTTCCCGTGGCCGCATTCTCCGCCATTAAACAATTTATTGGGAATCTGCTCGGCTGGTACGTTGCCGCCGGTCCGCGGCCGCACGACATCGCGACCGGTAATATTTTATTTAATCAAGTGCCAAGTTACGCGTTTGTTTCCAATCTGTTTACAACGTGGCGTTGGTGGTTGCCCGTGTTCGCGCTGGTGTTTTGGGGCGGGGTAGCGAGTGGGGTGGTAATTAGCTGGCGCAAGCGAGAGAACTTGTGGCTCGCAATTTTTACTCTGGGCCTATTTATTTCTTACTTCATTTCCCGTTATTTTTTGACGGGCGAACAGGTGTTGTCGCGCCGGTTGGACGCTACGCTCGCGCTTTTTTCAGTTTTGTTATTCGCTCTGGCTCTCCAAGAGCTTTTTTCTCATATCACCAAAAAATCGTTACTACTCACTACTCACTACTCACTACTTATTACTACTCCCCTCGTTATCATTGCGTCCATCGCCATCACCGCCTCGTATTCCTTGGGCCCGGATGCGCGCGCCGTCAGCGTGGACGAATACCGCGCTATGGAGTACGTGTGGTCGCAAGAGAAAGATCAAGATAAACATTGTGTCATCGCCGACACTTATCCGCTTCTCGCGCTCGAAGCAATTTCCGGAAAAGAAATTATCGGGGGAGGCTTTCCGATTGATGCTAATTTTGGCCAGAGTGAGCGCGTGGCGTTGTTTGAGAAATATTCGCGCGAACTTGTAATTAAGAACAATACTGCGGTACAATTACCAACGCCGCAGGGCATTTGCTGGTTTTATAAATAATTGTTAAACTAACAAAAATCTATGCTAAAAGATTCGTGTTTGTTTTGTAAAATACTTCGTAAAGAGGTTTCGTTTTATAAAGTATATGAAGATAGCGATGTATTGGCGTTTCTGGATATTCACCCCTGCGCCAAAGGTCATACGGTAGTGATCCCCAAACAACACTACGAATCTTTAAAAGATATGAGTGACAGTGAATGGCGGGATTTTATGCGCGGGCTTAATGCCGCCCGTAACCGGATCGAACAGGTGTTGGCTCCGGAGGGCCTCAACGCTGGCATTAACGAGCGCGCGGCCGCCGGGCAAGCGGTGCCGCACGTCCATTGGCACATTATTCCGCGCTGGGAAGGGGACGGCGGCGGCAGTATGCATTCGATTATTAAGGCCCCTAAAGAGGCGATTGATGTGCCGGAAGTTGCCATGATGTTTACCGATGGAATTTAGTACATCTAGGATTTTACGAATAGTCGGCAGCCTTTAAGATATTATTAGTGAGATTTTACTTATATGCCAACATTAATATTTGACGTCGAGACTGTGGGGGAGGAGTGGGGAGCGATGGACGAAACTACGCAAACGCTCATGACTAAGTGGCTGAAGCGCGAGAGTTATGATGAGGGTGAGTATGAGAAAGCGATGGAGGACGTAAAAACCGGACTCGGGTTTAGCCCTCTCACCGGCGAAATTGTCGCGCTCGGTGTTTGGGATTTAGAGAGATTAAAAGGCGCCGTGTACTATAATGCTCCTGGGCAAAATAATAAGGAATTTGAGGAAGATGGAATAATATTTAAACAGCATACGGAACCAGAAATGCTGGAACAGTTTTGGTTACTCGCCAAAAAATATAATGACTTTGTAACTTATAATGGCCGTGGTTTCGATGTTCCCTATATGATGGTGCGTTCGGCTGTGCATAAAATAAAGCCGTCAAAAAATTTGCTCTCGAATCGGTATTTAAATTATATGCCCCAGGACGCGAAGCATTATGATTTAATGGATCAGCTAAGTTTTTACGGAACAGTTAGGAAGAAGGGCAGTCTGCATTTGTGGTGCCGCGCGCTTGGAATAGAGAGCCCCAAAGCCGGCGGCGTGACTGGCGAAGATGTAGCCGGGCTATTTAAAGCCGGTAAGTGCCTCGAGATCGCGAAATATAACGTGGGTGATTTAAAATCTACCGGCGAGTTGTATTTGCGGTGGAAAGAATATTTTAATATTTAAAAAAAGTTTTATTTTGGTATAGATTTACAGAAAAATGTTTACTCGGGAAGAACAAACCTGGCTTTTAAAATTAGCGCGCGAGAGTATTGCGCATTTTTTAGAAACTGGAAAAAAATTGAAACTTAAAGAGAGCGAGATCGAGGCGAGCGGGGAGAGCGTAAAAATCAAGCGGGCGTGTTTTGTGACGCTTAAAAAAGATTTAGTGGAATTAAGAGGGTGTATGGGCAGTTTAGAGGCGCGGCGTCCGCTGTATTTGGATATTTTAGAAAATGCTTACGCGGCGGCGTTTGAGGATTCGCGATTTTTTCCGGTTACTAAAGAGGAACTGCCAGATGTCAATATTGAAATTTCGGTTTTGACCGATCCGAAAGTTTTGGAGTTTGATTCCCCGGAAGATTTGTTTAATAAACTCCGAGTGGGGGTGGACGGCGTGGTGGTGGAAAGAGGGGAGAAGAACGCGACGTTTCTGCCCCAAGTCTGGGATGAAATGCTCGAGAAAAGCAATTTTTTGACGGCGCTTTGTATGAAGGCAGGTTTGGAACCGGAGGAGTGGAAAAAACCAGGGCTCACGGTTTATACTTACCAGGTAGAAGTATTCTCTGAAGATTAGGCGCTGTCATTCCGAGCGAGGTCGCCTATGGCGACCGACGAGGAATCTCTGTCCATTTCACAATTGTGATAGAGATTTCTCCCCGCCAGAGGCGGGGTCGAAATGACAGCAAATTGTTACATATGTTCGTTGTTGTCGGAGGGTTAGTTTTAGCGTATAATAAAAGTGTTAAGTCCTAACGCTATTTTAAGGTATTTATATGAGTGAAGAACAAGGTGGTGGCTTGGAGCCGCAAGCAGGCACTATAAAATCTAACCCAGAGATTAATTTTTTTGGTTTAACTAATTTTCGGAATCAAAATCGGAAGTTTGGCATTAAAATCGACGATCGCCGCCGGCATGTTTATGTGGTGGGTAAAACCGGCATGGGCAAAACCACGATTTTGGAAAATATGGTTTTGAACGATATTTACGCCGGGCATGGGGTGGGCTTGGTAGACCCGCACGGGGACTTCGCGGAAAAAATTATTAATTACATTCCGGCGAACCGCATTAATGACGTGGTTTATTTTAATCCGGCGGACATTGATTTTCCGATTGGGTTTAATATTTTAGAAACTGTCCGGCCCGAGCAAAAGCATTTGGTGGCGAGTGGCCTCATGGGCGTGTTTAAAAAAATCTGGCCGGATGTGTGGAGCGCACGTATGGAATATATTTTGAATAACACAATACTCGCGCTTTTAGATTTCCCGGGGACGACATTACTTGGCATTAATCGAATGCTAGCGGACGCGGACTATCGCCGCCGCGTGGTTAATAATTCCAAGGACCCGGTCGTGAAAGCTTTTTGGACCACGGAGTTCGCTAATTATGCCGAGAAGTTTCGGACCGAGGCCGTGGCGCCGATCCAAAATAAAATCGGTCAGTTTTTGTCGGCATCGGTTATTCGCAACATTGTGGCGCAAGTTAAATCTCGCATCGATATTCGCGAGATAATGGATAATAAAAGAATTTTTATAATGAATCTTTCTAAAGGCCGGATCGGCGAGGATAATTCTCGGCTCCTCGGCGGTATGCTGATTACCAAGATCCAGCTGGCGGCTATGGAGCGGGTGGATATCCCCGAGACCGAGCGCAAAGATTTTTTTATGTATGTAGACGAGTTCCAAAATTTTGCCAACGAAAGCTTCGCGAATATTTTGTCCGAAGCGCGTAAGTATCGGCTGGACTTAACCATGGCGCACCAGTACATGGAACAGCTGGAAGAGGAAGTGTTGGCCGCGGTGGTTGGCAACGTTGGCACCATGATTACTTTTAGAGTGGGTTCGAGTGACGCCGAAATTTTAGCCAAAGAATTCGCGCCGACGTTTATAGAAGAAGATTTAGTTAATTTGCCTAAGTACCATGTTTATTTAAAACTGATGATTGATGGCGTGGCTTCGCGGCCGTTTAGCGCCTTGACCCTGCCGCCAATTGGCACCCCGACTGACAGTACGGAAAAGGTGATTCGAGTATCGCGCGAGCGCTATGCCCTGCCGCGCGAGAAGATTGAAGATAAAATCGCGCGTTGGAGCGGCATGCTAGTCACGGGTGGGGACGAAGCTGGTAATTTAGAAGTTGATGAAGACGAAGCGATGTTTGGTGACATTCCACCCAAAGTCGCCGCGCTTGCCTCTCTGCCTGTTTCTAATTCTGCTTCTACTAATAATAAGTCAACAGCCAGTCTGCCGGTGGCGGTGAGATCGGCTCCGGCGCCTTTGCCAATAACCCAAAAATCGCTGAATTCGTCTCTGCCTAAGCCCCCTGTTGCAACACCTAAGCCGCTCGCTAGTTTCTCTCGCCCACCTCAATTTAACTCTGCTCCCAGCGTACCAGGTGGGCCTGGTCAAGAAAAAAAGCGTAAGCGTAAAAGGAACCGAGGGGGCGGGGGTATGCCGCCAGGCGGAGGGACTCCGGTATTACTCGGCAACCCGGCCGCGCCCGGCGTTTCTTTGCGTACTTTGACAGCGCCCGCGCCACTTGTTCAAAAGCCAATATCAATTGATATTGTCAGTGCCCAAAAATCAACAACTCCGTCCCCGCCAGTCGATGTGCCAGCGCCATTAGATTTGGGGTTTGTGCCCGAGCCGTCTAAACCGCCCCGCCCGCCGCAGAACTTGCCTCCGAATACAGTGGCGAATGTTGGTGGGTAATTTGGTTCGGAATTAATTACGGCCATTTTCATGAATATTTTTAAAGAATTGGAAAAATTTAATTTGACTTTGGCTGAAGCTAAAGTATACGTCGCTTGTTTAGAATTAGGGCCTGAGTCGGTGCAAAAAATTGCAGGCAGAGCTAAGCAGAAGCGTGTGAGTGCTTATGGGTTAATAAAATCCTTGATTGATAAAGGTTTTTTGCATGAAGAATTTGTAAAAAATAAAAGATGTTTTGCGGCTTTCCCGCCATTTAAACTTTACGATATCGTTAGTAAACATGGGGAGCAAGTAAAACGCGAAGAGCGGGCTTTGGAATTTTTGGTACCGGAGCTTAAAGAAATTAGTAAAAATCCAAAGCCTGTTAAAACTAACGTTATATATTATGAAGGAGTAGAAGGACTGCGGAATTGGGCTTCGGCTGTGTTAGATACTAAAACCGAAGTTTTAGAGTGGACCAAAATCGAAGCTTTTGCTAAACCGTTTGAGGATTATTTAGAAAATTTTTATTTTCCTCAAAAATTTGCTAAACAAATTCCGACCCGGTTTATTTTCATGGATACTTCTGAAGCCAGAAAATATGTGGAAATGAAGTATATTAAAAATCCTAAAGCATCGCCCATGAAGGCGCGTTTTATTGATCCTAAAGAATTTTCCTCGTTCGCTTTTATGGCTATTTTTGACAATAGTTTTAGCATTGCTTTGCCAGAGGAAAATAGAGCAGTTACGGTAGTTGACCCACTGATTGCCGAGTCACAACGTCGAATTTTTGAGTTTGGGTGGTTGCATGCCAAAGATGAGATTAAAAATAAGCCATATCCACCTGATCAGAGAAATTTTAAAAAGTAGCTTTTCAGGTAATGTTGTAAGACTCTTACAACATTTTTTTTATAAATTTTAGCTTAGCGTTAGCCAATAGTTTGATTATAATCAACCGGAGAGTGGCCGGATGATTTACGAAATACCCAAAAAATGCTATTCTAGAGTGTAAAATAATTTATCTTTTAATATGTCTAACACCAACCCCTACACCCATTTTCAAGGCGAGAACGTGTCGCGCGCTGAGCGGGTAGAGCGCCACGTTGTTGAAGTGATACTCGAAAGCTGTAGTAAAATTCCGGATGAGAGCCGTGTTTGGGGGAAAGTATTTGAGCTTAAACACAGTTCGTCGGTTGCCCAATTTGGTCGGGTGCTAGCAGAAAAGCGAGGTTTAAGACCCGAAATCGGAGCAATTGTGTGTGTGATGCATGACATTGCCGTAAATGTTTCGGGAGATGCCAAAGATCACGCGCATAAAGGCGCTGTAATTGCCGAAGAGTATCTGCGGTCGATTAATAAGTTTAGTGGAGAAGAAATCAAAATTATAGTCGAGGCGATTTATGAGCATAGCGATAAGCATGTGGTTTCGACTAATCCATATGCGGAATTAGTAAAAGACGCCGATGTTCTTGATTGTTCTACATACGAAGGGACCCATGATGCTTATGCTTACGAAAAAACTCTAGAGGCCTGCCGAAAATATTTCGAGCGGGTGCAAGCGGTCAGACAGGAAATGGGTTTACCACACGACCCACAATGGAATAGTATAGAATTAATTAATAAATCATATGCAAAATAAAACTCCGTTTGATTCCAAAGGCGATATTTTTCGTTGGGGGCCAGTGCCAGGCAAATTTTTGTATGTTTCTACGTTTGTGGAGACTCACTACCAAGCCTTTCGTGCCAAGTTTGCTGAAAATTGGTCGGAGACTTTATGGATGTTTAAGGACGGTCGTTCGTTTTGGGTTAACAACACACCAGACGTAGTCGCGGCCGGGCAGCGAGTTTTTGTTAAGTACATGTTACCCTCGATTTCTCGTGAGGGCATATATAAAGAATGGCAGGGTTATGATCGGGAGATCGCTAGCTTAGAAAAGCATATTGGTTCGCTTAAACTATCAGCTGCTAGCGATAGCGAGCTGTTAAAGTTGTGGAATAATTTTAATGATTTATATCTTAAATTTTGGGTGGCTGGGTCGATTCCCGAATTAGCAAATTACGGTTCGACCGAGTATCTGACAGAAAAATTAAAGCCTATTATTACGGACCAAGATGAATTGCGTTCGGCTCTTGAAGTGTTAACCGCGCCAGAGCAAATTTCTTTTTATCAGGAAGAAGAAATTGCCCTAGTTAACACGAGCGATCTTAAAAAGCACGTTGAACAATTTTACTGGTTAAAAAATAGCTATGCTGGTACCCAAATTTTGTCTGAGTCCTGGTTTGCTGAACACAAAAAAGAAATCCCGACTGATTTTGAAAGTAACGTTAAAACAAAATTAGCAGAAACGGCTAAACGCAAGGCCAGTTTTCAAGCACAATATAATTTACCGCCAGAGATTATGGCTATAGCTAAGGCGATTACGTATGGTATCGAGTGGCAAGATGAACGCAAAAAAAGTATATTCATTATTTTGCATTATATTGATGTTTTGACCAGCGAAGTGGCGCGTCGTTATAAATATAGTTTTGATGAGTTACACAATTTGTGGCATAATCAAATTGCCGAAATTATAAGTGGTCAAGATTTGCACGAGGAATTAAAAAAACGAGCCAATGGTTTTGGCGTTTGGTTTTTCCACGATTGCCGGGAATTATCCTCACAGGAAGTAGATTTTTATTGGAATTTGTATGGCACAGAAAAATCTGCGGTTGGAGCGTCGGAAGTAAGGGGGGCGGTGGCGAGTAAAGGTAGTGGCGCCATGATTAAGGGGGTCGTGCATATTTTATTTGATCCAACTAAGGTAGAAAGTTTTAAGGAAGGTGAGGTGTTGGTGGCGCCGATGACTAGCCCGGAATATGTTTTTGCTATGAAAAAGGCCTGTGCAGTTTTAACAGATACCGGTGGGCTCACCTCGCATGCGGCTATTACAAGCCGAGAATTAAACATTCCATGCATTGTTGGAACGAAAACCGTGACCACAGTATTTAAAAATGGAGATTTGGTAGAGATTGATCCAGTAAAGGGTACTGCAAAAAAGGTTTAGGGTTTTAATTTTTGAGTTGTATGCCCCATCTAAAATTCTTCAATGAAATTTCTAAAAACAATGTCGCCGAGGCGGGTGGCAAAGGCGCCAGTTTGGGTGAGATGGCGAATACCGGGATTCCTGTCCCGCCCGGGTTTGTGGTGCTCGCAAGCGCCTTTGATAGATTTTTAGAAGAAACTGATTTGAATGCTGAAATTAGTGCGCGGCTCAAAGAGGTGAACGTGGCGGATGTAAATTCGATTGATAAAGCGAGCGCGGTGATTCGGGACGCGATTCACGACCATGCCATGCCCAAAGATTTAGAAGTAGAAATTTTGGCAGCTCATGCTAAACTTTCGGGAGATTCCTCGTCGGCCTCCGGCCTCGCTCGGAATGACAATGATTTTTTGGTGGCGGTCCGGAGCAGTGCGACGGCGGAGGATTCGGCGGTCGCGAGCTGGGCCGGGGAACTGGAAACATATTTAAATACGCCAGCCGAGCAGGTAGTAGAGCGGGTTAAAGAGTGCTGGTCTTCGCTATTCACACCTCGGGCAATTTTTTACCGCCACGAGAAGAACTTAATCGACCACTATGTTTCGGTTGCGGTGGTAGTGCAAACTATGGTACAGTCTGAAGTGTCAGGCATTGCTTTTACCGTGCATCCGGTTACCGAAGACAGAGATCAGATGATAATAGAAGCCGGTTTTGGCCTCGGTGAAGCGATTGTGGGCGGTCAGATTACTCCTGATAGTTATATTGTTAGTAAATCAGAGCTTAGCATTCTTGATATTAATGTGGCGACGCAGACCCGAAAATTAGTAGGAAAAAAACTTGTAGGGAACGCGTTGGCGCGTTCCGCCAAAAGCGATTTGTTAGTAGATAGCGGAGAGGGGAAGCGCAATGAGTGGGGAAATATTAGCGAGAGCGAAGGGACAAAACAAAAATTATCGGGCAAAGAAATTATCGAAGCGGCTAAGATTTTTATAAATATTGAGAAGCATTATGGCTTCCCCTGTGATATTGAATGGGCCAAAGTCGGGAGTAAATTTTATATCACCCAGAGCCGGCCGATTACGACTTTAAATCGAACTACTAATTAATTTATAATTGCTAGGGATGAGTCAAAAAGAAAACTGTAGTTTTCTTTTTGCGAAGACCGACGCAATTTCAAGCTTTGCTTATCTATGAGGACTCACACACAAGGAGGCGGTCGGGAACCAGGCGTAAAAAGAGACGCGGCCGCTCCAGACAAGTTGATGCTTTCTCATTCGGCGCGCGAAATTTTAGAGAAGGGATTCTTGGGGTCGTCTTTGGAACAGATAGAGCATAAATTAAGAATTTTACAACAACAAGGTTTGGACGTTCTCCCTGATACTAAGGGCGGAGAGGCGAAGAGAATTCAGGATTTGTTAGACGAGCTTAATAAGGTAAGAGATTTAGTAACTGGATTAAAGAGTAACTTAATTAAAGACCCATTGCGCGCGAACACAATTATATTTTTAAGGCGTAGTTTTGCTGTTTTTCCTAATAAGTATGATCTTAAAAAAGCAGTTAAAGAGGCCGCTGTTTTGGCTAGTGTTGGCACGGGGGCTCTGCAAGAAGTAACCGAGGCGGTTCAGAATGCCAGAGGCATTTGACAAAGCCGGATTTTTATGCTATACTAATCTCAATAAATTTGGGCAACAGCGTAATAACAAAGTTCCCAAAATAGTCCTGGTTTACTAAAAGTAAACTGGGGGTCGAATAATCAAAATATCTCAAACAACATTTTGGGAACCAAACAGAACACACACGTATGGCATATGGCAATGACCGCCAGATGTACGATGTGGATTTAACCTGCGCTAAGTGCGGGGCCCACATTTCACAGCTGCCGTTTCAGCCGTCTGGCGACCGCCCCGTTTATTGCAGCGACTGCAATCGGGCTTTCCGCCAAACCCGCGGTGGTGGTATGGGTGGAGGAATGGGTGGCGGCATGAGCCGCGGCCCGCGCCAAATGTTCCAGGTTAATTTAACCTGCGGACAGTGCGGCATGGCAATCACTGAATTGCCCTTCCAACCAACCGGTGATCGCCCCGTCTACTGCAAATCTTGCATGATGGCGCGACGCAACCAGGGCTAAAAATAAAAATTTTAGATCCGGTAGCCTAAGGCTGCCGGATTTTTTTTGTTAACGACCTAAATTTGCGAGCATAAGCGAGGCAAATTTTGTGTCAGTTAACAATCCGCCTATGGCGGGATATCTTGAAATATTTGGCTGTTTCATATATAATCTGGTTATTATGTATACAAAAATTCAAAAACAAATTGTTAGAGAGGTAAACATTAAAGTTAAAGCTTTGTTTAAAGTTACTCCAGTCCCAGCGCATGGTTATGACCACGTGGCGCGGGTGGTAAAAAATGCGATTGTCATCGCTAAAGCGGTGAAAGCAAATATATTTTTGTGTGAACTCGCGGCAGTACTCCACGATGTGGGCAGAACTCTAGAAAAAAAGGGCTCGCACGCGAAAAATAATTCCACCAATACTCATCACGAGTTGTCGTATAAACTTTGCCGAGAGTGGTTTAGGAAAGATAAAATTTTTTCGCTTCTTACCAAAGAAGAAAAAATAATTTTGTTGTATGCGGTACGGTACCACTATAATAACGCGGCGGATAAGTACCAAGAAGCGATTATATTGCGTGATGCGGATAAATTAGACGCCTTAGGAAATATTGGAGTGAAAAGAGCGAAAATATTTTTTAAAAATGATTATTTGGCTTTAAGAAGTGATTTTCGGTTTAAGTATGATATGTATAACTGGCTAATAACAAATAAGGCCCGCCAAATGGCCAATGATCAAAATTTAATGCGCCCGATAAATGAGTATCAGGTCAAGTTATTAAAAAAAGAAATTAAGCCAGTAAGTTTGTAAAGTGTTGTTAATTATTTGTGAAAATAAAGTTTAATAAAAAAATAAAAGTTTTAGTGGCGCTTAGTGGTGGGGTGGACTCGGCCGTAGCCGCCGCGCTCCTCGTTAAAGCCGGATATAATGTCACGGCGGCTTTTATGATTAATTACGATGATGACGGCGAAAACGTAGTGGCCAGGCATGCCGGGCCACTACAACAGACGCAGTCTTGTTATGTTCCGGATTACCGCGACGCTGTGCGCGTGGCCGCGCAATTAAATATTCCGATTTTGAAACTGAATTTTGTTAAAGAATATAAACGCGATGTTTTGGATTACATGTTCGCGGAATACCGGCAGGGGCGGACGCCGAACCCGGATGTGATGTGCAATAAATTTATTAAATTTGGGAGTTGGCTGAAAAAGGCAGAAGAATTGGGTTTTGATTATTTGGCGACCGGGCATTATGCGAGACGAGTCCTCACCCCCCGCCCTCTCCATTGCGATGGAGAGGGAGCTCGACCCCCCTCCTTCGCAAAGGAGGGGTTTGGGGGAGGTCTGGTTCATCTTCTCGAAGCCAAAGACAAAAATAAAGACCAAACATATTTTTTGCACCAGCTAAACCAGAAGCAGTTATCTAAAACTCTATTTCCCGTGGGCGAATATACTAAGCCAGAAGTCAGGAAATTAGCTAAGAAATTTGGCTTGCCAGTCGCGGATAAAGCCGAGAGCATGGGCATTTGTTTTATTGGCGAAGTGCCGATGAAAGAATTTTTGGAGAAAAGAATAAAACATAAACCGGGAAAGATTATAATGTCGTACGGTAAGGGCGGGGTAACCCCGCCCCTACAGCGAATTGTTGTCGGTAAACACGATGGTCTGGCGTTTTATACGATTGGTCAGAGGCATTTGGGATTGGCGAGTCCTCACCCTCGCCCTCTCCTTTGCGAAGGAGAGGGGAATCGGCCTTTGTATGTGGTCGCTAAAAATATTAGAACCAATGAATTGGTTGTTGGCTATGAAGATGACCTGCTTTTGTTTTCCAAAGAAGCTGTGGTTACGGGCGTTAATTGGATTTGTCAGAAACCTCAATTTCCGTTAAAATGCCAGGTACGCCTACGCCATCGCCAGATATTGCAGGAGTGCATTGTTCGTTGTCATTCCGAGCGAGGCCGAAGGCCGACGAGGAATCTCGTTATCGTTCATTTTGCAAAGCCAGAGCGCGCGGTTACGCCCGGGCAATTCGCGGTGTTTTACAATAACGGGGCGTGTTTAGGCGGGGGAGTGATTAAATAATTTTTTAGAGATTAGAGATCTATGAATTTAGATTTTGTGAATGCAAACGCGAGTTCAAAGTCGAGAAATAATCGTTTGATTTGGCTGGGTTTCGCGGCGGTTATCAGTATTCTGTATGACTTCTTTTTTTGGCAGCAAGAGCCGGGAATTGGGTTCGCGATTTACGTTTTACTTTATACGACCGGGTTTTTAATAATCGCTAACTTGACCGTGGTGCTACGCCAAAGACAAGCCTGGTGGCTCTTGGCTCCGATCGTCATCCTTAGCTTGGATCGCGTCCTGTTAAATAACGAATTTGTGCGCCAAGCCGGCGGCGCCATGGTTTTGGTTTTGTCGGCGGTCTTTGCCTTACTCGCTACCATGCAAAACCCCGCTAAGCATACGTTCCATTTTCGCGGGTTTCCCGTGGTGCGCCGGATTGACCTCTTGTTTATGAAGTGGTCGGACATGTATAAAGATGTTTTTTTGTGGCACGATGACCCGCGCAAACAATTAGTGCGTCGGATACTGCTCGGGCTTGTTATCGCGATTCCGTTTTTAATTATTTTTGCCTGGCTTTTTAACAAGGCCGACGCGGTGTTTGCAGAGGGGCTCGCGGATTTATTTAATATTGAGAAGATACCGGAATTTGCTTGGCGGGTTCTGCGCACCGTGGCGCTCGCGCTTTTTGCCGGCGGATTTTATTACGCGACCGCCCTCCATGATAGCGTTCTCGCCAGTGTTAACGACTTGGCCCGGGAGCTCGACCAGGTAATCGTGGCCGTGGTGTTGGCTTTGATTAATGTTTTATTTGGCGCGTTCGTATTTATTCAATTTAAGTATTTATTTGGTTCTGCGGAGTTTGTTTTAAAAAATGGTTTGACGTTCGCGGATTACGCGCGGCAAGGGTTTTTTGAGTTGAGCTGGGTAATCGGGCTCTCTGCGCTTTTCTTGGTAGTGGTGTATCGCGCGTTCGTGGGGCGGGAGAAGTCTAAAATCGTCAGCGTTTTTACCACCCTCTTGGTATTGCAAGTCGGCGCCATCGCGGCCTCGGCTTTGCGGCGCATGAATTTGTATCAGTTTGAATATGGCTACACGGTTTTGCGGCTCTATGTGGAGTGGTTTATTTATTTTATTTTGGCGCTTTTGAGTCTAACCGCGGCTTGTTTTTGGATTCGGGTGGCGTTTCGCCGGTTTTTTTATATCGTTTTAATATCCGGGGTGGCCGCTTTAACAATGGTCGCGTCAGTAAACGTTGATTATATTATTACGCGCGAGAATGTGCGCCGATTTATGGCGGAGAATCAGCCTTTGGATTTGGACTATATCGCCGAACTTTCCACTGATAGTTTGCCGGCGCTCACTTTGCTTTTTTCTAAAGATGTTTTGCCACGTTTAAGCGTTGATCAGAAGCTTAAGCTGAACAGCATTCGATCCGCGGCTATTTATAATCTGAAAAATCATACTGCAGCGCGTTCGTTTAACCAAAGCGCTTATAAGGGAGCCGCCGTGGCGCTCGCAAGCGAGGGGGCGTTTAATTGGGCCGGGCTCGAGCGGCAGGATCGTCTTTTTCAGGCGGGGAGGAATTTGGCCAGCTACAGCGAGCTCCGGAGCCAAGATTGCGCCATTAGCAACTCTTATTTTAGCGGTACGGCCCCGCGCCTAGCGCGAGCAGAGCGGAGCGCGGCCTGTTCTTTCACCGAGGCCGGCAATAACCGGTTGATTGTTTTGGAATATATAATGCCAACCAGCACACTCGATGATGTGCCGAGAGGCCAAAATGTAACCTCTTACGAGGCCAGAGTTTTTTTGTATCAATGGGAGTACGAGCGCGGCGGCCGAAACCCCAAATTAGTAAAGCGGTTTGAGCGCACGCTCCCGGAGATTGTTTCGCCAAATACTGCTTCGGGAGCCAGCTATCCTTATACGCTTTTGCGCAACAGTTCGGTTTTACTGCGCGCCGCCACCGAGCATAAGACATATTTGTATAATTGGGTTTTTGGACAAGGCGGGAAAGTTGATATCGTTCGCAGTAAACCACTCGAAGAGCAAGTTGTGTTCCGATTTAGCCCCAGCGTAGCGGTAAAGAATCAAAAACCGTATTTGCTTTATGGCGATCCGCGGATTTCTTTCGCGCCCAAAGGCCAAGACGTAGTGGAAATTAGTTGCCAAGGCGGCGCTAGAATTACTTGCGTGAGGCTCGATGCCACGGCTTATAATGCTGATATTTGGGCGGCGCGGTATTCGCCTGACCATTCCCGCTGTACGACCCCGCTCTCGGTATTTAGTAGCGGGTCTAATTGGTACGATATGCTAGCCGCTACTTGCGAGTAATAAAATTTATGTTGACTTCTAAAGAATTGCGCCCTGCCAAAGGCGGGCAGACAAAAATATCGATTAGTTCACAAGAACTTCGAAGCAAATATTTGAAGTTTTTTGAGTCCAAGAGGCACGCCATTATTCCTTCGGCTTCTTTGATTCCGGATAATGACCCGACGGTTTTGTATACTACCGCTGGTATGCATCCACTCGTTCCATACTTAATGGGTCAGAAGCACCCGGCGGGCACGCGCTTAGCCAATGTGCAGAAATGCGTGCGCACGCAAGATATTGATGAAGTTGGTGATAATCGTCACGACACTTTTTTTGAAATGCTCGGGAACTGGAGTTTGGGCGAATCCGACGCCCCAGATGGGGTCGGATCAGGTTATTTTAAGAGTGAGGCCATTGCTTGGAGCTTAGAATTTTTAACAGACAAAAAATGGCTAGGTTTGGATCCAAAAAAATTGGCGGTGACGGTTTTTGCCGGTGACAGCGACGCGCCTAAAGACGAGGAATCGGCTAATATTTGGAAGTCTCTCGGCGTGCCCGAGGAACGGATTGGCTGTTTGCCCAAGAAAAATAATTGGTGGGGCCCGGCCGGCAAAACCGGTCCGTGCGGCCCGGACACGGAAATGTTTTATTGGAGCGGTAAAACCGAGTTCCCGCCCTTGGGCAGTAACCCCGCGAACGATGAAGACAATTGGCTCGAGATCTGGAACGATGTCTTCATGCAATATAATAAAAATACAGACGGAACATTCGCGCCACTCAAGCAAAAAAATGTTGATACGGGCATGGGTCTTGAGCGCACGCTGGTAGCGCTCAATGGATTTGTTGATGTGTTCCAAGTGGACACTTTTTGGCCTCTGATTCAAACCATTCAGGATTTAGCCGGTAAAGAATATATCGCTGGTGGTCAAACTACTCGCTCGATGCGTATCGTCGCCGACCACCTGCGCACTGCTACGATGATCATGGGAGACGACGCGCATATCGCGCCAAGTAACGTGGAACGCGGGTATATCGTGAGGCGATTAATTCGCCGCGCGGTGCGCCATGGCGAAATGCTCGGTATAAACAAAAATTTTAGTTCTATAATTTCAGAAAAAGTTATTGAGATTTTTCGCGAAGTTTACCCAGAGCTCTCTCGCAACCGCGAATTTATTTTGAACGAAATGGCAGCCGAGGAATCGAAATTTAGAAATACCATCGAACAAGGCTTAAAAGAATTTGCCCACCTCCTCGGCGGGTTTCAAACCGCGTTTGAGAAAACGGGTCAGCGTATTACCGAGATTTCCGGCAAGCACGCGTTTAAATTATACGACACGTACGGATTCCCGCTTGAGATGACGCAAGAACTCGCGATCGAGAATAGTTTGACAGTTGATGTTAATGGTTTTGAAACGGCTTTTAAAGAGCATCAGGATAAGTCGCGCGCGGGCGCGGAACAAAAATTCGCCGGTGGCCTCGCTGATCATAGCGCCATTTCGACAAGATACCATACTGCCACGCACTTGCTCCACGCCGCGCTCCAAAAAATTCTGGGGCCGCACGCGATGCAGAGGGGGAGTAACATTACCCAAGAGCGCATGCGGTTTGATTTTAGCCATCCGCAAAAAATGACGCCAGAACAAGTTAAACAGGCCGAGGATTTAGTAAACGCGGCTATTAAACGCGATTACCCGGTTTCATATCAAGAGATGAGTTTTGAAGAAGCGAAGGTCAAGAAGGCGATTGGCTTGTTTGAAGATAAATATCAAGCAAAAATTAAAGTCTATACTGTGGGCGACCCGAATGATGTGGCTACTGCTGATGTCTCTAGCCCGACTTTTAGCCGCGAAGTCTGCGGCGGTCCGCATGTGGAGCACACTGGCTTGATTGGTAAATTTAAAATTATTAAAGAAGAAGCGGTTTCGGCTGGAGTCCGGCGCATTAAAGCGATTGTTGAGTAGGGGCAAGGTCGCCCCATGCGACCATGCCCCTACGTTGTGAATAAGTCATGCTTGTGGTATGATGTATTTATCAAAAAGTCGCTAGCGGCTATGTTAGTTTTTTATTTATTTAGGCTAAAATAAGCGAAATTTTGTGGTTACTCAAAAGCTGCCAATGTAAAAAAAGGCACGCCCTTGACAGAACCCAGGATTTAGTTTAAAATAGTGTCCAGTTAAATTTTCTTGAATGTCGAACAAAGACGTAATAGAATTAGTGGGCGTGGTAGAAGAAATGTTGCCAGCCGGGACATTTCGAGTACAGCTCGAAAGTGGCCAAATGATTATCGCGCACTTGGCCGGTAAAATGCGTTTGAATCGCATTCGGCTCGCGGTAGGTGATAAGGTAAAAGTTGTGATGACGCCCTACGACTTGAGCAAAGGAAGGATTACATTTCGTTACTAAATAATATCAACCAGTGCGGTGGAGCACGGCGAACGTCTGCCCAATGATAATTGGTCTGTGGCAGCGCTGCGCGGGCTACGATATCGCGGCAGTGGTTGGTATTTTTTCATAACGACAGAAATTTTAGAGACCACGTAGTGGGCGAATAAAATTTCTTGTCAGTTATGAATCCGCCGAAGGCGGATAACTTGGTTGCAGAAGAATCATTTATAAAATCACATGAAAGTCAAAGCCTCGGTTAAGAAAATTTGCATGAAGTGTAAGATAGTGCGCCGCAAAGGCCGAGTGCATGTTATTTGCGAAACTAGAAAACATAACCAACGCCAAGGTTAGATTAAATTAAGCGCCGCGCCTCAAAGGACATTGCGCGGCACGATTTTGTTAAATCGTATGCGTATTGCCAGTACTAACATACCAGAGGAAAAGAAGATCGAGTTTTCACTGCGTTATATTTTTGGCATTGGCGCAACGCTGGCAAAAAAAATCTTAGTGGCTACTAAGATTGACGGCAATATCCGCACCAAGGATTTGACCAATGAACAAGAAGATACCCTGCGGGCATATGTTGAGAAGAATTTTAAGACCGAAGGCGATTTGCGCCGCGAAATAATGAGTAATATCAAAACTTTGAAAGATACCAAGAGCTACCGCGGCATTCGCCACATGAAGCATTTGCCAGTTCGCGGCCAGCGCACCAAAACTAACTCCCGCACGGTTAGGGGCAATGTTCGCAAGACCATGGGTAGCGGCCGCAAACCCGACGGGCAAAAAACTTAATAAATATGGCTGAACAAAATTTAAAACCAACCGCCAGCAATAACGCTGCGCCCGCGGCCGGCGCTCCGGTTAAGGTTGTGAAAAAGAAAACAGTGTCGCGCCAAGTGCCGCGAGGCAACGCTTACGTGCAAGCCACTTTTAATAACACTATTATTACAATTACTGATCCGAATGGCAATGTTTTGGGCTGGTCCAGCGCGGGCGTCTCTGGTTTTAAAGGCCCGAAGAAAGCCACGCCGTATGCCGCCAGCATGGTAGTGAAAGATTTGCTCACCAAGATTGCCGGATATAATGTTAAAGAAGTGTCGGTATTTGTTAAAGGTATTGGCGGCGGCCGCGAATCCGCGATCCGCGCGCTTCATGCCAATGGTTTGAATATCTTGGGAATTGCGGATGTGACTCCTATTCCACACAATGGTTGCCGCCCGCCGAAGAGACGGCGCGTTTAATTTAAATAATAATTAATAGATTGCATGGCACGATTAATTGGACCGAAACATAAACTTTGCCGCCTGTGGGGCGAGAAGCTTTGCGATAGCCCAAAATGCCCGGTAATGAAACGCAATTTTCCCTCTGGCCAGCACGGCTTAGCGAGGAAGCGCGCCAAACTCTCTTCTTTTGGCAAGCAGTTGCGCGAAAAGCAAAAAGCCAAAAAGTTGTACGGTATTTTAGAAAAGCAGTTTTCTAATTATGTGGCCGAGGCTTCCAAAAAAACCGGTGATACCAGTAAATTTTTGGTGCAATATTTGGAATCTCGTTTGGACAATGTGGCGTATCGCGCGGGGTTCGCGCCTTCGCGAGCCGCGGCGCGCCAAGCCGTTTCCCACGGCCATATCACGGTTAATGGCAAAAAGCTCGATATTCCGTCGTACCGAGTGCGCGTTGGCGAAATTGTCGCCGTGGCCGAGCCTGCCAAAAAGAGCAAATTATTTACGGATTTATCCGAGACTATCGCTAAAAAAGATTTACCGGCTTGGGTCAATGTTGACGCCACTAAACTCTCGGCAAAAGTTTTGAATCTGCCGACCGTGGAATTGCCTAATTTTGATGCGAACGCCATCATCGGTTTTTATTCACGTTAATTTTCCCAATTTTAGGGAGGGTAAATTTAAAGCCATATGGAAAATTTTCTCTTGCCATCTAAAATCGAATTTTTTGAAGGCGACACACCGAGCCTTGGTTCCGTGGTGGTGATGCCGTGTTATCATGGCTACGCCACGACGCTTGGCAATGCTTATCGCCGCGTTTTATTGTCCTCTCTCCCGGGTTCGGCGGTAGAATATTTTAAAATCAAAGGCGTCGAGCACGAATTTACCACGGCCGAAGGCGTGAAGGAAGATATCGTGGAAATAATGCTTAATTTAAAGCAACTGGCAGTGAAAGTATTTTCGGACGAGCCGGTCAAATTGAATTTGGTAAAAAAAGGCCCAGGCCCGGTGACAGCCGCGGATATTGAAAAGAATTCGGACGTGGAAGTGGCTAACAAGAATTTAGTGATTTGCAATTTAACAAGCAACAAAATTTTCGAAATGGAAATTGTGGTTGGCAAAGGCCGTGGTTATAGGCCGGTTGAGGAAAAAGATCGCAAGAATTATGACCTTGGCACTATGGTGGTAGATTCAGTCTATACACCGGTTAAGGATGTTGGTTATCACGTGGAGTACACTCGCGTTGGCGACATCACTAACTACGAGAAATTGACTATTAATATCGAAACCAACGGTACAATCAGCCCGCGTGAAGCTTTGCGTCAGGCTACGCAAATATTGATGGATCATTTTACGGTAATTTCCGAGTCAGTGGAACAAGCTAGCGCCACGGAAGTATTCACGCGCGAAACAGTGGAGGCCGCCGCTATTCCCGAAATAACCGCTGAAGAGGCTAGCCCGGATGAAGAGGCCGCTAAAACAGAAAAAAAGGAAAAGAAAGCGAAAGCCAAGGTTAAAAAGGCAAGCAAGAAGTAAATTAAATAATTTGCGCCGCGCTTCAAAGGACATTGCGCGGCACGATTTTGTCAAATCGTATGCGGCATCAAAAAAAGAAAATTACTCTAGATCGGAAGGTTGGGCCGCGCACGGCCTTGCTTCGCAATTTGGCCGAGAGCTTGATTTTGCACGAAAAAATTAAAACTACCAAGGCGAAAGCGAAAGCCGCGCAGAGCCGAGTGGAAAGGCTGGTAACGTCGGCCAAGAATAATACGCTGGCGGCTCGCCGCCTGCTCCGGGCTGATCTCCATACTGATAAAGCTGTCAAGAAGCTGATGGAAGTTTTGGGCCCACGCTATAAAGATCGGAAAGGCGGCTACACCAGGTTGACCATGCTCGGCCCGCGTAAAGGGGATGGCAGCCAGACAGCCGTGATAGAATTTATCTAAATAATTATGTCTCGAGTTTCTCGTAAAACAATCGCTCTTGATGCGGCTGGTAATACTCCCGGGCGCTTAGCAACACAGATTGCCCAAATTTTAATTGGCAAGCATAAAGTTAGCTATGTTCCGCAGTGGGATATGGGTGACCGCGTTACAGTAACCAATGCTGACCAGGCGGTGTTTACCGGCAAGAAGGCGGCGCAAAAAGTTTATCGCCATCATTCCATGCACCCGGGCGGGCTTAAGGAAATTCCGGCTAACATGGTTATTCGTGAAAAGCCCGAGTTTGTTATTAAGCACGCGGTTTCTAAAATGCTCCCGCGCAATAAGTTCCGCACCGCGCGTTTGAAGCGTTTGCGATTTGTTAAATAATGATGATTTCGAATAAATCAGAATAAATAATATGACTAAGATTATTGGATCCAAAGATCGTTTGCAGACTGTCGGTCGCCGGAAGCGAGCGTCGGCGCGCGTGCGTCTCACTAAAGGTTCTGGAAAAATTACTATCAATGGCGAAGAATTGAACAAGTATTTTCCGCATTTTACTTTGCAAAGTTTAGTGATGTCGCCTTTAAAAGCAGTGGCGAAAGAAAAAGATTTGGATATTTCCGCTAAAGTGGTGGGCGGCGGCAAGCATGGCCAGGCCGAAGCGGTTCAGCTTGGGATCGCGCGCGCCTTGGTGATTTGGAATGAAGACTGGCGCAAAACCATGAAGACGCAGAGGTTTTTGACGCGAGACGCCCGCATTAAAGAACGCAAGAAACCCGGCCTCAAAAAAGCCCGCCGCGGCCCGCAGTGGAGCAAACGCTAAACTAGAATTATCACAAAAGACCACCTTAACCGGCGGTCTTTTTTTGTTTTTGTTATTCTGCTATAATACTAATATGCAAAAAAGCCTGATTAAATTTAGAGGCCGAAGTTTGGTTATTTACACAAGAGACGAAGCGGACAAAAGCGTTGTAGCCGAGATTTTTAAGTTAGAGGAATACCGAATTTGCGCGGCGGTGATAGAGAAGGCAAAATTTGCCATCGCGGATGTGGGCGCGCACGCGGGTTTTTTTACGTTGTATGCCAAGGCAATTAATCCGGCTGTTGAAGTGGCGGCTCTGGAGCCGGAAGCGAATAATTTAATTTTTTTAAAAAAGCATTTGAACGAGAATAATATTAGCGGTGTAAGGATAGTGGCGGGCGCGCTGGCGCGCGCCAGCGGGGAGGGCGTCTTAAAGCTCTCACCGGATAGCCATAATCACGAACTGCTTTTATCCAAGCGCGGTAAATTAAATGAGGGCGAGATCCCGGTAAAAGTTTATAGTTTGGCAGATTTGATTAAATTTTCGCAATCAGGAAAATTGGCGCTAATTAAAATGGATATTGAGGGCGGCGAGTATGAAGTTTTTGCCGGCGCGACTCCTGAAGATTTTGGGAATATTGGGGCCATTATCATGGAGTATCATAATTATGGGCAAAATAATTACGAGTGGATAGAGCGGAAAATGCGAGAGCATGGTTTTGGCGTGCGAATTTTTCCCTCTAAATTTGATAAGCGCATGGGTTTTTTGTGGGCGGTAAATAAAAGAGTTAAATTTTAATATTTTTTGTCATTCTGATCCGCCGCAGGCGGAGAAGAATCTAAGCGACGTTCGAAAATTAATAACGCTTAGATCTTTCGGCTTCGCCTCAAGATGACACTGAGATTATGAATATGGAGCAGAAAAATTCTAATCACGAAGCCTGGGTGGTGGTGGTTGACATGGGTTATGGCCACCAGCGGGCGGCGTACCCGCTCCGGCATTTATCGCCGACCGGCAAGGTTATTAACGCCAATAATTACGAAGGCATCTCGAAAAAAGAATACCGCGGCTGGCAAGCCACCCAGCGCTTGTATGAGACTTTTTCTCGCCTGTCCAACGTGCCCTTCATTGGCGGGTGGCTGTTTGGTTTAATGGACAAATTTCAAGAAGTGCCGGCGTTTTATCCACGGCGGGATCTCTCGGCCCCCAATTTGCAAATTCGTCAGAATTATTACATTATTAAACGCGGCTCGGGCAAAGATTTAATAAAGCTTTTAAATACTAAAAACATTCCCCTGATTACCACTTTTTTTACCGCCGCCTTTATGGCCGAGGAGCATGATTTTAAAAACGATATTTATTTAGTAATTTGCGATTCGGATATTAGCCGTACCTGGGCGCCGCTCCACCCTAAAAAGAGCCGGATTAAGTATCTGGCGCCGTGCCGGCGGGTGGTAGAGCGCCTTAAGCTTTATGGCGTTAAACCAGATAATATATTTTTAACCGGGTTCCCTCTCCCAGAAGAAAATTTGGACGGCGGCTCGGGTCTTGATACGCTCCAGCGTGATTTGGCCGAGCGTTTGATTAATTTAGATCCGGAACACCGTTACCGCCACAAGTACGCGGAGACAATCAAGAATTTTTTGAAAAATATAAAAATAGAAGAGCGGCACCACCACCCTCTGACCTTGGCTTTCGCGGTCGGCGGCGCGGGCGCGCAAAAAAAGATTGGCCGCCAGATGCTGTGGAGTCTGCGTCAAAAATTGTTAGCCAACGAAATAAATGTGAATTTAGTAGCCGGCACGCGCAATGATGTTTATTGTTATTTTCGCGAGGCCATTAGCAATTATGGCTTAGAAAAAGTTTTTGGGAAAAATTTACAAATTATTTTTGCTCTTCAGAAAGAAGATTATTTCCGCGCTCTTAACGAGAGCCTTCGTTCGACCGACATCCTGTGGACAAAGCCGAGCGAGTTGGTGTTTTATTCGGCCTTGGGCATTCCTATTATCATGGCGCCGTCTCTTGGTAGCCAGGAGGTGTTTAACCGCACTTGGCTTAAAACCATTGGCGCGGGCATTAGCCAAAACGACCCTCGTTATACATCCGAGTGGCTGTTTGACTGGGTTAACTCTGGCTGGCTAGCGGAAGCGGCCATGAGTGGGTTTTTGGATGGCCGCCAGTTTGGCGTCCAAAATATTATAGATGTTGTTTTCCGTGGCGTAAAAGAACCGACGGCGGATGATAGTTTATTATAAGCGAAGCTTGAAATTACGTCGGGCTTCGCAAAAATAAGTAAACTTATTTTTGACTCACCCCTAGTAATTATAATTTTTTGTGCAAATTCCTTATCGTAAACCAGGAAAATTTAGTTCGCTCGCGCCTGACCCCATTATGACCAAGGCTAAGTTAAACGAATTAAATTTTGAATTGGAGAAGCTCAAATCCAAAAGGCCAGCCGCGGCGAGCGAAGTGGCGCGGCTGGCGGAACTGGGGGATTTTTCGGAGAACGCAGAGTACCAGCTGGCAAAGGGGAGGCTTCGCGGTATTAATAATGCCATTCTCCGACTTGACAGCCAAATAAATAATGCCGAAGTTATAGATTTAAAATCAGGCGGAAATACCGTGCAGATCGGTTCTCGGGTGAGTGTAGAAGTTAAGGGGCGAGAGAAAACGTTTCAGATACTTGGTTCGGTGGAGTCTAATCCACAAATAGGCGTTATTTCCTATCTTTCGCCCCTGGGGCACGCTTTATTTGGGCATAAAGCAGGCGAGACAGTGGTTTTTAAAATAGCGAGCGGGGAGGCCAGTTATAGAATTTTGGCGATCAATTAGAGCATTTTTGAGTTGACATTTGTTGGCTAATTTTGTATACTATTTTCACAAGTTTTATTCCCGGGTAGCCCACCTGCGGTCGCCTTAGGCGACCTACGGCGGGTAAACTCCGCGGTAGCGTAACACAAGTAAACAAAATACTATTTGTATTCCCGGGTAGCCCGCCTTCGCCCCTGCGGGGCTTTAGTCGGGTAAACTCCGCGATAGCGCAGGAAGATGAAAAAAATTAGTATTTATTCCCGGGTAGCGCAGCGGTAGCGCAGTTGGCTGTGGACATAAAGACCTTCACATGACCAAAGATAAGCGAAAATACGCTGATCGGGCCTCCTATTTAAAAATTGCTGTCCAAAAGCGAAGAAGACTGATTCGCGATATGGCAATTAAATGCGGGGGTGGTCAATGTGCGCTTTGTGGATATAATCGGTGCGAAAATGCACTCGAATTCCATCACCGTATGGCGAAATCTAAAGATTTCGGCATCTCGGCTAAAGGTTATACCAGAAGCTGGGCAATGGTGAAAAAAGAAATTGATAAATGCATTTTACTTTGCGCCAATTGTCATCGCGAAGTGCACGAAGGCAAAACGCAGCTTCCTCAAGTAATTGAGGTTGAAAAACAAGGTGAATTCGGGGAAGCCGTACAGGTAATCCCGAGCCAATCCTTCGCCGAAGGCTACGGATTGCAAGCAAGCCCATAATGATTCCAAAAGGCTTGCCTGCCATAGCTTTAGCGGAGGCAGGTGTAGAGACTATCCCTTCGGGGAGTACAATCCCGACCAGTTCGGGATTGGAAGCGCCTTGCATCCAAATTTAGTTTGGATGATGATATAGTCCACCCTTTTTGGAAACAAAAAGATAAGTGTAACCAATTGGTCGTCGGTTCGAATCCGACCCCGGGAGCCATACCACAGGTTGCGAACTAGTTGTTAAAACATTTTCGCACGACCCCGCCATAAGCGGGGTTTGTGGTTTTAATACTGAAGTGGTTACAGCCCCTTGGCGATATACCATTGATATTTCAATACTTTTAGGTGAGTAGGCAATTTTTTGAAAACACTGTTTGGCGAGCAGATTTTGGGCTATGCCGGTGGAGGATTTCAATTCAGATAAGAAGAAATTCAGAGTGGCGGCCACGTCCGCGGTGGAGAGTTTAGACCAATTTCTCTTGAGTTCGAACCCCACTCCCTGGGGTGAACTAAGACCCATTTCCGGATCATTATTGAGACGGTAAACCATGTTTTCAATATAGTTCGTGTCATGGGCGATTCGGTCTAAACTTTCCACGCAAAAATTTTCCAAACGTTCGGCGGACATCTGCTTTACCGAACACGCTTGCCAGTTATGTTTCATCGTGGAGGTACAGCGATAGTACCGATACCGCCGCATTTTCCCGTCGTGCCATTTGTTGGTAAAGCAGGTGGTCATTTTTGACCCACATTCAACACAGTTGATGAGTCCGCCGAAAATAAAATTTTTGCACACCCTGAATTTCTTCACCTTGTTTTGGTGTATTTTTTGAGCCAGGGAAAAAATTTCTTCGCTCACTAATGGTTGGTGTTGACCGTTGTACAGCGTGCCA
>JAUSEN010000004.1 GCA_030650025.1 Candidatus Magasanikiibacteriota bacterium | reverse complement strand
TTCAAGAGGAAATCAAAAAAGTTTCTTTGCCACTCGATTGGCTTTCTTGGATGATTGAAGAAAACAAAAAAGATCAATCATCCGAAATCCAATCGAGTACGCTTTTTGTGGATTCTGCAAAAGCCGATATTTCTCTTTTGGATTCCAAGATTGAGAAGCTGATGACGGCATATTTAGAGAGCGCACTTTCACTAGAAGAATATCGCGACGCCAAAAGTGCGCTGGTTGCCTCAAAACAGCTTCTCAAAGAGAAATTATCGGCTTTTGAACAAAAAGCGAATAATCGGTTCGAACTTACCGAAAAGTTTTTGAAATACAATATGGAATTGGCAAACGAGGGAACAAATGAAGAAAAACTTCATTTGTTCAAAAAAGTCGGTTCGAACTTTCAAATTAAGGATCGAACCGTCTTTTTTGAGCCACGCGGAGCGTGGAAAACCCTTTTGGATTCTGGATTCGGCGGGGGGAATGCATTAGTGTCGCGCCTTCGGCGCGACCCCATTTCGGCTCTAAAAACTGATTTCGATTTTTGGCGGAAGGGGAGGGATTTGAACCCTCGATACCTTGCGGTATGCCGCCTTTCCAAGGCGGTGCACTAGACCACTATGCGACCCTTCCAGTTTTAAATGTTAATAATTTTTTAAAAGCTTTGCCACCTTTGTACCTTTTAATTTGCTGTTCACGCTTCCATGCCAAAGTTTTATCTTCAAATATTTCGTTATAAACCATGTGCCACGGTCCTTTACCTCTGGTAGACCGGTTAGCGCCACTGTTATGATGACTCAAACGATCTTCAATGTTAGAGGTAAAGCCAATGTAGTACTTACCTGTTTTTTCACTCTGAATTATATACACGGTATACATAAGCTTTTCCCGCCCGCGGGCGGGACCCCGCCTCGAGGCGGTGGCCAAGGCGGTGCACTAGACCACTATGCGACCCTTCCAAAGTTATTATTTTGTATTGCGTAATTTGGATGGCTTCAGCCTACCATATAATAACACGCTGGTCAACGCGAAAATTAAAGCCAGCATCCCCCACTGCGCCGGGGTAAGGCCGCCATAACGCGCGTCGCTGTTTTCAAGGTCGGTGGCGCGCAAAAAATCTAGACCAAAACGAGCGACCGCATAAATTAACCAGGTAATATTAGCTAGTAACCCCCATTGTTTTTTGGCGAGGCGCGGCAGTAAAACCCAGGATAATCCGAACAAAATAAAACCCAAAATTGATTCATATAAACCCAAATCGTGACGCGGAATAAAATAAATAGGATCTTCTGGCATAGGGATATTTGAATCGGTGACAGCTAACATGGGAAATCGAACGGCGCCAATAAAATTTGTTAATGTGCCCGGGTGGTCGTGAATTAAGAAGCAACCAATCCGCCCTATCCCCCACCCGAGCCAAAGGCTCGTGGTGAGCAAATCAACATAGGGCAAAAATTCTTTATAAGTAAGGTGGCGAATTTTGAGAAAGATCCAAACGGCGGCAAGCGCGCCCAGAAAGCCTCCGAACGAAGAAAATCCGCCGTGCCAGATATAAAAAACTTCCAGCGGATTTTGCAAATAAAAAGCCGCTTCGTAAAATATCACATGAAAAATTCGCGCGCCTAAAAAACCACCAATGATAGCGGCTAGACTAGCATCCAAGATAAGCGGCGAGGACAAAATATAGCGCTTGGCTAAAAAATTGGCTAGCCAAGCGGCGGCTAAAATGCCGAGCGCCACAAACAGACCCCAAACATAAATAGTAATAGGGCCGAGGTTAATGTGAATAAATTGAAAATACGGAATCATTTTGCTATTAGACAACTACTTTTAAATCGGGAAATTATTTTTAAGCCAGATATGGCAGTAGATCAGCCGGATTATCTATTAATTTGATAATGCTTTCGTCGAGGTGACTGATGGTATTAAAATTAGCGTGGAGGGAATGAATAAACTCGAGGAGCGGCTGCCAAAATTCTCGGCCATACAAAATAATCGGCATGGGCGCCATTTTTTTAGTTTCAATATGGGTGAGGAGCTCAAACAGCTGGTGCATAGTCCCAAACCCGCCCGGGAAAAATATGTAAGCTTTAGTATCCGAGGAAGTAATGATAAGCTTGCGCACAAAAGGGAAAACAAAACCAGTCGAGCGCGTGAGATAGGCGTTATGGCGCTCTTGGCCGGCGCGGCGAATGTTAATGCCAATGCTCTGCCCCCCGTGCTCAAACGCGCCCCGGCTGACCGCCTCCATAATACCAGGGCCCCCGCCGCTAATGACGCCAAGGCCATTTTGCGCCACTAATTTGCCAACTTCATAAGCCGCTAAATAAAAGGACGAACCGGGTAAAACGCTTTTGGTGCCAAGGACTGTGACATGTTTTTTGACTTCGTTTAAAAATTCAAAACCCTCCACTAGTTCGGCCATGATCCGGAAAACTTTCCAGTCAGTACTCCCCTCCTGGCAAAGCGGGTTAGTAGGGTCGCCATCGCAGACATTGGGGCGGTCGGTAACATCTTTGACCAGATTAAAAGCCTCTTCGGCCGTATCCACAATATGGCATTGGCTGATGTCGTTTTCGTTAAGCGAACGCACTTCGGAAATAGATTTATGACGTAAAAAATTTAAAAGCGGGTCCCAATATTCCCGCCCCACTAAAACCACCGGGGAGCGATCCATGTAGCCCAGCTCCATGTAATCCAAAATTTCAAAAAGTTCGTCGAGCGTGCCAAAACCGCCCGGGAAAAATGTAAAAGCATTACCCGGACTCGTGAGCATGACTTTGCGGGTAAAAAAATAATAGAAGGCGGTGGCCTTTTGGACATAGGGGTTAATGCGCTGTTCAAACGGAAGCTGAATATTCAAGCCCACGGATTCGCCGCCCGCTTCAAAAGCGCCTTTGTTGGCGGCTTCCATAATACCCGGGCCGCCGCCCGTAATGGTAGTAAATTTATTTTTGCCTAAAATGCGGCCAAAGTCCTCGGCAATTTGATAATATTTATTATTAGGCGGGAGGCGAGCCGAGCCTAAAATAATCACTTCGCGCTCGAGCTCGCTTAAAAATTGATACCCTTCGACAATTTCGGTAATAATGCGAAAAATCCGCCAGGAGTCCCGGAAGTTGATGCGCTCACCAGTGGTTTCGATATGATCGTGGTTCAATTCTAAAGGTACGGCCGGCCCGGGGCTAATATTATGAGTTTTACCCGCCCGCAACGGCTTCGCCGTAGCGAAGTCGGGCGGGATTTTGTTTTTTTTAACTGGCATAATTATGGTCATTGCGAGGAGCAGAGCGACGAAGCAATCCACCCCCTATTTTTAAATAAAATTAAATAAAAAGATTGCTTCGCTACGCTCGCAATGACAATGCGTGGCCGACTCTCAAAACTACAGACTCATTGAGCCGAGAGCCAATAATTTGGACGCCAACGGGCAGGCCGCTCTTAGTTTTGCCTGCTGGTACGGAAATAGCGGGAATTCCAGCCACCGCCGCTGGCCCAACCATGACATCCGCTAAATACAAGGCCAGGGGGTCGTTGGCTTTCTCACCGAGGCCAAAGGCGGGAAAAGGCGAGGTGGGTGTTATTAAGACATCAACTTCTTTAAATGCTTCGGTAAAATCTTTGATAATTAGGGTTCGTACTTTAGCCGCTTTTTTATAGTAAGCGTCATAGTAGCCGGCCGACAGCGCGTAAGTGCCAATCAGAATGCGACGTTTTACTTCTTCGGGGAAGCCAGCCGCGCGCGATTGACAATAAATATCATACAAATCTTTTTCGGAAGCGCGTACTCCGTAACGAATGCCGTCTAACCGCGCTAAATTAGAACTGTCTTCGCTAGGCACCAAAATATAATATACCGCGATAGCATACTTTGTGTAGGGCAAACTTACTTCAACAATTTTGCAACCCAACTTTTCTAGAGCGCTAATTTTAGCTTTAGTGAGGTCGGCGACTTCTTTATCCATGCCCGAGGCGGCAAAATATTCCTGGGGCACGCCCACTCGCAAACCAGCGATTGGTTTTGTTAGCTCTTGGCTATACTCCGGCACTGGTGCAGTAACAGAGGTGGCGTCTTTAGGGTCGGAACCAGCCATAGTTTGCATTACCAAAGCAGTGTCGGCGACAGATTTAGTGATTGGGCCGACCGTATCGAATGAAGATGCCATGGGCATAATGCCGTAACGCGAATTGCGGCCGAAACTGGGGCGGAGGCCAACCACTCCACATAAGCTGGCGGGGTAGCGAATAGAACCGCCCGTATCTTCGGCGATGGCGTAGATGCACATGTTATCGGCGACAGCCGCCGCGGACCCTCCCGACGAACCGCCTGCTACTTTGGTTAAATCATGAGGATTTTTCACCGGCCCATACATGCTATTTTCGTTGCTGGAACCGTGGCCAAAAGTGTCACAATTATTTTTGCCAATTAATACCCCGCCTTGCTCGCGAATTTTACGAATAACGGTCGCATCGTAAGGCGCAATATAATTATCTAAAATCTTGGCCGCCCCGGTAGAACGCACGCCGGCTGTACAAATCGCGTCCTTAACCGCGAACGGAATGCCAGTAAGCGGGCCGCCCACCCCGCGCGCAATCATCTCATCGGCTTTTTTAGCCTCGCCTAAAGCCAATTCGTCGCACACAGTAATAAAAGCATTGATTTTCTCGTTGCGCTCCGCGATCCGATTTAGGCAAGCTTGAGTTAATTCCACCGAAGAAAATTTTCTTGATTTTAACCCCGCGCTCGCTTGGGTGATTGTTAATTCATTAAGATTCATAAAATTCACCCAATTTTAAAAACCGCCGGCACGACGAGCTCGCCGCTCCCTGTGACTGGCATTAAATCGACTAATTTGTTTACAATCGCCGAAGCCTCTGGCGTGTCGGAACGAAAAACATTAGTTAACCCGGTTACTTGGTAAGTCGGGGAAACATTTTTAGTATCCACTTCGTTAAGAATTTTCATGTAATCCAAAACCGCCGAAATAGTGGCGGCGTGGCGAGTTTCTTCGGCCGGTGTGAGCTCAATTCTCGCGAGCGCGGCGATTTTGCGAACTTCGTCTAGAGAGATCGGCATACTCGTAAAAATTAGTATTGTATTTAAATTATATCATGCCGCATCGCACAAAAGCAAGACAAATAAAACCTCCCTGACGTTATGTCGGGGAGGTTTACTCTTAAACTATTTTAATCCCGCACGCCGCTCTCTACTTTTATCACATTTTTGAGACGCAGAAAGTTAATTTAATTTGACCATTAACTGCCCGCGGCGCTAAGCGCGCGCAATACAAACGCCACGATGCTGTAAGCGGACAGCATAATAATTAATCCAATGATAGCGTTGTAAAAAGTTCTTTTTGCTTTTTTAACTTTTTCCTCATCTCCGCCCGAAACCATAAATGACCATCCGCTCGATAATATCATAAGAACTACTACGATACCAACAAACCCCATGGCCGTCCGCACCAACCGGGCGACAATAAGCCGCGGATCCGTATCCGGCAGACCCATATTGGCGCCAAAAATTTGTAAAGTATCCAGAATGCTCCCGCTCGGGGTGCTGGTGGCGGCTAGGGTTGCTTGCGGGAACAGAAACGAACTCATGGACACACCAGCAACAGCCAAAAATAATATTCGTTGAGATAACTTATCCATAGTAACCGATTTAGGCAGCTTCTTTAACGTGTTCATCCTCCAGGGCTTTTTCTCGGTCGTCGTCTTCCCTGACTTTTTCTGTTTCTCTTTCTTTTTCTCTGGCTTCCAAATCTTTTACTTTTTTAGCCAATTTTTCTTGCTTATCCCTAACAGCGCTATTCATTCCGGCGTGAAGTCCAAGGCCAAAGAGATGCTCCGCTTGTCCGTCTTCAATTTACCTGTCCCTCGCTGCCATCCCGTCCTCTATTTTTCTGTCTAAAGCTTCGGCTCCGTCCTCCACAGCGCGCACTCTGTCTTCTGTTCTATTTTCTACCGCCGCCGCTTTGGCTTCTATTCTATTTTCCATCGCTACTTCTTGCGCCGCTATTTTAGCTAACCGCCCGTCTAGTTTACTGGCATCGGCCGTGGTTTTAGGGGCGGGAACAAGGCGTAAACGAGCTTTCATAGGAGTATTTATTATTTTGATTACCTCAAAGCCCACAAAAAATTTATAGGCTTAATAGGTAGGCGAGAAGGGTGCTCGCCGAACCCCCACAGCGTGCCGTGAGAGAGCAGCCTTGTTGATTCAAGGCGAACCAAGGAAACGCAAGCTTACGGATAGGACACCTGGATTATATCGCTCCAGGTGTGCTCCCCGCTGCCGTGCGCCTGGCATCGGTATGAAGTGCCAGTGCGGTGATCGGGGAGAACCACCATCGTCATGCCGGAGGATGCCACAGGGAGCTTCTCTTGGGCGGCATAGTTCGTGCCGATGAAGCAGAAGATGTAGCCATGCGTGATCTTACCATCGCCCTCGCGTACTCCCCAGCTGAAGACCGGGTCGTCGCTCAAACTCCGGCTTCCGACCGTTAGGGTCAAGGGAGGGAAATTCGAGAGCGGCTGAGTGCTGGGGCAGCCTTCGTCGATGAGGCCGTCGCAGTTGTTGTCGAAGCCGTCGTCGCATACTTCGGGGACAGCCTTACTCATACTCCCGTTCGGGTTTGTCGAACAGGTGAAGTGCCCGTTCGGGAGGATTTCGAGGTACCCGTTTACCGCGCAGACCCCGAAGTTTCCCGAGCAGTTGGGAAGGAGGTCGGGGAGGTGGCCCAGATCCGGCGCGCTCGCGACAAGCATGTCCGGAGCGCCCGCCACGTACGGTAATGCGTCGCGGCCGCAACCGACGATCGCGATCATGAAACAAAACAGCGCCAAGAGCTTGGTCATTGTCGTGTACCTCGTTTTTTCCTTGGTTGGTTGTAAAAGAGCTCTGTAATAAGCCCTTAAAGGAGCCGGGAAAATTCCCGCGCCTCTATAAAGGGCTCATTAAAAATATTTTTTAAGGCTGTTTTAGGGGGCCAAAGAGTTTAGGCCCTGACCCCCAAAAAATTGATTAGCACCAAGGATCTCTCATGCCTAGTGCTTTTCAATTATTTATTTTTGTCCGCAACTGCATCCAGCTGTGGTGCAAGGAGAGGTTGAGGCGTGCTCGTGCGAGCAGGTGGGGCATTTTTCTTCCATATAAAAAAACTAATTTTTATAAACTGGTTTGGTTCCGCCGACTTTTAGCTTGCAGCGCTGCGGACCCAAAAGTGTATTAGGCACACTGGTTTGTTATTGAGCCGGAGCCGGAGCTGGTTGGGCGGCGGGTATCTCTACCTTAATGGTCGTTGGCTGTTTAGATTGCTGTTGGCTATTGCGAAGCATGGGCAAAACGTACATAAAAAAAACAAAGAGGAGCGTGCCTAAAATCAAAACCGTAATTACGACGGCTGCCACTCCGGAGCCGGAATTATCGTTACTCGTCGCTGGGGTATTTACTATGGTAGTCATATATTTTTGAGTTAGAATAAATTAGTTAAGTTTGTCCGCTGCCTCTGGAGTCGAGACGGTCTTGCCCATCAAAAGTAGCTTAACAATCCCCCAACCGATTAGGCCATAAACAGCCATCGCTAACAATGTGGTCCATTCAAACAAGCTACCTTCTATTCGGCTTAGGCGAAAGACAGTGGAAAATGGCAAGGCGAGAGGTTCCGTCGCTACGTAGATAAAGTTCGTAAACCCGGCCCCGGCATTGGCGCCAAAGAGCTTTAAGAGAAAGCGAAACCCGAGGAATATCTCAATGATACCAACGAGGTACCAAACAATTTGCGTGCCGCGGTAGAGTGGTTTAGTGGTAGGAGAGTTAGTTGAATCCATAGGAGTCATTTTTACGGAAGTGTTAGTAATAAATTTGTTTTTATCGCCGGGCTTTTATTCCAGTTCAACCTTGCCAGGCACAACAATTTTAACTTTGGTGCGGCCTTCTCCGAGCGTGCTCGTGACTCTTATTCTTCCCTCGCCATCAATATCAAATTTATGGTCAGTTCCGAATTTGAAGTTAGATTTCATCTCGCCATCGATATCCATCCCTTCGGTAGTTTCGCTCGCTCGCTCACCTTTTTCGAGATGCACTCTGTTAGCGACCCCAACTGTTACAGAGGCGCGGTTACGGGTTTCGATTTTAATAACCGGAGTAAAAATATAAGTGCCATTTCCAGTAAGGTGGAGCGAAACATCGGCCAAAACATCTAGATTAACACTCGTAGTCGCCCCAGCCTCGACATTAATCGTAGTCTTAATAGTGATTTTGTTAGAGGGCAGTTTTGCGGCAACCGTCGCGCCATCTTTTGTTGTTACTAATATTTCAACAACAGAGACGCGAATTTTGTCATAATTACCGGCTGCTAAACTGGTGCTGGCGACAAAGGCCAATTCTTGTTTGGATTTTAATTCCAGCAAATTAAATGTTCGGGTATCTTCCGAAGCAGTCACCCACCCGCTGGTGGCGCTATGGAACTCGATTTTATTTTCAGTCAAAGTAACACCCGTTATGTTACCCATATCAATCGCGGTGTCAGTTAGCGATACCACGACAGTCCCGTTTGCTCCGCTGGAGGCTGGTGTTGAAGTGCTGGTTTGACTGGCGCAACCCGCCCCCATGAGTAAAATGGGCAAGGCCAGGGCGATGGCCAAGAAGTTTTTTTTATTCATATTATTTTAGCTATAATTAATAATAATTTTTTTTGGCTCCCCACTGGTTGGGTTTATTATGGGCTTTACAGCACTTTCTCGCCTTTAATCACTCGCACCAGCACCACGATAATAGCGATGACGAAAAGAATATGGATAAACCCGCCGAGCGTATAAGAAGTAACGACGCCAAGTAGCCACAGAATGATTAAGATGATAGCGATAGTCCACAACATATGATTTGTTAGAAATTATGCCGAGTAACGTCTCTCGCGATGTCGCGAACGTCCATTGAAGCGCGGCGCTTAGTTAAAATTCTTATTTTTCTACTGTCACATGAGCCGCGCCGCCGCCATCGCAGGTAATATTGTAGCTACCGGCTTTTTGAACGCTGACAATAGCAAAATTGTACGCGCCCAGCGTGTAGGTTTTGGGGCCAATGCCAATTTGGTGGCTGGTATTGTCTCGGTTATCGATCATAAACTTAACCCCCTGTTTAATATATAACGATCCCGGAGTGCCAGAGCATTTGGAAAATTGGAAACGTAAGCCGCTTTTGGCATAGATGCCAAGGGCGGTTGCGTAACTTTTGGTTACGGCGGTAAATGTGCCGGTGCTTGTTTTAATCACCTCTACTCCTGGTTCAATAGCCGCTGTTACTGCCAACTCATCGCTTGCGTCAGTAGAAGTAACCGCGACATAAGACGGAGAATTGTAATCAGAATTGGTTTGGTTGTTAGAACCAAATTTGGCGCAACCCGCCCCCATGGTTAATGTTACGGCCGCCGCGGCGAGGAGAAATAAAGTAGGTTTGGTCATATATTTATTGGTTGTTTTAGAATTAATTAGAACTATTTTTTTCTTCAGCTTCATCGGCATCGGCGGCCCCCATTTTTGCCCCGGTTTCAAGGTCTTCGGCGGCCGAACCGTTGGCTTTGCTGTCATCATCGCCACCGTCTTTTTTGTCGTTTTCGGCAGTGTTGTCTGTCATATAGTTTAGGTTACTTAATAAATAAATTAATAGTTTGCGCTTACATAGCCCCTGGTAATTGGTCCGAAATTACCGAGCGCTGGTTTGATCCCAACTTTTGCCTGGAATTCTGCCAAGGCCGCGCGAGTGAGCGGGCCAAAGTAGCCGGTCGCGCCCACTCTCGCCAAAGTTTTAGCGGCTCGCCCGGTATTTTGAGCAATCAAAAATTGTTGCAGAATTTTTACGTTGTTACCTTTATTGCCTTGGTAAAGATTGACCGCGATTGTTTTAACTGGCGCAACGCTTGCCGAAACTGGGGCGGCTACAGAGCCCGACTGTGTTGCTTCTACCTGGAGTAACTGCGAGGCCGCTAACAAGCTGTTGAGTTCGGCCCGTAAGTCAACGTTTGTATTGGATGATGCGTTAGCCGGAGCTGAAGTCCCCGAAGACCCCGAACCCGCTTGCGGTGAGCCGGCCTGCCCCGAGCCTGCCGAGGCCGGAGCGGGCGCTGGAGTAGAGGTGGGAGTTGGTGTTGAAGTTGGTGTCGGTACTGGAGCAGAAGCTGGAGTCGCAACGGTTGGCTTGGTAACGGTGTTTGCGTCTAAAGTAACCGCGGTCTGGGCCAGCGCTCGACCGTTTAAGGTCGCGCCGGTGTTTAATACAATCGCTGTTTGGTCCAGTACATTTCCATTGAGTACGGCCGTAGTGCCGATAGTCGTTTGGCCAGCCACCACCCAAAAAATATTACTCGCCTCCGCCCCGCCCGAGAGAATAACTTTGGCTCCAGAACTAATAGTAAGAGTTTGTCCGACCTGAAAAATCCAGACATCGTTGGCACTGCCCGCGAGGGTAACATCCGTTGGTATGGTAACACCAGTCCCCCATTTATAAAGCCCGGGAGCGAGTGTCATTCCGCCAATATTTCCGGCGCCCAGTTCCGTGGCCGTCGGATTCGTGCGTCCGGCGGCATCAGTGTAGGCAGTTTGCATATCGCTCACGGCCGCGGTCATGTTGGCCGGCGTGGGCGCTGCGTAGTCGGCCGCGTATACTTTTCCAGTCACTCCCGCTGACGTTGAGAAAGCATTGGAAACATCCATTGTTAAGCCAAATCCGGTTATGGCCGTTGCATTGATTGGGCTAACGCCAATATCGCCGGTAATTTTGGTAACTCCGGTGGTTGAGATTCCTGATTTGGTAAGAACAACAAAATTACCCGCGGACCCCAAATTAACCCCAGCTGGGCCGGCCGCGAGCGCGGTCAGAGGGCTGGCAAAGCCGAGCATAAAGAGAACGGCCAAGCCAGTTGCGATTGAAGCTAGGTAAATTTTCTTGTTTTCTTTGGCGTCTATCAAATTTTCTTTGGCTGTTTCTATTTTCGTATCCAGTCGTATGGCGGTAGTGGCGGACTGTTGAGCCGGCGTTTGCGAGCTGGGGATGCCTATTTTTTCTTCAATGGTCGGGATATGTTGTGTTGGTTGTTGTGTCATATTATATATAGATATTGAAAAATTTAATCCGCTGATTTCAATGCCTGCTCGATTGTTTTTAAGACCGCCTGAACGAGCGGATTGCTATGTTCAAGTTTAGGAATGATTTTTTTCCCAACCCGTTCCTTTTGTAAAAAATTAGCGTGCGCTAAAATTTTTAGATGTTGCGATGTTAGTGGCAGAGAAATGTTGAGAATCCGGGCGATATTACTCACCGAGATTTTGGGCTGCTGCGCTAGGATGCGGAAAATTCGGAAGCGGTTAACATCGCCAAGAATCTTAAACGCCGCCGCCATGCTTTTATCACTTTCACTTAATATTTGACGATTTTTTTGGATTTCTTTTTCGCTAAGCATAAGGCATGCGTTAAGATATTAAATTAATTAAATAATTGTTTAATTGTTTAATTGTTTAATTATATACCAACAAATATTTTCTGTCTATAGACAACAACAACAGCCTGTGGATAACTTTTATGGTACAATACCCTACTTAATATAATCTCTATGCGCCTTACTACCAAAACTGAACCGGAAACCAAAAATTTCGGCAAAAAAATCGCCTCCACTTTACGCGGCGGCGATATTGTCGCGCTCTACGGCGAACTTGGCACTGGCAAAACTGTTTTTACCAAAGGCCTGGCCGCAGGGCTAGGAGTGAAAGAAGAAATTACCAGCCCCACATTTACGCTGATGAATATTTATAAAATTCAAAGTCCCGGGTCTAAAGTCCAGAGTCTGGTGCACGTTGATACCTATCGCCTCAAAAACGAAGCCGAGTTAATCGGCATTGGCGCCGAAGACTATATTGGCGCGCCCGGCACTATTACAGTTATCGAGTGGCCAGAAAAAATCACTTCGCTTTTAAAACTTAAAACCGTAATTAATATTCATTTTAAACATGGCCAAACTCCTAGTGAGCGCTCGGTGGAGGTGCGTGATAATTAATTTTGGTCGACCCCGTTGTCCGGAAAACTCATTTTAGTTTTGGCCAGATAATTTTTATTTTTTAATTCTTCAGGTAAATAATCTTGATCTACTGATTCAGAAAAATTGGGATTATATTTATAATCTTTACCATAACCGATTTCTTTCATAAACTCGGTGGGGGCGTTGCGCAAGTGAACGGGTACGCCGAGGTGCGAGGTGGCGCGGGCGTCTTTAGCCGCGGCTTCGTAACCGCTGTATAACAAATTTGATTTTTTAGACTTGGCGCAGTATACCACGGCTTGCGCTAAGTGCACACTGCATTCGGGGTAACCGATTTTGTGGCAAGCGTCATACGCAGAGTTAGCTTGAATCATAGCCTCGCTATTAGCCATGCCAATGTCTTCGGAGGCAAAGCGCAGGACGCGGCGAGCGATGTAAAGCGGATCGCAGCCGCCCTCGAGCATGCGCGCCAGCCAATAAAGAGCGGCGTTAGCGTCGCTCCCCCGCATGGATTTATGCAGAGCGGAAATAAGATTATAAAACTCTTCGCCTTTTTTATCAAAAATCAAGTGGGTTTTTTGCAGGGCTTCTTTGATATCAGCCTCGGTGATTTCGAACGAAACCTCACCCCCGCCTGTTTTTTTACTCTGCACCGCAATCTCCAAAGCATTCAGGGCCACGCGCGCGTCGCCGCTGGCTAAATTCGCTAATAAATCCAGCGACTCATCGCTGATTTGTATTTTTAGATTTCCGAATCCTCGATCGCTATCTTGCAGGGCAAATTTAAGTACCTGTTTAATTTCTTCGGCACTTAATAATTTTAAAATAAAAACTTGCGACCGTGAAAGCAAAGCGCGGATAATTTCAAACGAAGGATTTTCAGTAGTGGCGCCGATCAATGTTACCGTGCCTTTTTCCACGTGCGGCAAAAGCGCGTCTTGCTGGGCTTTGTTCCAGCGGTGGATTTCGTCGATAAATAATATTGTTTTAGCGCCGGCATTTTTTAAGCTAGCCTCGGCTTCTAAAATCGCGGCCGCGAGGTCGGACTTGCCGCTCATAACTGCCGATAGGCTGACAAACTTAGCGCCGGCTTCCGCGGCAATAATATTAGCGAGCGTTGTTTTGCCGACTCCGGGCGGGCCCCAAAAAATAAGCGAGGGCAACGTACCGCTACTGACCAGGGTCCGGAGCAGCTTGCCCTCTCCGACAATGTCTCCTTGGCCCACGAATTCTAAAAAATTCCTCGGGCGCATGCGATCGGCTAACGGAGCAGACTGCGATTGATGTGTCATAAATATTTTTCAATTCGGTGCACCCACCACTCGCGGCAGCGTTTCCACCACGGCCCGGGGCGCATGTGCGTTGCATTAAGAGGGGTGGCGCTCGCCTGCCAGCTATTAAACAAAACATTCAGGTCGCGCACCATCTCTACCTGGCTAAACGTCACCCCGCTTTCTTCGTTTAAAGAAAAACTGCGCGGCGTTAAATTGATGCTCCCTACCAAACCAAACGTATCATCCACGCTCAAAGCCTTGCCGTGGTGCATGCGCGGCAAAAAGTATACTTCCGCGCCAAGCTTGCTGGTTAGCAAAATGGACGCGCGCGCCACCCACTCCATAATTTTGTGGTCCAGCCGGAGCGGCAAAAAAATACGCACCTTCACGCCCCGTTCCCGCGCCGCTCTGATGGCCGCTAAAAAGCGCCTGTCCGGCAGATAGTACGGCGTAATAAAATTGACGCTCTTGGTCGCGGTCCTAAGCGCTCGCAAATACATCTGCCGCATTTTTACGCCCGCTCGGCGCGACGGCGAATGTGTGATAAAGCCAAATTGCTCTTTCCAAATTTCGGAGCCGGTAAAAAATTTAGGGTGGAGCAGGCGGCGGACATTCTTCCGCTCGCCACCAGCCGAAATATAACTCTTGGCAAAGCCGCGCAGGAGCGGCCAGGCCGCGCGCGTCCCCGCAATTTTAATATACACGTCGTCCCAATTTTGCGACTTCGCCTCAATATTTACCCCGCCCAAAAAAACGGTCACCTCATCCACAATCAATACTTTGCGGTGGTTGCGGCGCATAAGGCGGTTAAACCAGCTCATCAATTTAAATGACGGATAGAGACGATTGTAATGCAAAACTTCCGCCCCGGCCGCCGTGAGACGCGCCACGGCGTCGCGCGACAAATTAAAACTGCCGATCGCGTCCACCACCATTTTTACTTCTACCCCACTCTTCGCCTTGGCCGCCAGCGCGTCTAAAAATTTATTGCCAACAATATCGTCAACAAAAACATACACTTCCCAAAAAATAGATTTTTGGGAGGCGAGAATGGACTCGTACATCGCATCCCAAGCGTCTTGCGTGGTGCGATAGAATTTATAGGAATAACCAGTGGCATCCATAAACAAATAAAGTTTTTAACAGATAGACGGCCGCTGAACACTAAAATAAGAGTTAATTTTATTGTAAAGTAACACTTTTACGAATGAATGTCCACAGAGCGGCGGCGAGAATATGAAGAATGTGAGAAAGTGAATACAATCCCCAAAATAAAGGCTAAAACTAGCTTATCCATACGTATGTAATTGAGACATAATCGCGGTTGTCATTCTGAGCGCAGCGAAGAATCTAAGTCAATTCGCCAAAATATAAAACGCTTAGATCTTTCGCTACGCTCAAGATGACAGGATTATGCGTAAAGTACATAC
>JAUSEN010000002.1 GCA_030650025.1 Candidatus Magasanikiibacteriota bacterium | reverse complement strand
GGGGCTATGTGGTTTCCCGAAAACCTAGGATCACCCCCTTTCAATCGCGCGCGAAATCGGGTTTTCGCGCGGAAAGTTGAAACAAATGGCCGTTTGAAAAACGTTTCAATTTATGCTTCACCGAGGGAGCCCCTTTCGTAGTCGTGGAAGAAAATTTTGGAAGCATGTGCCTCTGCTCGTGGCACAAGTTACCATTCTTTGCGCCAGCGCGCTTTCCTCCTTTCCAGCAGTTTAGTAAGAGCTTCCTTTTTTACAGTATCAAAAAAATAGAGGAAAGCAATAAGTAGAAGTTAATTACACATTTTTGCTATTCTAGTCTTTTGCAAAAGACTGCAATAAGGAAATAGAGAGGGAATTATTAACCCGCCGATCCGCCCCCTCTGTTAAACATCCGATGTTTAACAGAGGGGGCGGCCAAGTTAAATTTTTGATCGTTAAAACAAAAAAACCCCTAAGAAAAAGTAATTCATCAGAATTATTTTTTCTTAGGGTACTAGATAAATCCAGATTTTAAAAAGAACATTGCCGTTCCCGCTCGGTCGCCACTTAGGAGAAAACGACCGAGCGGGGATTGCGGCTCACCGGCTGCGCCAACCGGCACCTACGCCAGAGTCATCCACCTAAGGCCGACAGGGGCGCGAAGCGCGACAACGGAGCGGAAATTTCCTGGCTCCGAATTTCAGCGGGGCAATCGAGGCATTGCGGCGGATTACCCATCCGCCGACACGCCGGGCCACGCTGATTCTTGCCCGAGGAGGTTGTGAATACTACAGGTTGATCCTCGGTGTTTCTGTTGCCGGGCCGGCGGGGGCTGGGCTTATAGGCGGGAAATATCCCCCCCATTGTCCCACATTACCCCCGCTCGGGCCGTGCTTGCTTTGGCTTGTCGCCGGCCTCGGGTTTTACGCGATTAACGAGGCGCCGCCGACGGCCGTGGTGCTGTGCTGTTGCAGGTGCATCTTGTTCATCTTGGTATACATGCTGGTGGTGCAGGGCGGTGCGTGTTCCATACGGGCTCCTTAAAAATTGAAATGTACTCTGCGAAGCTGACCTTCAGCATTACTTTACATTATATCACCTGCACAAAATTTGTCAATGGGTATAAAATAAAAGTCTGATTTTGTAAAGTATTATTGAAAAATATTCTTGTTTTTAGCCATTTTTTGGCATTAGCCAAAAAATGGCTATTTTCTTGTTTGTTTAAAAATGAAAAAGCGCGTGACGTGTGAGCATCAGCGCCTTTGGTATCATTCTCGTTTAAGAGTTGGTATCAGAACTTTTTCAGCTAATTATATTTAACTGTGTTCTTATTTTATTCAAACGTTTTTCGTAG
>JAUSEN010000015.1 GCA_030650025.1 Candidatus Magasanikiibacteriota bacterium | reverse complement strand
AATCCACTCCGCGCTCAAAATGTCGCCATTTATATTTAGACAAAAACAGGTATTAAAATATGCCGCTGTCGCGGCATCTGAATCCCAATATTTATTAATTCAAAGGTAAAAAAAGTGTCTTAAAAAAGGGGTACTTGCCATCCGACTAATTATGTTGAGTCTTTATTTAGAAGTTTGTTAACCATTGTGCGATGCTTGAATTAGTGGTAAATTATGATAGTAACGTGAACCATGAAAATTATAATCCTACACCCCGATCAAATACTAACCCTCAAAGATTACCCCGTGCACAACGAGCATATTTTACTACGGTGCTAAGTTGGGGTGAGGGGTGTTGACAGAATCACAAAAATGCGCTATAATGCGCGGTTATGATATTAATCTTTCCAAAAAAGTTAGTCATATTAGCAACTGCCGGGGCGGTGGTTTTGGCATTTTTGGGGCTAGGCGTAGGCGGAGCCTCCGCCAAAATTAAACCTCTAGAATTAAGCGAAACAGAAATAATAATGGGCGTGGGTGAGCGGCGCGAGCTCTTGGCGGATAGTGGTACTGGGCTGACAGTATGGAGTAATTCTAAAGCCGTGAAAGCCACCATGAATGGCGCGCGGCGGATTGGGCTTATCGCTGTCCAGGAAGGCGTGGCTAAAGTAACCGTGTGTAGCCAAGATGTTTATTGCGCGTTTGCTTATGTGACTGTTAGCAAAAAAACCACGAAGCGAGCGTTACCCGCTACCGAGCCAATTGCCAAAAAAATAGAATCGGAAGTTGCCAGAGCTAATGTTGCCCCAGCTAATAAATCTAAAATTGTTAATAATAAGAAGATCATCACGCCACCAGTCAGTCCAGTTACAGCCAATAAAGCCAAGGCGCTGAAGCTAAGCGAGATTGATGTCGTGGTCGCCAAATATAAAAGCGAAGACATTTTTGTTAATAGCAGTGGTACGTTTACGGCTGTGAGCGATTCGGAGGTGGCGCGCGCCGCTGTCAATGGCAATCGCGTTACTATTTATGGCGCTGAACTTGGCGAAACTAGCCTAAAAATTTGTGATAATTTGGCAGTATGCGCTTATGTGCACGTGAGCGTAAAGCGGCCGATTTCTGGAGTGCTTACAGTGAGCCAGAAGAATGTAAGCATGGAAACGGACAGTACTTTTTGGCTGGTTACGGAAAATGGAGCGGGCGTGACGGTTAAAAGCAGTTCCTCGGTTGTTAAGACTAAAGTAGTTGATAACCTTATTTTGCTTACCACCAAGCGTTCTACTGGCAACGCGATTCTAAGAATTTGCGCTGAATACACTAATTGTCTGTTGGTGCAGGTTACGGTAAAAAAGAGCGTGACAGCGCCCGAGGTGCGCGGGTCTTTTAAGACTGTGACGCTCGATATTGACCAGTCGGTGGATGTGCCTTTTCCGAGTGATTTTGCTTTATCGTATTACCAGTCCGAAAGCCCGACCAACCTTTGGACCGCTGATTTGGAAATTAAACGCGATAATTTTACGATTACCGGCAAGGGCGCGGGTTCGGTTATTTTTAAATTATGCCCGGTGAACCCGGATTACGCTTGCGGCACGATCGGGGTTAATGTTAGCCATAAATTATATTGCGACTCCAGCGCTGGCAATGTGCAGTTAACTAGCCCCAGCTTGACTTTAACAAACGGCGTTACGGCGGATGTGACAGCGTCCACTTGCCAGGGGCTCACTGCTATCAGCGATGATACGACCGTGGCGCGCACGGCCGTGAATGGCTACCGCGTGACGCTGTATCCCTTCCGGGTTGGGAGTACGAAAGTACGCGTGTGCGACGCCAGTGGCGCCTGCGCGCCGCTTTTGGTAACAGTGGTGCGGGCGGAATAAAAAGAACTAATTTTAATTTTAAAATAAAAAAACATCCCGGTTTAGCCGGGATGTTTTAAAGACCGAAGAATTATTCGGCGCGAGCCACGTTGACTGCGCGTGGGCCTTTGTCAGACTGCTCTACTTCGAAGGTAACGACATCGCCAGCCTTCAATTCCGCGAATTGAACGCCCTGGAGGCCGCTCTCGTGAAAGAACACGTCCTTGGAACCATCCTCTGGAGTGATAAAGCCAAAGTGCTTATCGGCAATCAGAGTTTTAATAGTACCTTTCATAAGGAAAAACTAGTAAATATGATACAAATTGTATATCGGAAGAAGGTCGACTAAGTTTCTAGGTATACTTTGTAGGCTTTTATTGTAACATAATTAGACTAAATTGTCAAGTACAAGTATCTGTATGTACAAGTATCTGTACCCCTTGATTTTTTGCTGTAAAATAGGTAGAATGGTGTGGTTAATTTGATTTCGAACAAATCGTATGGCCGAAAACGTGATATTAAGCTTTGATAATGTCAGTTTTGAATATCAAGACGCCAAGCCGGTTTTAAACGAGGCTAGTTTTACGGTGCGCAATAACACGAAAATAACCTTGATGGGGCAAAATGGGGCCGGGAAAAGCACTATTTTTAGTTTAATTAGGCGAGAACTACAGCCCCAAAGCGGCCAAGTTAATATTTTGAATGGTTTAACAGTGGGAAGCGCGCGGCAGATGATGGCGCGTAGCGATCTGGCTTTAACCGTGGAAGAATATTTTGCCAAGGCTTTTCTCGAAAAGCCGGCCAATCTGCGCAGCCGGATAGCCAAGGCGCTGGATGCTGTTAATTTTTCCGTGTTGTTTGAGAAAGTGGTGGGGCAGCTCTCGGGCGGGCAACAGGCGCGCCTGCTTTTAGCCTTTGCTTTGATTCAAAACCCGGATATTTTGCTACTTGATGAGCCGACCAATAATCTCGACCAAGCCGGCATTGACCACTTGATTCAATTTCTCGTGATGTATGACAAGACCGTAATAGTAATTTCGCACGACGCGGATTTTTTGAATTCTTTTACTGATGGCGTTATTTATTTGGATGTGTTTACCAAAAAGATTGAGACTTACGTCGGCGACTATTACTCGGTGGTCGAAGAAATTAAAGCCCGCATCGAACGCGAGCAGATGAAAAACGCGCAACTGGAAAAAAGTATCCAGGATCGAAAAGACAAAGTTAACTTTTTTGCGCACAAAGGTGGCAAGATGAGAAAATTAGCTTCGAAGTTGAAAGAAGAAGCGGCCGAGATGGAAGAAAATAAAGTTGACGTGAGGCGCGAGGATAAAACAATTCGTGATTTTGTAATTCCGAACCAGGAAATAGTGGGTAATATCGTACAAATAAATAAAATTAAAATTATTCAAGATCATAAGCCGGTAGCCAAAGAAGTTAATTTAGTAATGCGCCAAAAGACTCGGCTTTTAATAACCGGGCCCAATGGCATCGGCAAAAGCACCCTGCTACGCTCGCTCGTGCATAATACCAGCCCGGGAGTTAAGATTATGGCAGGGGCGAAAGTCGGGTATTATAGCCAGGATTTCGCGGCTTTGGATTTTGATAATACGGTTTTTGAGTCTTTAAAATCTAGCTGTGGCGCGGGTGTTCATGAGGAAGAGGCGCGCTCGGTGGCGGCCGGATTTTTGATTTCCGGAAAATTGATGGACCAAACCGTGGCTAATTTATCTGAAGGCCAGAAAGGACTGCTATCGTTTGCTAAGCTAGTATTAGAGAAGCCTGGGCTGTTAGTTCTCGACGAACCCACTAATCATATAAACTTTCGCCATCTGCCGGTGATCGCCAGAGCTATTCATGAATATAAAGGCGCGATTATTTTGATTAGCCACTCGCCAGAATTTGTAAAACAGATTAAAGTGGATGAGACGCTGGATTTAGGGAGATTGTAAAATTTTATATTTTATGCGCCACACGGTTTATATTTTACAATGCGCGGATGGCACTCTTTATACTGGTTGTACGAATAATTTAGAGAAACGCCTGCGCGCGCATAATAGCGGTAAGGCCGGGGCAAAATATACCAAGGGGCGCCGCCCTGTTAAGTTAATTTACAAAGAGGTGTATAATACTCTAGCCACGGGTCGGAAGCGTGAAGCGGAGATAAAGCGTCTGACCAGACCAGAAAAAATGAGCTTTTTATTCAAGTAATCTAATAATATGGTTTTTGACAAATTTCAAAAACGACAAGGCGGCGGCGGGTTCGGTGGTGGTAAGCCATTTGGCGGCAAGAAATTTGGCGGCGGGCCACGGCCAATGTTTCAAGCTGTTTGTAGCCAGTGTGGCAATGACTGTGAAGTGCCGTTCAAGCCCACCGGCGAAAGGCCAATTTATTGTAGTAATTGTTTTAAGAATCAAGCTGGCCCGAGCGCTCGTTTTGCTGGAAAACCTTCGTTTGAAAGAGGCCCGAGACCAAGTTTTGGTGGCAATGACAGACCTAGTTTTGGCGCCATGCCTGCCGGCAGGCAGGGCGGCCAGGGAGGCAGTCAAGGTGGTGGTAACCAAGGCGGCGGAGTGTCTAAAGCCCAATTTGAATCTTTAAATCAAAAACTTGATAAGATTATTGCCATGCTGGGTGGGGTTAAAACAGAATTAACTAAGTCAGATGATTTTTATGACCCTGCCTTGATAAAAAAAGACTTTGGTAAGAAAGAGGTTGGAAAGAAAGAAAAGAAAGTAGCGCCAAAGGCGGAAAAGAAATCTAAAGCCAAGAAAAAGTAACCTCGAGCTCTTTATGTTTGGCCTTTCACGCCAGGAGAGAGCAGTTTTTAGGAAGCTAACTTCGCCTCTTAAGATTCAAAATTTTTTGGATCGTTTTCCGATTAATCACGAAAAGGGAAGAGAAACATATATGTCGCCGCGGGTGACATTACGGGCCGGCAAAATGCATTGTTTTGAAGGGGCGCTGGTGGCGGCAACAGCGCTTTGGCTTCATGGCCAGGAGCCTTTGATTTTGGATTTAAAAACTAAAGACGATTGGGATCATGTCGTGGCTCTGTATAAAATCGGGGGGCGGTGGGGGGCGATTAGTAAGACGAACCACGCGACTTTGCGTTGGCGCGACCCGATTTATAAAACTGTCCGAGAATTAGCGGTATCATATTGGCATGAATATTTTGATAATAAAACCCGCCAGAAAACTTTGCGCTGGTATTCCGAGCCGTATAATTTGTCTAAGCACGGGGCTAATTGGATTACTGCCGAGGAAGATTTGTTTGCTCTGGCCGAGCGAATAGATAATTCCAGGCATTTAGCAATCTTTCCGCCCAGAAACTGGCGCTATATCCGTAAGGCCGATAAGATGGAAGTCAAAGCCGGGAAGTTAATTGAGTGGGAGAGGCGCGACCACCGAACCTAAGTGATGGCTGGCTTATTAGTGGTTTTTGTGATAGGATTAGGATTAAGAAAAGAAATTTGTTAATATCTATAAATTTGTTAATATTTATCTGTATTTTACATGAACTCTGAATTAAAACCTTTGCCGCAACAAGTTGGTTTCCATGGTCTGACGATCGCGCCGAAATTGGTGGAAATTTTAACGCGGCTAAATTTTGTGACGCCGACTCCCATTCAGCGCCAAGCCATACCCGCGGCTTTGACGGGCAAAGATTTGGTTGGCATTGCCCAGACGGGCACGGGGAAGACGTTGGCTTTTGGCATCCCCATGATTCAGCGCTTGTCACAGCTGCGCGGGCAGGGTTTGATACTGCTCCCGACCAGAGAATTGGCTTTGCAGGTAGATGAAGAATTGAAAAAAATTGGGCATTCGCTCGGCCTTAAAACCGCGGTTTTGATTGGCGGAGCGAGTATGCAGTTTCAGATTCGGGATATTCGGCGTACGCCGCATTTAATAATTGCTACTCCTGGGAGGTTGGCTGATCATCTTAAACAACGAACCCTTAGTCTCGCTAATATTAAGATTGTAGTTTTAGACGAAGCGGATCGCATGTTTGATATTGGTTTTGCTCCAGAAATTAAACGCATATTGAATGTGGTGCCAAAGGGTCGGCAAACGCTTTTATTTTCGGCGACCATGCCAACTGAAATTGCCAAAATGGCGGCCGAGTATATGTCACTGCCTCTACGAATTGAAGTGGCGCCGCAAGGGACGACGGCTAACAACGTGGAACATGAAATTTTTATTGTTAGTAAAGAGGTAAAATTACAGTTGCTTGATAAATTATTAAGTGATTATAGCGGCAGTGTTTTAGTTTTTTCTCGCACCAAACATGGCGCCAAAAAAATAGTAAGAGTGATTCGGGATATGGGCCACAGCGCGGCCGAAATACATTCTAACCGTTCGCTGGCTCAGCGCAAAGACGCGATGGCCGGGTTTAAGAGCGGTAAATACCGAGTGCTGGTCGCGACTGATATCGCGGCCAGGGGCATTGACGTCACTGGGATTGAGCTCGTGATTAACTATGATTTGCCGGATAATTCCGAAGATTATGTGCACCGCATTGGCCGCACGGGCCGGGCGGGAAAAAGCGGTAAAGCGATATCGTTCGCGACGCCAGACCAGCGCGGCGATATTAAAAGCATCGAGCGCTTAATTAAAAAAGCTTTGCCGGTCGCGGCTTTGCCGGCCTTGCCGCCGCGCCGCGCGCCAATAGTTTTGCCTAAAGAAGAGTTTAGCCACCAGGGTTTTAAAAGGTCTTATTCAGGCGGCCGCAATAGCCCGCGGTCGAGGAGAGGTAATTGGCGGCAAAATAAGCGTTAATTTTTTTATCAGCGATAATTAGGGCTGGTTTTGGGGAGAGGTTTTTTGAATATCACGGCCCAAATATATCCGGCGGCATAATGCGCCGCGGTCCAGAGAGCACCCTGTTTTTTTAAACGGCGCGCCGAGGCGAAAATAGGGAGTTTAAAAGTAAATACCACGCGGCCGACTTTGAACAGACGACGCGCGATGTCGGCGTCTTCTCCGTAAAAGGTATAGTCGGAGTTAAAGCCGTTTATTTTTTTTAAGGCCGATTTTTTGACAATAAAATTTCCACCTTGCAGGAGGGAGCCAGAGCGAAAAACATAAGCATTGAGCAGATAAACTAAATAAGCGGCGCCGTAAAAAATACGGATCCATTTTCTGGTAATTGGCCTAGCATCATAAAAATCATGCGGGCCGCTTAAAGCCACTAAACGCTTGTCGTTCTCAAAAAATTTTAGAGCAGTATTTAGCCAAGCGCCTGGTACTATCGTGTCAGCGTCAATGTTCGCGATCAGTTCGCCCTTGGCCGCTTTGAATCCAGCTTGGCGCGCGGCGGCTAAGCCTTGGATTGGTTCGGTAATGACAGTGACATCTTTATAGCGCGCCGCAATTAGCGCGGTGGCATCAGTCGAAGCATTATCAACCACGATTATTTCAATGGTGTGGGGGGAGCTTTTTTTTAGAGCTAATACTGAATCTAAACAAAGAGAGAGGTATTTGGCTTCATTATACGCGGGAATAACAAAAGAAACAATCATAAATTAGGGCGACTCAAGCGCCATTTAGCAATGATTTTAGTATATACAGATTCCCATTTTTGCGCAACTAGAGTACTAGAAAATTGTTCCACATAGCCGCGGGCGTTTCGCCCCAGAGCTTGGCGTAAGTCGTTATTTTGGAGGAGTTCAGTTAGAGCGATAGCCAAGGCGCGCCAGTCGCCGGGCGCCACGAGCCTCCCGACTTTGGAATTAAGATATTCGCGCAAGCCGCCGGCCGCGGCGCCGATGGCCGGGATTCCAGAGGCAAAAGCGTTCATCATGCTAAGGCATTGGGTTTCGGCAGTTCCCATAATGGTAAAAATATCAGCGGCTTTGAACATTTCACTTAAGGTGGTTTGGTTTACAGACCCGATAAATTTTGTTTGCTTTTGTATTTGTAATTCAACCGCCAGTTTTTTTAAGTTGTTTAGGCTCTGGCCATGGCCGAGAATAATAAATTCGGCTGTCGGCACAGCCTTAATAACAACAGCCAAGGCGCGCAAGATAATATCCACGTGTTTTTCCGGGGAGAGGCGGCCGCCATAAATTATGGTGTGGCTACCAAACCCAAATTTTTTCTTGAGGGCTTGTTTTTCTAAAGGAGTGGGGGGAGTAAATAAAACAGTGTCCACGGGGTTAGAAATCACGGCCGTTGGTTTGGTGAAGCCATATGATCTCATTTCGTCCAAAATAAAGCTTGAGGGAGCACTCACGAATTGGCAGTGGTTATAATACCAGCTGACGTATTTTAAGACTTGGTTTTTTAGAAACTCCGATTGAACGGGAAAATATTTTAGAAATTCTTGAAAGGCAGTGTGATTGGTGCCAACGAGAGGCCGCTCTAGGCGGCGCGCGGCTAAGAGGGCGCTAAGGCCGGCGCCAAAAAACAGGTGCGTGTGGATAAGATCGGGAGCAAATTTTTTGAGAGTGTTAAACGGGTAAATTCCCGGAATGACTACGCGGCTTTGTTTGGTCGGCCCTTTATAGTAGGGGAGGGAAACCAGACGGGAAATTTTGATATTGGGGCCGAGGTTTGGTTCTGCTATCGGCACGTTGCGGAGACGGTAATTTTTAGGTGAGTAATAGGGCGCAAAAAAAGCGGTGGTATGGCCACTTTTGGCTAGGGTGGCGGCAAGAGTAATGATAGAATCACTGATGCCGCTTAGTTCGGGGTAAAAATTGTCGGAAAAGACCGCGATTTTCATGGGGAATTAGCTAGCCGTTTAGCGGCCAAAGCCGACACGCGATTGTAAATAATGGCGGCGGCTACGAAAAACAAAGCGATTATAAAAAAGAGAGCCGGCGCATTGGCAATATAATTTTTGTAGGTGGTAAAAAAGAATCCGGAATAATAACCGATAATAATAAATATTACGGTGCGAGGGATAGTCGCCAAGCCGCCGACTAGCAGGAAGCGTTTGAGGCTAAAGCGCGCGGCGCCGAGCGCGATAAAACCAGGGAGGGGCAGGAGCGGCGTATATTTCATTATGACTATGCTTTTAGAGCCATGCCTCGTGAGCAGTTCTTTAATGCGACTGTAGCGCGCCGCGCTCGCGGCGGGGAGAAATTTGCTGATGAGCGGCATGAGGCCAAAATAGCCGAGGGCGTAGTAAACGAGATCGGCAATAATATCGCCGAGGAAGGACAACGCGCAAATTATCCATAAATCAAAATAGCCTAATGATGCCCCAAACGCGGCCGCGGCGCTGACTAAAGGGCCTTCAATTAGCATCGCTAAAAAAATAAGATAATAGCCGTGCGCTAACACCCAAGCGACCATCGCGAGAAATTGTTCGCTAGTCATAGCTTTAAAAATTACGAACCAGCGGCCAAGGATTCAATGTCGGTCTGGTATTTGTTAGCCGTGGCTACGACATTATCCCCATAAAAACGATAGCGGAGATTAGTTGAGCCCGAGAAGTAGAGCATGGCGGCTTTCCACTCGCCACTCACATTGGTCGCTCCTTGGCTGCCGAGTTTCAGACCCGCGGCTAAAAAGGCGTCGCGAATATCCCAGGGGTTGGCTACGCTTTTGCCGGTTAGAGCCGTGATTTTGGAGCGGTAGCCCATCCAAGTGGAAGGAATAAATTGGGCTGGCCCCATGGCGCCGCCCCAGCCGATTTGTTTGCCTTTTTTGTCTTTCATGGGGCAGGAAACCGGCGTGGTGTCGATATTGAGGCCTAATTCTTCGGTAACAGTTTTAAATGGTTCTTGGTCGCGTTCGGGCTTCATCACCACGCGCCAGCTTTTTTCGGGCGGGTCGCCGGCGCGGTTGCAAGAGCCCACGTTTTTTCCTAAATTAGACTCTTGCGTCAAGATAGCCAGTAAAAACGCGGCGCGCACGCCCGTGAGCTTTTCCACCATTTGGGCGATTTCCACGGCCTGGCCAAAGGTGACAGCGCGATCCGCCTCAAACAATTCATAGATGCGGCTTCTGATTTGGGCCGCGATCTTTTTTTGATTGGAGATGAGAGCCTGATAATTGGCTTCTTGGCCTTTGGTGTTTTCTAGCAAACTGGTTTCTTCGCCTAATTTAGACCGCAGAGCTTGCTGTTGAATGGTTTGGATAGAGAGCATGGTTTTAGCGTCTTCTTCGGCTTCTCCGAGTTCCAGATGTTTTTTGTCGAGGTCGCGCTTGGCGCCTTGTAAGTCCTGGAGAATAGCTAAAATATTAATCGATAGGGTTTCATAGCTTTGAATTTTGTCTAGAGTTTGCGAGAGGCCACCGGGCTCGAGGAGCGGCAAGAGGAAACCCGTGTCGCTTTGCTCGCGCAAGGAACGCAGTAGAGTGGCGAGATGCACGCGGTCTGAACTTATGCGCTGGGTAGTAGTTTTAATAGCCGCTTCCGTGACCGTGATATTAGTTTCAATTTTTTTAATTGTTAGATTCGTGGATTTAATTTTTAAAACCAAAACCGATTGTTCTTTTTTGAGCTGATTAATTTTAGCCTGCAATTGTTTTTTTTGGGTAGTAGTGGTTTTGAGTTCGTTTTCCAGCTGTTTGATTTGGGCTTCGATATTTTGCAACTCTTGCTCGAGCTCCGCGCGCGTATCGCTTAGGGCTGGCAAGGTTGATGACAGCGTCACAAATGGCAAAATTAAAAAAATTGCCAATACTAAATAAACTATTTTTAGGTAAGTCTTCATAAAGGGTATGATAGCAAGTTTCCGGGCATTATTCAATTGCCTGTAAAACCAGATAATGCTATAATAAACAGTATGAAACAAAGTCTCAACAAATTATTTAACCCCAAGTCTATCGCCGTGGTGGGAGCCTCACACGACGAGAAAAAACTTGGCAATATTGTGTTAAAAAATATCGTGGAATCTGGCTTTAAAGGCAAGATCTATCCTCTTAATCCAGAGGTTAAAGAAGTGCGCGGCTTGAAAACTTATTCCGCGTACGCCGAATTGCCTGCTCCGCCCGACGTAGCGGTTGTGGCCGTGCCGGCGGCGCTCGTTTTGCGTTTGCTTCCCGCCATCGCGGAGAGGGGCACGCGGAATTTAGTAATTTTTAGCGCTGGTTTTAAAGAAGCGGGCGGTGATGGAGTTAGCCTTGATAAAGAGCTGGTTGAACTCGCGCAAAAGTATCAGTTAAATATATTAGGCCCTAACTGTTTGGGTTTTGTTAATAATCGTTTGCCGATTAATGCCACGTTTGGCAACGTGGTAAAAAATTCCGGTAATTTGCGTTTTATCTCCCAGTCCGGCGCGATCGCGACCAGCGCGTTTGATTGGTCGGCTTATACTGGCCTCGGATTTTCGGATTTTATAACGCTCGGCAATAAAACTATTATTAAAGAAAATGACGTTTTGCGGTATTGGCTAGAGGAGGTGCCAGAGTCCAGCTGGGTTAATCGTTCCAAATTAGCCGGGGGCGGCAGTTCGCGCCACCGGCCCATTGGAATGTATTTGGAATCCATTGAAAAGGGAACAGAATTTTTGGAGTTAGTTAAAAAATTTAGCCTCGTCGACCCGGTGTTTATTTTGCGGCCCGGCAAATCCAGCGCGGCGCAAGCCGCCACGCAGTCGCATACGGGCGCGATCGCCAATGATGACGCCGTATTGAACGAGGCGCTCAAACAGGCCGGGGCGATTCGGGTTGATGGCTTGGAAGATTTTTTTAATGTGGCCCGCGCTTTTGCTTGGGAAGACGCGCCGGAAGGCCCGCGAGTAGCGATTGTGTCAAACGCCGGCGGCCCGGCCGTGGTAGCGACGGACGCGGCCATCACTGTCGGGCTTGAGTTAGCGGAATTATCCCCAAAAACCGAGAAAATTTTAGCCGAGCATTTGCCTAAGGCCGCCAATATTCATAACCCGATTGATGTTTTGGGTGATGCTCTAGCGGATCGTTACGCGAACGCGCTGCAGGCGGTTCTCGCGGAAAACAGCGTCGATGCCGTGGTAGTGATTTTAACTCCCCAGGTAATGACGCAAATTGAAGCTACGGCCAAAGTCATTGGCGAGTTGTCGCACCAGACGCGTAAGCCAATTTTGTGCTCGTTTATGGGCGGCAGCGCTATCGAGCGGGGAGAGCGTATTCTGAATCAGTATCGCATTCCTTCGTTTCGCTATCCGGAAAACGCTTTGCAAACACTCTCAAAAATGTGGCAGTGGCGCGAGCGGCAAAAGGGGCCGCGAGTAGCGGTTAAAGTTGCTAAATTGCCTGCTAAGCCAGCCAAGAGCGGGGAGAGTTATTTAAAAAGTATTAAGAGAGGGGCGCCGCGCCAGGCTTTAAGCAGTCTCGAGGCGCAAGAATTTTTACGCAAAATCGGTTTTTTAGTCCCAGATTTTATTGAGATAATGAGCCATGATGAAGCGGGGGCGGCCGCGAAGAAATTTGGCTATCCAGTGGTTATAAAATTATCGAGCGCGGCGATTTTGCATAAGAGCGATGTCGGCGGGGTGATTGTGAATATTTATAACGAAGACCAGCTCAATAAAGCCCTGCGTATTTTTGGCAAGACGATTACGCAAACTAATTTAGCTAAAAACGCTGATGTGAGTGTTTTACTGCAAAAGCAGATAGTCGGGGGAGTTGATTTAATAGTTGGTTTTAAGAGAGACCCGAGTTTTGGGCCAGTGCTTTTGTGCGGCGCCGGTGGCGTGACCGCGGAATTGTGGGGCGATACCGCGCTCGCCATTTTGCCTATCGATAAAGCGGGCGCGGAGCAGGTTTTGAAAAAAAATAAAATTTATAAATTGCTAGCGGGTTGGCGCGGCAGTTTGCCGCTCGCGACAACAATGGTTTATCAAACTATGGAAGCGATTAGCCGATTAGCCTTTACTTACCCAGAGATTAAAGAAATGGAGATTAATCCTTTGATTGTGACAGAGAGTAAATGCTGGGCCGTGGACGGCAGAATTATTTTGGAATAAAATTATGCGGCCATTTGTTTTTAAAATCGGGGGCGAAGCCGGGTTTGGCATTATGTCCGCTGGACTCACGTTTTCTAAAATTGCCACCCGCTCGGGGTATAGCGTGTTTAATTACAGCGAGTACCCGTCCTTGATTCGCGGCGGGCATAATTTGATGCAAGTTACGATTAGTAAAGCCGTGGCGCGCGCGCCCTACCAGCATACGGATTTTTTGGTAGCCTTAAATCAAGAGACGATTGACCGGCATCAAAGCGAACTAGCGCCTGCCAGCGGAATAGTATTTGACAGCGATAAAAATCTAGATTTAAAAGGGCTCCGGAGCGGTATCAATAAATTTTCCCTGCCACTCAACCAAATTGCCCGCGAGGTTGGCGGGTCGCTATTAATGCGCAACACCGTGGCGCTCGGGGCAAGCGTGGCTCTGCTCGGGGGCGATTTGGCAATTTTGAAGCAATTAATCAGTGAGGAATTTGCCAAGAAGAGCGAGCAGATAGTGGCCGAGAACCACAAAACTGCCGAGGCTGGTTATAAGGCGGCACTTACGAAGTATAAAAAGTTTGTACGACCGGTTTTGAAACCACTCTCTAAAGTCAAACCGCAAATTGTGCTGACTGGGAACGATGCGGTGGCGCTCGGCGCCATAGCCGCGGGCATGCAATTTGCGTCTATTTACCCGATGACGCCGACCTCGAATATTTTAGCCATTTTAGCGGCGTATCAAGAGGAATTTGGTTATATTTATAAGCAACCAGAAGACGAAATCTCGGCGATTAACATGGCGATTGGCGCGGCCTATGCCGGAGCGCGCGCCATGACCGCGACAGCGGGAGGCGGTTTTTGCTTAATGACAGAGGGCTATGGCCTCTCTGGTATTACTGAAACTCCGCTCGTAATAATTGAAGGCATGCGCCCGGGGCCAGCCACGGGGCTCCCTACTTGGACCGAGCAGGGTGATTTGCAGTTTGTACTGCGGGCGCACCAGAGCGATTTTCCGCGTATAGTACTCGCGCCCGGCGATATTCAAGAATGTTTTGAGATGACTCGGCAGGCCTTTAATCTGGCGGAAAAATATCAAACTCCCGTGGTGGTAATGATTGACAAGCACTTGTGCGAGGGTTTTACGAGCCTAGCGCCGTTTATTGGTAAAGATTTCCAAATTGAACGCGGTAAGTTAGTACTGAAAAAACAAGCCAATTATGAACGCTACGCCCTGGCGCGTGACGGCATTTCACTGCGTTCAATACCTGGTCTTGGTAATAACGTTATTGCTAATTCGGACGAGCACGATACTCGCGGGTATTCGAACGAAGAGATAGAGAATCGTAACAGTCAGATGGAGAAGCGTATGCAAAAATTAGTTACTTGCGCGCGGGAAGATATGCCCGCACCCAAGTTTTATGGCCATAAAGACGCGGCAATAACGATTGTATCATGGGGGAGTAATAAAGGCGCGATTTTAGAAGCCCTGCCTAATTTAAAGGACGTAAATTTTTTGCAATTAGACTGGCTTAATCCGTTTCCGGCACAAGCCGTGGCCAAAATTTTGGGCAGAGCGCGACAAATTTTAAATATCGAATGCAATTACTCGGGCCAAATGCGAGGCTGGATTGCCGAACAAACTGGTATAAAAATAAACCATAGTTTTTTAAAGTACGATGGCCGACCAATGTATCCGGAAGAAGTCGTGCGCGAAGTTAAGAAGGTTTTAAAAAGATAGTTATGACCACTCACCAACAACTTGCTTCGCCGATTGCCCCGACCTGGTGCCCAGGCTGTGGTGATTTTGGCATTTGGACTGCTTTTAAAGACGCGGCTGTTCAAGAGGGCTGGGACAATACCAACACTGTCATGGTCGCGGGGATTGGCTGTCATGGCCATATCAATAATTTTGTAAAATTATCGAGTTTTGAAGGGCTACACGGCCGGCCTTTGCCGGTCGCGGCGGGCATTAAAATGGCTAATCATAAACTGAATGTTTTTGTTTTTACGGGCGATGGCGATGCTTTGGCCGAGGGCGGGAATCATTTTATTCACGCGGCGCGGCGCAACCAAAATTTAACGGTTATTTTGCATGATAACGCTATCTACGGTTTAACCACCGGCCAAACCTCGCCACGCTCGCCCAAAGGTTTTAAATCTAAATCAACGCCTCAAGGAAATATTGAGGAGCCTCTCCAGCCGCTCTCCCTCGCGCTCACGGCCGGAGCCACTTGGCTGGCGCGTGGCTATGCTGGGGACATTCCGGGGCTGATGGATTTAATAATTAGAGCCAACGCTCACCCCGGATTCGCGGTTATCCAGGTACTTCAGCCGTGCGTTACTTTTAATCAGGTTTATACGCACATTTTTTTTCAGCGCAATATGTACCGCTTGAGTAAAGACCATGACGTTACCAGTAAAACCGCGGCGTATGCCAAATTATTAGAATGGGGCGAGAAACAAATTCCGATCGGAATTTTTTATCAGGTACGCGAGCCGACTTATGAAGAACAGATTAAACAATTAGCGAAGCGCACGCTAGTTTCAGCGGGCGCGCCAAAACGAGATATCAGCAGAGTTTTGAAAAAATTCATATGAAGATTTTGATTGTTTACGCCACGAACTCGGGCAGTACCTATGAAGTTGGGGCTATTATTAGAGATGTTTTAAAAAGCGCGCACATGGTTCTAATGCAACGAGCGGTGGACACGCGACCGCCAGAGCTCAAAAAATATGACCTAGTCCTGTTTGGCTCGCCCAGCTGGAAAGTAGGAGGGCAAGAGGGGCAGATTCAAGAAACTATGCAAGCATTTTTAGAGTCATGCCAAGGCAAATTCCCTAAAGGCTTACGGTTCGCGGTCTTTGGCTGTGGCGACACGGATTTTACTAATTTCTGTGAAGCCGTAGACACGATGGCGGAGATTTTGCGAACCGAGGGCGGACAAGAAATTTATCAGAGGTTAAAAATTGATAGTTTTTATTTTAATTTGGAGAAAAATTCACAACTGACAAAGCAGTGGGCAAAAAAATTGCTCAAGCTCGAGTAGGGGCATGATATATCATGCCCCTACTCTACGCTATGCCGGGGTTGACAAAGAATCTTATAATATTATGCTCCAATATGGTATAGTATAATGGTTAGTGTTAGCTGGCGGCCTAAGTTTAACCGCTAGATTAAAACAACAGAAAAGTGAGAGGGGGTGAAATTATGTCCGGAGGAAATAAAGGCTTGCACATGGTAGCTTTTTTGCTACTCGTGATTGGTGGCCTCAATTGGCTTTTGGTGGGTTTATTTAACTGGGATATTGGGGAATTATTTGGCGGCATGAGCGCTATGATTTCCAAAGTAATTTATGTGCTCGTGGGGCTTTCGGCTTTGTACGTATTAGCTACGCACAAGGGTGATTGCAAAATGTGCAGTAGCGGCATGTAGGTTTATAAGATTTATTTAAAATAAAAAACCTTTGGATTCAAACAAGCCAGAGGTTTTTTTGGTTAAGTTTTTATTTTAAAATGCGCGGTTTTTGGAGATAGTTGTTGCGACGCAATTTCTTGGTTGTACGCGCCACCCGTTTGCCGATACGGGTGTTTTTTTGGGCCTGCTTCAGGCGGGCGCGCAGAGCGGTGTTAATTCCCATAGAATTTAAGTTAAGAGTGCTATTAGTATATAGGGAATCTGGAAAAATTACAAGGGCAAGGTGTTTGATAGGACCAAAATAAAAAAATACCCCACTTTCGTAAGGCATTTTATTTCTGCTTTGAGACCTCCATATCTATAAATACAAATTTTGTAGTCATAGATACGGGGAGGCCTTTATGAAGCCTGCCCCGCCTGAAGCTTGAGAAGGCGATGGTGGCCGGTCGGGGGGGGCTAGATCCGGCTCGAGTGGGCCTCGCCCGAAGCGCGCGAGTCGATCTCGTCCTCCGAGCTGACGGGGACCGTACTCCAGACATCCGCGACGAGCCCCTGGTCCGAGATGGCCACGTGCAGGTTGAAGCTCTGTGCGGGGTCGACGCCGACCCAGTAGAGCGTGACTTCCATCATCGTGCCACCGATGTTGGTGGAGATGGTGCCGGCCTGGACTTTCGGGTCGATCTTGCCCTCGGCCGCGCGGCGCAGGTGCCCTTCGACCTCGTGCGCGGCCTGGGCGAAGAAGGTGAGCCCACTGCGACCATCGAAGCGCGGGACGAGGAGCGCCTTGTGCCTACTGATCATTCTTTCGAGCGGGGTCCCGGCGAACTTCGCCGGGTCGAACAGGAGGGAGAGCCAGCGGACACAGGCCGCGTGGATCGCGACCGGGTCGGTGATGCGGCGACGGATGAACATGGGGTTGCCTCCTTTCCGGAGGGGTTTGAGGTGTAATCCGAGCCTAACATTATTTATAAAAAAAGTCAATGATTTAGGTGTTTTTGTAGGGGCATGGTCGCCCCAGGCGACCATGCCCCTATTTAAGCCTTGGCAAGGTTCTCGGCGCTTGGTAGACTGGTATAACTATGAGCCCTAAAGATTTACTAGAGTTTCAACCATCCTTAGCCGAGTGGTTTGAGCGCGTCGGCCAGACAGAACGCGCCCACGAACTTAGGCACGAGGATAATACTCGCACCGAACGATTCCGAGAATTACTTAAAGTTATTACGATTCCTTGCGATGTGCCAATGGTCGTTGGCGCGGAGGCTCTGCGAGAAAAAAGTGGCCCGGTAGCAGAGTATTTTGAGAGTTTTGGGCAAGAGCCGTGCGCGATTCGGTTAGTTCCTAAACGTTCAGGCCTGCCCAAGCTGCGAAGCCGCGGTTTGTTTTTAAATGACTGCTTTAAGAGTTGGTTTTTAGAGCAAAAGATTTCTGACCCTGATTATGACGCGGAAATTTACAGACACTCTAACAATCATGCTTGGTCAACGATTTTTGTAGTAGGCGAACAGGGCGTGACCGGCGAAATCATCGCTGGCCAGCATAACCAACTGACCAGTGGGGAAATGAAAACCAGTCCCTATCATTTTTGGTATAATTTTACGGATTTGTCTTTTGTTCCGGCCGCGCCTCCAGCCGCTATTGATTGGGTGGTAAAATTGCTCCGTTTTATTACGATTCCTGAAATTGCCGCCCGGGAGGCTTTGCAGGAAAAACTTAAAGCCAAATTTTATAAAAATATTTTGGGCGGTTATTTTGAAGCTGTAGTGTGGGATACCGGCGAAATTTTTTTTATAGATTATAACCGCCTGCTTGGCGACACTATTCAAGGGGGGATAGGAGCGGATCAGGGAGCGATAGAGTCGCGGGGTAGCTGGCGGGGGAGTAGGGCACAGGGCGGCGTGGTTAGGGGGATTGCTCGCGTCTTAAAGCCAGAAGATTTGGGAACAGCTATTTTTAACCTAGGCGATGTGCTGGTCGCGTTTAACACGGATGTGCGTTTTTTACCGTTCATGCAAAAGGCTGGGGCGATTGTAACGGAACAGGGCGGCATTCTTAGCCACGCGGCGATTGTGGCGCGGGAATATAAAAAGCCCTGTTTGGTGGGAGTGGCAGGTTTGCTCCAGGCCGTGAAGAACGGCGACACTGTTGAGGTGGACGCGGATCGTGGTATAATTAAAGTATTATGAATTGGATTTTATTTAATTTATGATTAAGATTGATTTTAAAAATATTTTTGCTTGCCCGAGCGCGGGTGTTAGCGAGGCTAAGTGGCGCGCTTTGGGCAAAGATTTACCGCGTTTAATAAAACAATTAAAAACCCGCGGGCAAGGGTTTCATTCCGTAATTGATGACGCCAAAACCGCGGGCGAGATAATTAAGTTTGCCAAAGCGCAACGCGGTAAATTTGAGAGCCTAGTGGTTTTAGGCATAGGCGGGTCCGCGCTCGGCCTTCTGGCTATTTCTCAAGCGCTGAATAATATTTATCACAATGAAGCAGGAGCCAGAGGAAAGAGAACGCCTAAACTTTATGTTTTAGACAATATTGACCCGGCCTTAATTAGAGAAACTGAAGAGCAGTTGAATTTAGCGAAAACTTTATTTATCGTGATTTCTAAATCCGGCACTACAGCGGAAACAGTGAGCCAATATTTGTATTTTAGAAAAAAAATCGCGCAAAAAAAATTACTGATTAAAAAACATTTTGTTTTTATTACTGATGCCAAGACAGGTTGGTTGCGCCAAGTGGCGAACGCGGAGAAAATCAGTGCTTTTAGTATTCCGAATAATATTGGAGGGCGGTGGTCGGTTTTAACGCCGGTTGGGCTTTTGCCCGCGGCTTTAATGGGAATTGATATTCAGAAAATTTTAGCAAGCGCGCGCCAAGGGCGCTCTAGTATTTTTTTGGCTAATTTTAGCGCAAATTTAGCTTGGCAAATGGCGAGCGCCCAGTATTTGCTCTACCATCAAGGCCGGAGCATAAATGTTTTGATGCCATACGCACAGCATCTCTGGCGTCTAGCTGATTGGTACCGGCAACTTTTAGCGGAGAGTATTGGCAAAGTTAAAAATCGTCGCGGTGAACAAGTGAATGTTGGCATTACGCCAGTCACGGCTCTTGGCGTTACGGACCAACATTCTCAACTCCAGCTTTATAGCGAAGGCCCAGAGGATAAATTAATAATTTTTGTACGCGTAAGCGAGGCTGGTAAAAAAATTAGTATTCCTCTGCTTACCAAAACAGAAGTTGAATTTAGTTTTTTGAGAGGCGTGAGTTTTAATAAATTGTTTGATGTGGAGTACCAAGGGACAGCGGCCGCGCTGACTAAAAATAATCGCCCTAATTTTACGATTAATATTAAAAGAGTAGATGAGCAGACTCTGGGTGAATTGTTTATGCTGTTTGAGGGGGCGGTGGCTTTTTTAGGAGAGCTTTTTAATGTCGACGCTTTTAACCAGCCGGGAGTGGAATTGTCCAAAAAAATGACCAGAGATTTATTAAAAAACAGTTAGGACAGGGTTGGCTAATTAGAGCGGCTTAGTTTATCCACAACAAGCCGTTTTTTTTGATACCAAAAGTAACTTTATTGTGTTATAATGCGTATATAATAAAGAAAGTAACTGGAGCTAAGGAAAAGATATGAAAAAAGTAAACCTTAAAGAGTGGAAACAAGGCCGCTATAATTTGAAATACACGCAAGTGGTGTTGGTTGTTTTTGTTTTTTTGGCAGCCTCGGTTGTGACAAATTTCTTGGTAGCCAAAGCGGCTACGGGCGTGCCTGAAATTATTAGCCATCAGGGCAGGCTTTTAAATTCCAGCGGAGATTTATTAGGTGGCAATGGTACGAATTATTGTTTTCGTTTTTCTTTTTATGACTCCGCGACTGTAGGGGCAGGCACTAAACTTTGGCCGTCCGGCGCCACGTCTACGATGACTGTTAATGTTAAGAATGGAGTTTTTAACGTTGGCATTGGGGACGTGTCCGCGGGTGGGAACCTCCTTGATTTTGATTTTCAAAATACAGACACGGTTTATTTAAATATCGAAGTGGCGGCTCAAGTTGGGGCGTCGTGCGCGGGCGTAAGCTTTGAAAGTTTAAGCCCCCGCCAAAGAATTCTCGCGAGTGGTTACGCGATCAATGCTAATACGGTCGGAGGATTTTCTCCAGCCCAGAGCGCTACCAGTAGTAAAATACCGGTGTTGACAGGCGATAATTTAATTTTGGGCGGCACGGATCCGCAGATCAACGCGACTGGCACGAATGCTTTGGTTTTGCAAGGGGGCGGCGGCCTTGGCAGTATCCAGTTTTTTTCGGCGTTGAATTCTATTTCTTCGGCCGGGGCTTTGTCGCTCACCGGAGGCGGGGTTTTTGGCGGCGGTTTAACAGTGAGCGGAGGCAGTAGTTTCGCGGCCACCACGACGTTCCGCACCAGCACTTTTTCAAGCACTACTATTACGACCGCGAATATTGATACTTTAAATGTAACAACTTGTAATGGTTGTGGTGGGGGAGTTTCGCTGGCTGCTAATAATACTTTTACGGGACTAAATATTTTTAACGCCACCACGACGTTCACCACCACCACTCAAGCCAGTTCCAGTATCGGGTATTTAAATGTCACCACCGCGGCCAACTTCACCGGGGCGTCTATTTTCGGCCTCTCAATCAACCAACTGAACAATACTTCGAGCCTGGCTTACCTTGCCATTGACCAGACATTTACCGGACTTAATACTTTCAACGCTACTTCAACGCTCGCTACTTCCACTATTAAAACTCTCACAGTCACGAACAACGGTACCATCGGTGGTATTTTAAGCGTGACAGGAGCCAGCGCCAACTTACCAAATACCACGGTCACCGGCACACTCACCACCACGGGCCTCGCTGACCTCAACAGTATTACGAGCGCGGGTGTCCTCTCTGTCACAGGCAACGCCTTGTTATCCAACCTCGCGGTTACCGGTACGCTTTCCACGACCGGCCTTGCTAACCTCAATGCCATTACGAGCGCGGGGGTCATCGCCATCACGGGTAACGCCCGTCTCACCAATCTCGCGGTTACCGGCACTCTCTCTACCACGGGCCTCGCCACCCTCGACAGTTTGACAGTGACTAACCTCGGAATCTTTAGCGCCACCACGACTTTTACCACCACCACCCAAGCTTCGAGCACCATCACTAATCTCCACATCACCACCCTAGCTGACTTTGGTTCGGCCACAGTCACAGGTTTGGCTTCGGCTGATTTATCAGACACCGCGAACATCGCTCTTCTAGATGCCAACCAGACTTTCACGGGCAACAACACGCTCTCGGGACTTAATACTTTTTCCAATACCACCACATTTAACGCCACCACCACTTTCCGCACTTCAACTTTTACTTCTTCGACCATCACCACGGCCAATATTTCCACTCTTAATGGCACCACCATCTTAGGCACTACTTTTAACGGCCTTACCATCACGAACAATGGCACCAATGTCTTAACCATCGCGGCCGGTAAAACTTTGACTGCCAACAATTCCATTGCTTTCACCGGCACAGACAGCACCACCATGACACTACCCACTGTCTCGGCCACTTTGGCTGGTCTTGCCATTAATCAGACCTTTACCGGACTTAATACTTTTTCCAATACCACGACGTTCACGGCCACTACGACGTTCACCACCACCACAATCGTCTCATCCACTATTACGACCCTCAATGTCACTACCTGTAATGGTTGTGGTGGCGGAGTATCATTATCGGACAACAATATTTTTACTGGCCAAAATACTTTTAACGCCACTTCAACTTTTACAACTACCACCCAAACCAGTTCGACCATCACAACCGCTAACATTACCACTTTGAATGTAGCCACGGCCGCCACGCTCCCAGCCACTACCTTTACAGGGAGCGCCACTTTCTCGGGAGTCACGACTGACCTGACCACAGCCACGAACGAAGCCCTCACCATTACTCCAGCCGGAACCGGGGATTTAGTCCTCTCGGCTGACGCGGATTCTAATATTCAAATTACAGCCAGCGCGGCGCCGGGAGCCAGCGTGGACATGGTTTCTCTTACTAATGTTGGTTTCGCGGTAACTACTGACGGCACTGATGGCGTTTCTATTAATTTTGAGCAAGGCGCGCCGGTCGCGAGTAGTAATTCTAACCACGCTTTAAATATTACCGCTTCCACCAGCGCCGCGAGTACCGACACTATGACCGGGGTGAACATTTCTTTAATCAACAGTAGTACCATTGGCTCCCAGTATGGACTGCGTATTATTAACCAAAACACCGCGATTAATGCCACTACCGAAGCGTTGATTACTTTAGACAATGCCGAAACCACGGCCAGTACAGTAACCGATGGTTTAGTAATTACTTCGTCGGGAGTAGACGGCGGTATTACCGATGCTCTTGATGCCTCGGCCTCAAACATAACCAACGCTCTAAACACTGGCATTAATTTTCTTCTGTTTAGCGGCATTCGCGCGTTCGATTCTGGCGAAGGTTTATTAACGATTGAGGATACTGACGGAAACGATTTTATGACTTTTTTGGATACCGGCACTGCTGGTAATGTAACAATAACCGGCAACACCACTTTGAGCGGCACGTTAGGCGTTACTAGCGGCACTTCTACTTTTGCTACTTCCACTCACACCAGTTCCTCCATTACCACGGCCAATATTACTACAGCTAACATTACCACCCTAAATGTTACTAATTGCTCTGGCTGTGGTGGTGGTAGCACCTCCAGTTTTAGTATATATGTATCTTCAACCGCCGGTAGTGGCGGCACCTGGACCGCCCCGGCGGGCATTGATTACGCCCAAGTGATTATTACCGGCGGCGGGGGCGGTGGCGGTATTGCCGAAAATAATGGCGCTACGGTTAACACCGCGGCAGGCGGAGGAGGCTCTGGCGGCACCTCTATAGAAATGTTTACGGCCGGGACACTGGGTTCTTCGCAATCTTTCACGGTTGGCGCGGGCGGAGCCGGCGCCGTGAATGATGGCAAGGATGGAGCGGAAGGCACAACATCAACCTTTGGCACTACGCTTTTAGTTGGAGCCAATCCTGGTTTTGGCGGGATAGGTACTGACTCCTCCTACACCGCCCTTACTATTATGACTACGGCTGGAGGCGCGGGTGCGGTCGCGACTACCACTGGAGATGTTAATCTTGGCGGCGCCGCGGGCGAAGACGGATTTATTTTAATTGATAATTCGGCGAATGGCGGCCAGGGCGGCGCTAGTTATTGGGGCGGCGGGGGAGCCGGCGGTATTGTTACAGCAGTTGGCACTTCGGCAGGAGATGACGCTATTGCTTATGGCGCCGGTGGTGGCGGCTCCGCGAGCGTTGATACGGCCGTAGCTGGTGATGGCGGCGACGGAGCGTCTGGCGTTGTGGTTGTTATCTCTTACAACTCTTCGGGTGGCGATTTGGCCGAATGGTACGAGGCTAGGGGAGATGTGGTGCCAGGCGATTTGGTGGCCATAAGTACCAGCTCTCTAGAATACGAGTCTTTTGCTCTTGGTCTTGCCAAAACTTCAATTTTAGAAAAAGCAAAACCTGGCAGTAAGGTTGTTGGCGTGGTGTCTACGATACCGTTTCAAGTCATGGGCGGAGATTTGCTTGGCAGTAGCAAAAATGCCAAACCTATTGCTTTGGCTGGGCGCGTGCCTGTAAATGTTTCTAATGAGAGCGGACCAATTAAGGCCGGCGATTCTCTAACGGTTTCTTCGGTTCCGGGCATAGCCATGCGCGCGACTAAAGCGGGGGTAACAGTAGGCGTAGCTCTGGAAGACGCGCGCTGTTCGAGCGGTTTGGTTTGTAAAGTTTTGACTCTTGTCAATACCACCTTTTTTAGTGGGATTGCCACTAATAAAGTTATGGAAGAGAGCGGACTTGATATGTCTGATATTCCAGAAAACTTTGACATGAGCCGCGCCATGTTGGCCAAATTATTAAGCGACAAGCGACAGATCACCACGTCTACCATTGTTTCAGAACTATTTACTGATCGAGTAATCGCCGGCCTAGAAGTGGTTACGCCAAAGTTATTGGCAGGCGAGGTTCAAACCGCGGCCTTGGTTTCACTGCCAGAACAGGATCTTAATGTTTATCTTAATGAGAATAGTCGGTTGGTAATTGCCGCTTCCCCAAGCGTTTCTTCAACGACTTCTTCTTCAACCGCCAACGCTTCCAGCACCCCGGCTATTATTTTGGATAGTTTTGGCAACGGTGCATTTAGCGGCAAACTGACAGCCAAAGAAATTCAGGCCGAGAAGATAACCGGTTTTGATATTTTTACCAATCGCTTGAGTTTGCTGGATTCCCGCGTGGGCGAGCTCCTGGCCAGCTCTAGTGAAAGTGGCTTAATTGAGGAGACCACCTCTACTCCGCTCAATGTTACCGCCGAGGAAGTTTACGCGGAGCGTTTGTATGTCGCGGGCACGAGCACAGCTGAAGCTATGGTCATATCTGGCGGGCTCATCGTGCCAACTATTAAAGTAGATAAAATAGACAGCCCGATTATTAGTGAATTTGCTCTGAAATTAGCCGAAATTGCGTCATCTTCATTGGCGATAGCCGAGAGAATAGATAAGCTAGATAAACGTTTAAGCGAGGTAGAAAATAATTTGGCGAATTTTGCCGCGCAGATGGTTTCCACTTCATCTTCATCATCTTCATCAATCGAATTCAAGTTCGCGAGTAGCGCGCCTTATATCTCGGTAGATAATTTGGATATCAACGATAAATTAAACGTCCAGGGTTTAGCAATGTTTTTTGGAGGCTTGCAAACAAATAATATCGAAGCGCTGGGGCAAAATATAAATATTACATCAGACGCTTGGTTTATCGGGCGGCCGTACTTTAACGCGGATACAGCCGGGTTCGCGCTTGTAAGAGTAGGGGAGAGGTTGGTAGATGTGGTATTTGATAATGAGTATTTAGATCTACCGGTGGTGAGTGCGGTGGTGGCGGTGAACGCGCCAACCAGCACGGCTACCAGCACAGAAGAGGAGATTGCGAGATTGTTCGCGGAAGATACCAGGTTTATAATAATTAACAAAACAGTCAAAGGTTTTACGATTGTTTTGAGTAAACCGGCCGGGCAAGACGTGACTATCAACTGGATTGCTTTAGCCGTGAATAATGCCAAGACATTTGCTTCTCCGGCTGTTACCGATCCTCTTAACACCCCGAATACACTGACCACTGAATCTGCAATTTTAGAATCGGTTAGCCTGGAAACTGTGGTTACCGCGAGCAGTTCTTCGTCTGTAATTATAACTACAACTACAGATACTTTGCTTACCGCGCCGATTGCTGACGATACTACCAGCACTACTGTTGAGTCTGCTCTTCTGCCGGCACTCCCCATCACCACCACGAGTAGTTCTCCAGAAGTTATAGAAGAAGCCAGTGTAGTAATAGACAATACCACTGATAACGCGGTCACCACTCCGGAGGTAACGCCAGCCCCGGAGCCTCCAGAAACGCTTGAAAGCAACGTTACTTTGAACGTGGATCCGGCGTCACCGGTGGTTGTGTATGAACCCACTTCCCAAAATTAGATAATTGGTATATACTAAAGTTAGTCGAAAAATTTTCTCAACTTATATATTCATATTACTTAATACTATATGGATTCAAAACAAAAAGGTCTAGTGTTCGTTTTGGTGCTTTTAGTAATCGTGTTTGGCGGTGGAGCTGTTTATTTTTATCGCCAATACACGGCCATTAAAGCCAATCCGCAAAAAGTCGTTCAAGATACGGTGAACGATTTAGTCGCCCAGGTAGGCAAATTAATTGCGTTGCCAGAGGGCGAAACCCCCACCGTGGCGACAGTAATCGAGCCAGAAAAACTAAAAGAACAGCCGTTTTTTGCTAAGGCCAAAGCCGGCGACAAAGTTTTAATTTATACCAATGCTCGGAAAGCGATTTTGTACAGTGTTTTGGAAAATCGCATTTTAGAGGTGGCTCCTTTAACGATTGGCAATGAACAGGGCGCGGCCGGAGCTAAACCAGCCACTGCTCCGGCGCGGAGCGAAACGGCTACTTCAACGCAGTAAAGATAAAGCAAAGATTGAGAACCAAACGGATTTAGTGATAAAAAGCAATATAGCCGTCTGCTTAGTTTGAGTAGGCGGCTATATTTGTTAATATGAGGGGAAAATTTAATAATTTTAATAAATTTATAGGCGGTTTAAAATTATCAAAATTGCTTTTGTTAGTGGTTTTAATTTTGTCCGCGACCACTGCCTCGGCTCAAGAATTGCAATCCGGTGATTTTAACGATTCTAATCCAATTTTGACTATTCAGGGCGGGTATTCATCCTCTTCTAATTTTCAAGTATACAGCGGGTCGGGCCAAGCAATCATCGGCGAGAGCACCAGTAGCGCTTTTATAGCGCGGCTCGGGTGGTTTTATTTTCCGGTAGTCACGGCGCCGATTTTGAGCGCGGCGGCGGGGAACGCTCAAGTGAGTTTGGCGTGGACAGCGGCGATCGGGAGCCTGGGGTTTAATGTGGCGGCTTACGAAGTAGGCCAAGGCTTAAATGCCAATGGGTCTTTTAGCTATAGCAACGTTGGCAATATTTTAAGCTCGCTACAGAGTAGTCTCACTAATGGGACGGCTTATTATTTTGTAGTCAGGGCGCTTGATGCCTTTGGCCAAAGCGTGGTGTCTTCATCCATAGTCGCGGCGACTCCGGTTAGCGCTGTTACTCCGGTAGTCGCGGCCGCTTCCGGAGGAGGCCCGGGTCCGCTCCTAGTAACAACGCTAACTTTCGCTAGCTTAAATTTGACGGGCGAAACTGTCCCCAATAGCCAAGTGACGATATTGCGCGATGGCGTGTTATTTAGTGAATTCAAATCCGATTTTGAAGGAAAATTCTTCGGGAATTTTACTGATTTAGCGCCCGGGCAATCTATCTTTACTATTTTTTCTACGGACCAGAGCGGGCGGCGTTCGGCGCCTACCAGCCTGCTTTTAAATTTAGCGGCGGGCCAGACTATTAACACGGGACTGTTAATTTTGGCGCCGTCAATTTCAGCAGGGGAGGCCGAAGTTAAACGGGGTGAAGAAGCTGATATCTCCGGGCAAACAGCGCCTTTAGCCGAGGTTACTATTCTGGTTGAGCCAGGCAAATTTTTAAATAAAACTAAATCCGGCGCTGATGGCAATTATAATTTTAAGCTGGATACAAAAATTTTTAAAAAGGGACCCATTACCATTAGAACCAGGGTAGAAAAAAAAGGGCAGGTTAGCGAATGGAGCAGACCGATCAATATTATTATTGGCGATAAAACCGCGCCTCGAGTGCCGGCCGCGGAGTGCCCACTCCAGGCGGATTTTAACACTGACTGTCAAGTAAATATTATAGATTTTTCTATTTTACTTTATTGGTTTAATCGCCAGAGTGTGCCGGCGGAAATAGATTTAAATGCCGACGGTATCATTGATTTAGTGGATTTTAGTATTTTTATTTATTATTGGACAGGTTAATATGGCCGAGCGTAATAGTAAATTTTTAGCAGGTTTATCAGCGATTCTGGGAATTTTTATTTTTGGAATTGGCCAGTTTTTTGTTATATCTCCGGCTCGGGCCGCGATTTTTTCGCTGGAGAGCGCCACTCTCGAGGCTCGCGGACAAGAACCAATTAAAGTCAGTTTGATGATTAACACCGAGAACGACGCTATTAACGCGGTTGAAGGTGTAATTAAATTTCCGGCGGCTTTGGAAGCAGTATTCGTTGAAACTACCAAGAGTTTAGTATCTTTTTGGGTAGAGGAACCGCGCTTAGATAAAGTAACGGTAACGGGTGGTTTTAGACAAGTGGCTTTTAGCGGGGTAATGGCCGGCGGAGTCAGTACGAGAGCGGGCCATTTATTTTCACTATATTTACAGCCGACCAGTTCCTTGGCGCTTGGGGAAACATTTTTGGTGCAGTTGACAGGAGTGAAAGCGGTGACGAGTAATGGCCTCGGCACAGTGGTAAGTTCCACTGTCAAAAATATTAGTTTCCGCTTGGCAGAAACAGCTTTAGCCACGGAATCCATAACCGTACCAATAACTAGCAGTTTAATCTCGTTTGATATTTTACCACCCATGGAATTTGTGCCGGTACTCGGCCGTAACGAGACTGTTTTTGATAATCAGTGGTTTGTGGCGTTCTCTACCCAGGATTCTGGTTCGGGAATTGATTATTACGAAGTTCAAGAAGCATTCTCTACCGACAACCAAGATTCCGTTTGGGTCAAGGCGGCCAGCCCGTATCTGCTTAAAGATCAAAGCCTCAAAGCAAATATTTTTGTTAAGGCTATAGACAAGAATGGTAATTTTCGTGTAGAATTAGTGAGTAAGAAGGCCGAAGCCGCGCGCTCTAATTTTGGTTATGTGTTCGCCGGAATTTTATTAGTTATTTGTTTACTAATCGCCGAGATATGGCGCATCAGGCATCGCCGGAGAATTTCTCAAACTTAGGCGCAAGATAACACATGAGAAAAAAATTGCATATTTTAGCGTTAAAATTAGCGGCTGTGGGGGCAGCTTGGCTAATTTTTTTGTTGCCGAGCGGTTCCTCGGCCGCGACAATGTCTATTACGCCAGCCGCCGGAACATTTGTAGTCGGTAGCACGTTTAATATTTCGATTTATTTAAATACGGAAAAGCAGTCCGTTAACACTATTGGAGCGGCCCTATCTTTCCCGGCGGATCGTTTGCAACTTGTGTCTCCTTCCACGGGCAGTTCGATTATCAGCTTGTGGACAACCCTGCCTAACGTTGATAATCAAAACGGCAAGGTTGTGTTACAAGGAGGGATCCCGGGAGGCATTAATCTTTCTAATGGTTTGATAATGACGCTGACGTTTCGAGTTAAGTCAGTAGGGCCGGCTCTGCTTAGATTCTCCGACGCGTCGCGCGTGCTTTTAAACGATGGCCATGGCACGGACGCTCTTAACCAAACCAGCAACGCGATTTATAATTTGATTTTGCCGCCGCCGGCCGGGCCGATTGTGGTGTCTGAATCGCACCCGGATCAAAGCCGCTGGTACCAGAGCCCAACCGTGGTTTTACGCTGGCACAGTGATGATTTGGCTGGTGGTTATAGTTATGTTATCAATGGCGAGCCGATTGATTTCCCAGACGATATCTCCGAGGGCGCGCGGCGGAGCGTCACCTATCAGTCTTTAAAGGATGGCATTCATTATTTTCATATTAAAGCCCTGAAAGAAATTATTTGGGGAGGGGCCACGCATTTCGCGGTTAAAATTGATTCCACGGCTCCGGCCAGCTTCCCCATAGAAATTGCTCCGCGCGCCCGCGCCACTTACCGCCTGCCTATTTTTAATTTTGCGACCACGGACGCTTTGTCTGGCATTGATCACTATGAACTTAAACTAATCACGTTAAAGCTAAATTCGCCCGGCAAAAAGAGTCCGGCCGATTTTGCCCAGCCGCTTTTTATTGAAGCTGCCAGCCCTTATATACCCGGAGAGTTAGCGCTCGGAAGTTATGACGTAATAGTACGGGCGTATGACCAAGCCCAAAATTATAAAGAAGTAAAAAAACGTTTGGAAATTGTGACGCCGTTTTTAAGCGTGGCTGATCAAGCCGGTTTGCAGATTGGGGGGGCGCTCACCGTGCCTTGGGTGGTAATTTTACCAATAATTTTATTGGCTATTTTAATTTTAGGGTTCTTGGCATGGCGGGTGCGCCGTTGGCATCACCAAGCAACTATCAGCCAAACGCAAAAAAAATTACCGCCCAATATCGAGTCCGAATTGGCGCTTTTGCAAAAATACCGCCAAAAATATGGTCTGTTGGTGGCTCTCTTGGCCTTCCTGCCTTTACTTTGGCTACTAACTTCCCCGGCGAGCGCTTCCGAAGTGAATGTGCCGCCGCCGATTGTGAGCACAGTATCCGAGAATATCACCAATGAGCAAATTTTTTACGCGGGCGGGCGCGTGGCCATTCCGCTTTCGAGCGTAATCTTGTATTTGCAGAATTTATCCACGGGCGAAACAATTAGCGATATAATTAAGAGCGATAAGAGCGGCGAATGGTTCTACAGCCATCCTAAATTCTTACACGCCGGCAATTATCTCCTCTGGGCGCAGGGCAAAGTAGGGGAGGAGCTAAGCCCGCCTTCGCCGCAAATTAAACTGAAAATAAACACCTCCGGCCTCCAACTCGGTTCTTCCAATATCAGTTTTGAGTTAATTTATTTGGTTCTGTTTATAATCAGTTGCTTAATTATTCTTTTCTTGCTAGGCTATATAGTGATCCATTGGTATTTTGGCCAAAAACGCCACCAGCTTATTTTAGCCGAGATTTTAGAGGCGGAGGAATCGGTACGGCGCGGGTTCGCGGTTTTACGGCGAGATATTGAATCGGAAATTGAAGCGCTCAATAAAATCAAGCTTTCCAAAGAATTGTCTCAAGCGGAGCAAGATAGGGAAAAACATTTATTAAGCGATTTAGATGACATTGAAAAAAAGATTGGCAAAGAAATTTGGGATATTGAAATGGCCGAGGAAAAATAGAGTTAAGCAGTATTTAGCTTTAACATTATGGTGAATAAATTTTGGCAGTTAAAATGGCTGGCAGTCGGGGCGGTTTTAGTTGTGAGCGGGGCGGGTTGTAGCCAGAAACCAACAACCTCGCCGGGCTATTTGCAAGACGCGGCAGATTTTGAAGAGACGACTGAAGGCGGGATAACGAGCACCGGTTCGTTATACCAAAAACCGGGCGAAGCTACTACTATTGGTTTGCCAGCTAAAACCACCCCACCGGCTACTACCACTAAACCAGTGGCGCCCAAACCCGCGACCAGCACTAAAGAAGCGCCGGGCAGCGCTCCGACTGATTATCTTAAATTACTTTCGATTTATAAAACCAGCGGCTTGTATATTCAGTTTACCGCTTGCCATGGCTTACCCGGAACGTTAAGCGTAAAAAAGGGAGCTAAAGTAATGCTCGATAATCGCGACGCAGTGGGGCACACGCTCGGGTTCGAAGGCCGGTTGTATGGTTTGGGGTCTTACCGCTCGGTTTTGGTGACGCCGCTTAAAGTCGGCACCCAGTATATCACGTGTGACGGCGGCGGCTCGGCCCAGTTAAACGTCCAACCGTAAGGAAAAGTGTAGTTGTTGCTTATGAGTTTACTGCAAGCAGCGGTTTTAGGTTTGATCGAAGGCGTTACCGAATTTTTGCCTATTTCTTCGACTGGGCACTTGATTTTGGCGGCGGAATTTTTAGGTTTAACGCCAACGGAATTTTTAAAATCTTTTGAAGTGGTTGTGCAAAGCGGGGCGATTTTGGCAGTTCTGGTCTTATATTTTAAGAGGTTATTTTTAAGTTTTAAAGTTTTTTGGCGAGTGGCGGTGGCATTTTTACCAACCGCCTTACTCGGTCTACTATTCTATAAAATTATTAAACAATATCTGCTAGGAAATACTTTGGTTGTAATTGGGGCGCTTTTTTTAGGAGGTTTATTTATAATTCTGGCTGAATGGTGGTTTAAAAATCGGCTTCAAGCAAAAGTACTTAGTATTGAAGCCATGTCTTGGCAGCAAGCTATATTGATTGGTATTTTTCAATCGTTTGCATTTATTCCCGGGGTGTCACGTTCAGCCGCGACGGTTATTGGCGGCATGTTTTTGGGTTTGTCGCGTTCGGCGGTAGTTGAGTTTTCTTTTTTGCTCGCGATTCCGACTATGCTGGCTGCTACGGGGCTAGATTTAATAAAATCCGCTAATGTTTTAGAGCAGACGGGAGTATTAAATCTAGGGGCAGGGTTTTTAGTGGCATTTTTAACCGCGTTATTTGTTATTAAATGGTTAGTTAAATTTGTTCAGACTAATACGTTTACTGGTTTTGCTTATTACCGAATAGTTTTAGCGATTATTTGCTTTTTTGTTTTATTTTAGATATAGTAGTTAGGCGAGGCTTTGTTTATCAGCCCAGTTTTATAATATAAATTATGTCAAATTCTATTCCTACTCGAGAACAAGATTATTCTGAGTGGTATAATGCGCTAGTGGAGAAGGCTGGTTTGGCAGAACATTCGGCTGTACGCGGATGCATGGTAATTAAGCCGTATGGTTACGCGATTTGGGAAAAAATGCAAGCGGCGCTTGATAAAATGTTTAAGGACACCGGTCATGTTAACGCCTATTTTCCGCTCTTGATTCCAAAATCGTTTTTCAGCAAAGAAGCTAGTCATGTTAAAGGTTTTGCTAAAGAGTGCGCGATAGTAACGCATTATCGTTTAAAAACTGCGAAAGATGGTTCGCTTGTGGTAGACGAGACCGCCAAATTAGAAGAGGAGTTGGTTATTCGTCCGACATCGGAAACAATTATTTGGAGTAGTTATAAAAAATGGATTGAGTCTTATCGTGATTTGCCGCTTCTTATTAATCAGTGGGCAAATATTGTAAGGTGGGAAATGCGCACACGCTTGTTTTTGCGTACCGCGGAATTTTTATGGCAGGAGGGCCACACCGCTCACGCTACGGCCGAGGAGGCAATTGAGGAAACAAAAAAAATGTTAGATGTTTACGCTGATTTTGCCGAAAATTGGTTGGCGCTACCGGTTTTTAAAGGAGTAAAGTCAGAGAGTGAACGTTTCGCGGGGGCGCTCGATACCTATTGTATTGAAGCTATGATGCAGGATGGCAAGGCCTTGCAAGCTGGAACTTCGCATTTTTTGGGACAGAATTTTGCCAAAGCTTTTGATGTGCAGTTTTCTGATAAGGAAGGTAAGCGAGATTTTGTTTGGGCAACTTCATGGGGGGTTTCAACGCGACTAATGGGCGCTCTGGTAATGGCTCATTCTGATGACCAAGGCTTAATCTTGCCACCAAAATTAGCCCCAATTCAAGTCGTGATTGTGCCGGCTTACAAAGATGTTGCTGAACTGTCAGAAATTAACGTGGTAGCGCGCAATATTCAAAATGAGTTGAAAAATAAGGGGGTCAGTGTTAAGTATGATGATGACGATACAAAGCGCCCGGGGTGGAAATACGCGGAGTATGAGCTAAAGGGCGTACCGATTCGCATAACAATTGGCAAGCGAGATATTGCTGCCAATAAATTAGAAATGGTGCGCCGCGATACTAAAGAAAAAGAGGTTATTAGCCTTCTCGGCGCCGCAGATTTGGTTGTTAGCACCCTTGATTTAATACAAGAAAATTTGTATAAAAAAGCGTTAAAATTTAAAAATGAACGTACCTTTGTGGTGGATAGTTGGGATGATTTTGAGAAAAAAATCGAGCAGGGATTTGTGGCGGCGCATTGGGATGGAACGGCAGAGACTGAGGAAAAAATTAAAGAATTAACGAAAGCGACAATACGATGTATCCCTCTCGACCAAATAAAAGAAAGCGGTAAATGTGTATTAAGCGGCCAGCCCTCGAGTGGTCGCGTAGTGTTCGCACGCGCTTATTAGTATTAATATGTTCAGCCGCTCGCTTATTCAACAAATTGAGGAGCGATTTACGGCTGAGTTTCCCAAGTACTTAGTTCTACTGGGCGGCAGTTATTTTTGGGGGACAGCGAATGATCAAAGCGATTTGGATTTATATTGCATCGTGCCGCTATTGTTAGCGCCCGGGGCAATAAAAAAAAGTAAACTATTAGTAAAAGAATTTCCAGAGGCAAATTTAAACGTGACGATCGTGCCGCGTTTTTTTTATACGCATGGCTGGCTGTCGGTGGTGGGGGAGGATTTAAACGGAATTAAGCACCAGTCAAAATTTAATTACGCTGTGGATTTAGTTGATACCATAAAATTAGCTGGTTTTTATTATTTAAAAAGTTTAGTGGCCAGCGGTAATTTGCAAGAATATTGGCTTAAAAAAGCCAGCGCGCGGGTCAATTATTTAGATAACTTAAAATTTGGCCAGAGCCGCCCGGAGTTTATAAACGATAGTGCTAAATACGACCCGGAGTTTATGCGGGAGAATATTTTAAGATGTATCAACAATTTTTTGGTCAGCAAATTTAGACTCCGGCCGCATTATTTTATTTATAATTTGTTTTTTTTGGCACGCGGTAGCGCCTTGTGGTTGTTTAAAAATCCTGATAAGATGGTGTTGAGTAAGCTAAAATTTTATTTAGAGCACCCGGAGGAGGTAACGGCGCGAGCCTGCGAAGATTTGGCGCAAATTGTTTTCCCGGTTATTATCGTTCATTCTTAATTTGGTTTAATAAATTACTCGCTTTTTATGCTGGTAAAAAAATTTGCAGATTTAACCGAAATTGTGGCGGCCGATAGCACGGTTTTACGAGAAACTTTGAGTGGCTTAAATGACCAGGTTAAGTGTCGCTACAGTTTGGCGCATGCCAAGCTCTCTCCTGGGAAAAAGTCTCTAAAGCACGCGCTCAAAACCTCGGAAGTGTATTACATTGTTAGAGGATATGGCAAAATGCACATAAATGATGAAGTCGAAGTAGTGGGAGAGCGCGACACTGTTTATATTCCACCGGAAGCCGTGCAATATATTGAAAATATCGGCGACGTAGATTTAGAGTTTATCTGCATTGTTGACCCAGCTTGGAAATTAGAGGACGAGATCTTAGTTTAATTATATTATGAGTAAAGAAATTGTTTTTGATATTGAAACCCAAAATACGTTTGCCGACGTAAATAACGATTTTACGAAACTCCGGGTGTCGGTAATTTCCCTGTATCGCTATGAGACCGATGCTTATGAGAGTTATACAGAAGATGAGCTGGGTAAAGTATGGCCTTTGTTTGAAAGGGCCGATCGTTTGATTGGGTTTAATAGCGAGCATTTTGATTTGCCGATTTTGAATAATTATTACCCGGGAGATTTATTAAAATTACCCAGCTTAGATATCATGAAAGAGGTTAAAGCGAACGTCGGCATACGCTTAAAACTGGATTCGATTGCCGAAGCCACGCTCGATAATATTAAAAAAAGCGCGGACGGGTTAACCGCTTTACGGTGGTGGAAAGAGGGGAGAGTAGACGATGTAAAAAAATATTGCGAGCAGGACGTGCGCGTGACTAAAGAAATTTACGAATTTGGCAAAACCAATAGCCAGTTATTTTATAAAAATTTAGTGGGCGAAGTTTTGCCGTTTCGAGTTAATTTTACGATGCCGAAAGTTGGCCTTGGCGGTAGTCAAAAAATTAATTTGACTCTGCCGTTTTAACGACATTGTCATTCCGAGTGAAGTCGCTGAAAGCGACTGACGAGGTCGAAGATACTCCGAGGAGTGGATCTCTGTCACAATCGGCAAACGGACAGGGATTTCTCCTTCGTCGTCGAAATGACAACAAGTTTGTTTGTAAGTCTGTTTATGCGTAAAAGCCTGAAAAAGAGAATTTATTTAGATTACGCGGCGGGGACGCCGTTAGATAAGGGCATTTATAAAGCCATGGAGCCGTATATTTTGAATAATTTTGGCAACCCTTCGGCGTTATATAGCGAGGCTAATGCCGCTAAAAAAGCTTTGGCCAATGCCAGGCAAGAGGTAGCCGGGTGCTTAAAAGCTTTGCCGAAAAATATTATTTTTACGAGCGGGGGCACGGAAGCGAATAATTTGGCGATTCAGGGTGTGGTTAAGGCGGCGAAAAAGGCGCGGTCTCATCTAATAACATCAGTAATCGAACATCATTCGGTACTAGACGTGGTAAATAACTTGGAAACAGAGGGTTGTTTGGTCACAAAAATAAAAGTTACGCCAGCTGGTTTGGTGGGTGTTAAAGATGTGGTTAGCGCCATTAAACCGGAAACAGTTTTGGTTAGCATTATGTTCGCTAACAGCGAAATCGGTTCAGTTCAGCCGATAGCAGAAATTGGCCGGGCTATTTTGCGCTATCGTCAGGAGCGGAACACTATTTACCCGTTTTGGCATGTGGACGCTTGCCAGGCCGTTGGCCTCTTTGATCTTGATGTCAATAAACTTCATGTGGATTTAATGACTATAAATGCCAGCAAAATTTACGGGCCCAAAGGCGTGGGAGTTTTGTACGCGCGCTCGGGCGTGCCGCTCAAACCTATTATGCAGGGAGGTCGGCAAGAATGGGGCCTCCGGCCTGGCACCGAGAACGTGGCAGGCGCCGTAGGTTTGGCAACAGCCTTAAAACTAGCGGTAAAAAATAGAATCAGAGATTATAAAAATTTGTCTATTTTGCAAAGTTTATTTTATTCCGAGTTATCAAAGAAGGTCCCCGGCGCGCGTTTAAACGGTCCAGCTTTTGGCCCAAATCGCTTGCCAAATAACTTGAATTTTTTATTTTCTGGGATCGATGGCGAAACATTAGTTTTATATCTTGATGCCGCGGGGGTAAGCGCGGCCACAGGGTCAGCTTGCGCCACAGGCGAAGCCTCCGGCTCTTATGTTTTGCGAGCGCTGGGCCGGAGCGAGAGAGAAGCCAGAGAGTCTGTGCGTTTTACGATGGGGCGCCAAACTACTAAAAATGATGTTATTCACGCAATACAAGCAATTACTTCAGCTTTGCTTATTTTATAGCAGAATGCTATAATTACAGCATGAATAGTGGTATCCTCTATATTGTTGCTACCCCAATTGGGAATTTGGGCGACATTACTAATAGAGCCATTGAAACGCTAAAAAGCGTGGATTTTGTTTATTGCGAGGATACTCGCGATTCTTCTCGAATCATGGCCGAATTTGGCATTAAGACAGCACTCAAGAGCTATCATCAGCATAGCAGTGCCCGTGATATTTTAGGAATATTAAAAGAGCTGGAACAGGGGAGGAATCTCGCAGTGGTAACTGACGCTGGAACGCCTGGCATTTCTGACCCTGGTAACTTGTTAATCCAGGAACTTTTAAAAAGAAATCCGCAAATTAAGATTGTGCCCATACCGGGCGCCTCTGCCGTTATCGCGGCTCTGTCAATATCTGGCCTACCAACTGACAAATTTTTATTTTTAGGTTTTCCGCCGCATAAAAACAAGCGCCAGAAGTTTTTTAAAGAATTAGCGTTAGAAAAATACACCGTGGTTTTTTACGAATCCGGGCATCGGATTAGCAAATGTTTAGCCAATCTGGCCACGGTTTTAGAGCCGTCCCGCCCCATCGTAGTCTGCCGCGAACTCACCAAGAAATTTGAAACCATCTACCGTGGAACCATTGCTGAAATAATCAGTCAAAAAATAGATGAGCGCGGAGAATTTGTATTAATAATTAGAACGATTTATGCCAAATGAAACTGAACGGAGTCCTGGTGATTTTGGAAAATCAATAGAAGAATTACAAAAAGAAGCCTTTAAAATAGTGCAATCAGAAAAAGGGCTCGTTGTTTCGCTTATAAATAAGCGAGATAATGAATTTTTGCAATTGGAAGTAGAGGATTTTGTAAGGGACCATCTAAATGATACCATCCTATTACTTACAAAGGATAAACTTTTAGATTTTATTTCTAATTTTAATTTTCGATATACCATTTATTTACACGCTGTTAAAAATTTTTTTAGACATCCAGGACGTGCATCACGACAAGCCAAAGAAACGGGTGTTTCGGCGGCGCTACTTGATCAGGACGCGCAATCCGCCGATCGGGTCGCTTATCATAATAGTTTATTGAAAGAATTGGAGAGAAAGGTAGAAAAAAATTTAACTCCTGAAAATGAAGCTAAGATTCGCAATGTTTTAACGATTATAAAAGGGATAATTTACGGCTATGATATTGATGAGGTGGCAAAAACTTTTGGATCGAACGGTGTTAAAGCGAATAGAATATATTTAGAAATGAGAGACGAATACCCTGATTTATTTGGTTTTTTGCCTCCAAAACCATCCGAACTACGGTCGGGGAGTAAATATTGGGGCGGACCTGGAAAATCAAACGAGGTACAGCGGGCCGCGTTGATGCATAAGGAACCTCGCCAGGACATGATTAATGGATTAAGAATTATATTAGATGAAATTAATCAGGCGGAATATAACCAAAAGTATCAACGGCTTTTTAGTATTGCCCAAAAAAAATTGCTTAGTCAGGCTATAAAATATTATGTTGGGGAGCTGAAAAAAGATGAATTAGATGAAAGTTTTATAGCGCATCCTCGATTATTAAAAGAGGTAAGACGGGAACTTGCGCAACTACTTGGCATGCAGGATTTATTTACCCCTACGCATTCTATGAAACGTTAATCTATGCCTAAAAATACTTATTACCTCACTACCGCCATTCCTTATGCTAACGCGGATCCGCATATTGGTTTCGCGCTGGAGATTTTGTACGCGGACGTGATGGCGCGCTACCAAAGATTGCTCGGCAACGATGTTTATTTTTTGACGGGTACGGACGAGCATGGCCAAAAAATGTGGCGCACGGCCAAAGAAAAAGGCGTCGATGTTTATGAGTACGCGCGGCAAAAATCCGCCGAGTTCGAGAAGCTGGCGGATGTTTGGAATATTTCTAACAATGATTTTATCCGCACTACCGAGGAGCGGCATATGACGCGCGCTCAAGAATTTTGGAAGTTATCGCTTGCGAGCGGCGATATCTACAAGAAAGCGTACGAGGGCCTTTATTGCGTGGGCTGTGAATCTTTTAAAACCGAGAAAGACTTGATAGAGGGTAAGTGTTCGGATCACAATAAAGCTCCGGAGAAATTAAAAGAAGAAAATTATTTTTTTAGGCTCTCCAAGTATCAGGAACCGCTGGAGTTTTTGTTTAAGGAACGCCCAGATTTTGTCTTTCCCAAAAGCCGGTACAACGAAATGTTTAATATTTTGAAAGGCGGTTTAGATGATATTAGCGTTTCTCGCGAGAAAAGCAAATTACCGTGGGGGGTGCCGGTTCCGGGGGATCATACCCAAGTAATGTATGTCTGGTTTGACGCTTTAACAAATTATATTACGGCGCTCGGTTTCAGTTCGAGCGATAATACTTTGTTTAGAAAATATTGGCCGGGGGTGCACGTGATTGGTAAAGAGATTAACCGTTTTCATTCATTGCTCTGGCCAGCCATGCTGATGTCAGCCGGGCTGGATGTGCCTAGGCAAATCGCGGTTCATGGCTGGATGACGGTGGACGGCCAAAAAATGAGTAAGAGTGTCGGCAATGTGATTAATCCCTTGGCGCTTACCGAGCAGTACCCGCTCGAAGCCGTGCGTTATTTTTTGATGCGCGAGATCCCCTTTGATAATGACGGCAATTTTTCTTATAAATCATTTATTACCCGCTTTAACGCGGATTTAGCCAATGGCCTTGGTAATTTAACTAATCGTATCTTGTCAATGATCGAAAAATATTGTGAAAATAAAGTACCCGGGGTAGTCACAGCTGATACGGGCCTTCAAGATTACCTAGAAAAAGAAATTTGGCTTGCTTACCAAAAGAATATGACGGAGTGGAGGTTTGATCGCGCGCTCGAGGCAGTTTGGAAGTTTGTCGCTTACTGCGACCAACAAATATCCGACAAAAAGCCTTGGGCGATGGCTAAAGCTGGCAAACAAGTGGAGGTTGAAGATTTACTTTATCACCTGGCGGAAGCGCTCCGCCATCTCGCGGTCATGATTTGGCCGGTGATGCCGGAAACGGCCGAGAAAATCATGACTAGTTTGGGTTTAGATTATGCCAAAGAACTAGGTAAGCCGATAGCAGAACTCCAGCAATGGGTGGAATTAACAGTAGGCAATAATATTAAAAAAGGGGAGGCGCTCTTCCCACGCCTTAATTCTTAAAATATTCGGCCGCGCTTCAATGGACGTCGCGCGGCATGATTTCGAATAAATCATATGTCTTTTTTTGACTTAATTTTGGCTATAATTATTGGTGGGTTTGGGTTGTTTGGCCTGTGGTTTGGTTTAATTCATACGCTTGGTTCATTGGTGGGGACGGTGCTGGGGGTTTTCTTGGCGAGCCGCTTTTATGAGCCGCTGGCCAATTGGCTTACTGGCATTACTGGTTGGGCCGGAAATTTTCCTAAAGTCATAATGTTTATATTGGCGTTTATAATTATAAACCGCTTGGTGGGGCTGTTGTTTTGGGTGGTGGATCGGTTGCTTTCCGTAGTGACGCGTTTACCTTTTTTAAATGGATTGAATAAAATTTTGGGTTTAGTTTTTGGATTATTGGAGGGGGTGTTGGTTTTAGGGATAATCTTTAATTTTATGCAAATATATCCGCTTAGCCCTAGATTCATGGGTTATTTGGCAAATTCTGCGCTCGCGCCTCTTACTATGGGGGTGGCGGCCGTGCTGTGGCCGCTCGTGCCTCAGGCATTACAGATGCTCCGTGACAATTTTAATAAAGTTTTGCCTTGATTTTTAATTGTCATTCTGAGCGGAGCGAAGAATCTAAGGCAAGCGTTTCGCTTAGATCTTTCGCTACGCTCAAGATGACAGAATAATTATGCTTTTTGACACTCATGCCCACGCGCATTTTAATGCCTATCAGGCTGATTCAGACGAGGTTATTAAACGCAGTTTATCCAAAAATGTGGTGATAAATTTGGTCGGCACCCAGAGTGATACTAGTAAGAGGGCCGTGGAAGTGGCCGAGCGCTTTAAAAATGTCTTTGCGAGCGTTGGGCTCCACCCCGAGCATTTGTTTAGCAAGTTTGTGGATGAAGAAGAAACTTCATTTTTATCAAGAGAAGAAGAATTTAATTTTGAATATTATAAAAAACTTTGCGCGAGCGAGAAAGTAATCGGGATAGGGGAATGCGGCTTGGATTTTTATCGAATTCCCGAGGGCCTAAGTAAAGAGCAAATGCTACCCAAGCAAAGGCAGGTTTTTTTAGAGCATATTAGGCTTGCCAAAGAAACAAACTTACCAATGGTGATACATTGCCGCGAGGCGCATGAGGAGTTGATCGAAATTTTACAAGATGCGACGCGAGACCTCCCCCTCCCCCCTCCTTTGCAAAGGAGGGGGGACGACGATTCCCCTCCCCTTCGCAAAGGGGAGGGCGAGGGTGGGGTCTCACCGCTTACCGGCACGATTCACTGCTATACGAGCAATTGGGAAAACGCGCAAAAGTATTTAGCGATGGGGTTTTATATTGGTTTTACTGGCGTGATCACCTTTCCGCCGCTTAAAAAAAATCCACAAGCGCAAGCAGATTTACTAGAAGTGGTGGCGAAAATGCCGCTCGAGAGAATCTTGCTTGAGACTGATTGCCCGTATCTGTCACCCGTGCCTCATCGCGGAAAGCGAGGCGAGCCGTGGATGGTAGAGTTTACCGCCAGAAAAATTGCGGAGATTCGCGGTGTTTCTTATGATGAAGTTGTTAAGGCCACTACGCAAAATGCCCTATATTTATTCAATAAAATTAAGTTAAATGACTAGATTGTTGGAAATAATGGGCATATTTTTATTATTTTTTTTCCAGTTTGCCGGATTGTGGTTCTTTATTTTTTTGCTTATTGACGATATAATGCATCGTTTTAGGAAGCGTTCGCGATGGCTACCAACAATGGTGTTTTTGGGGTTGGTAGTAATTACTGGTTTTTCTTTATACCAAGCCGTATTATTTGATTAAATGTTTATTCACAGTTTAAATAAAAAAATGCTTGACCTTATCGAGCAAAACCGATATACTATGCGCGTTGTTTTATGCCTGATTTAAGCCAAAAAAATTCCTTGCCGCCGCGAACAGGAGGGGACAGAGCGTATTATATGTTCGCGCTTCGGATTGTAGGGGACTTTGGCGCTTCGATTGCAGTCCCGATTGTAATATTGGCGCTTTTGGGGCAGTGGTTGGATAATCGGCAGGGTACCGAGCCACGGTATTTGATCATAGGCTTTGTGCTGGCGGCGATACTTTCGGCTAAATTAATTTATCGCAAGGCTAAAATATACGGGCAGGAATATCAAAAAATGTCTGATAGTAAAAGTGCTGGCAAAAAATAATTTTTTTAAACTTTCCGCATGGCCGCGCCTCACATTCCACCACTAGCCGCCGAAACTCTCTTCCACGTTGGGCCCGTGGCGGTTTCTAATACCATGATTAATACTTGGCTGGCTCTGGTAGGGTTTTTAATTTTGGGGTACTTCATCTCTAAAAAAGCCGCTCTCCGCCCTGGTAGATTGCAAAATTGGTGCGAATATTTTTTAGAAATTTTGCTTGGATATTTTGACCAAGTCACTCAAAGCCGGCAAACCACTCTTAAATTTTTGCCAATAGTAGGGTCGGTATTTTTCTTTATATTATTTTCGAACTGGCTGGGTTTAATTCCTGGTACGGGTAGCCTGACTTGGCAGGGGGAACCGATTCTTCGGCCGGCCAATACGGATCTAAACTTAACAGTAGCTATGGCGCTCGTGGCCGTGGTCTCTTCGCATGTGTTTGGTTTTTTAAGTGTGGGAATTTTTACTCATCTTAATAAGTTTGTGCAAATCGGTTCGGTAATCAAGAGCTTAAAAAAGGGGCCGGTTGCTGTTTTGACGGCTTTGGTGGAATTCGCGGTGGGGTTACTCGAGATTGTCAGTGAATTAGCCAAGGTTTTATCGCTGTCGCTACGTTTATTTGGCAATATTTTCGCGGGTGAAGTCTTGATGATGGTGATGCTTAGTTTAGTTTCAGTTTTAGTGCCAACGCCATTCATGCTTTTAGAATTACTGGTGGGCATTATTCAGGCCAGTGTGTTCGCGATGTTAACTATTGTTTATATGACGATCGCGAGCAGTGAACCGCACGGTGCCGAGCATTAGGGGCAAGAAAGAAGTTTTAAATAATTTCTTTTTTATTCTTAATTCTGGAGTTAGGCCCTGAAATTGGCAAAGTTGTCCGCCCTGGCGCACAACGGAAAAGCCAACCAGTGAGACCAAACACCAGAGAAAGGTCCAAGAATATATGGAGCACGAATCAATTGTCACCTTGGCCAAAGGATTTACCATGGCCATTGGTGGAATTTTTCCAGCGTTCGCGATTGGTAAAATTGTTTCTAACGCCATGGAGTCCATTGGTCGCAACCCGGAATCGGCCGGTAAGTTGTTTGTCCCAATGCTGCTCGGCGCCGCCTTTGCCGAAGCGATCGCTATTTACGCGCTGGTAGTAGTATTTACACTCAAGTAATTTGTTTAGAAGAAGAGTCTCCAGCTCTTCTTCTAGCCAAAATTATTTAGAAAATTTTTACAAAAATAAATATGAACTTTATTGATATTGCCTACGCGTCCGAAATTGGGGCGGGGGCGGCCGAATCCTCTGGTGGGGTGCTCGGGGACCTCGGAATTAACGGGGGCATGCTTATTTCTCAATTTATTAACTTTGCCATAATAGCGGCCGTGATTTGGTGGCTGATTTTGAAACCGCTCACTAAAAAAATGACAGAACGGCAGAATTTGATTGATGACAGTTTAGAGAATGCCAAGAAGATAGACGAAAATTTGCGACACAGCGAACAGAAATATCAAGCTAAAATTGATGAGGCCAAAGCCGAAGCCTCAAAAATTATCGAAAAATCAACCGGAGAAGCAGTGGTGGCAGCCAACCAAGTGCGCGCCAAAGCCAAAGCAGAAATTGAAGCTCTTGCTCTTCAGGCCAAGCGCGGCCTAGCTGAAGAGCGAAGCAGTATGATGGCCGAATTAAAATTGCAGACGGTTGAATTAGTTACGATGATAACCGAAAAAATTATTAAAGAAAAATTAACCAGCGAAAAAGACAAAGTTTTGATTAGTGATTTAGCTAAAAAGATTGACGTTAACAAATAATTATGGCCGTTAATAGCCCACAAAAATTAGCCCAGGCGTTTTATGAAGTGATCAGCACCGCGCCCGCGAGCGCGGTCTCCGGCATCGCCAAAAAATTTGTGGGTTATTTGGCAAATAAAAGATTGCTAAAGAAAGCGCCGCAAATTTTGGAGCAGTTTGAACGCATCAGCAAGGCTCAAGCCGGAATTAAAGAGGTTACAGTGACCACGGCTCGGGAGCTTGATGAGAAAGCGCTCCATAATATTACCAAAGCTTTTGGCAAGAAAATTGAATCTAAAGTTTTGGTGAACGCCGAGATACTCGGAGGATTTTTGGTGGCGAGCGGGGATTTGATTTTTGACGCGACCGTAAAAACGCAGTTAAAAAATTTAAAAATTAAGCTTGTAAATTAAATCAATATGTCTACTAATTCGATTATTGCCGAGTTAAAAAAACACATTGCTGATTTTGAACAGCAAGTAGCCGTCGCCGAAATCGGGAAAGTGGAAGAGATTGGGGATGGCATCGCTCGATTGAGTGGCTTAACTAAATGCCAAGCTAACGAGATGATTGAATTTTTGAGTGAAATGAAAACCCCGTCGAATGACGGGGCCAGTCAGGTCACTTACGGAGTAGCCTTAAATTTAGAAGAAGAAACCGTGGGGGTGGTAATTTTGGGCGAATTTAAACATATTAAAGAGGGCGATACTGCCAAGCGCACCGGTCGCATTCTGTCCGTGCCGGTCGGCGAAGAATTGATTGGCCGGGTAGTGAACCCGCTCGGTAGCCCAATTGATGGCGGCCGCGCTTTTACCACTAAGAAGTTTTACCCGATTGAAAGAATCGCTCCCGGGGTTATGACTCGCGAGCCAGTCTCGGAGCCGGTGCAAACCGGAATCAAAGCAATCGATGCTATGATTCCAATCGGGCGCGGCCAGCGCGAGCTTATTATTGGCGACAGGCAAACTGGTAAAACGTCTCTCGCCATCGACACTATCATCAATCAGAAGGATCAGAATATGATTTGCGTGTATGTAGCGATTGGCCAAAAAGAATCCAAAGTTGCCCGTTTGGTTGCTAAATTAAAAGAAGCCGGAGCGATGGACTACACAGTCGTAGTTTCCGCAGGCGCTTCGGACTCGGCCGCGCTCTTGTTTATCGCGCCTTACGCCGGTGTTTCTATCGCTGAATATTTTATGGACCAGGGCAAAGATGTCCTGGTGATTTATGATGATTTAAGCAAGCAGGCTTGGGCTTACCGCGAAGTGTCGCTCTTGCTCCGTCGTCCGCCGGGCCGCGAAGCTTACCCGGGAGACGTTTTTTACCTACACTCACGATTATTAGAGCGCGCCTGCCGGCGGAATAAAGAAGCCGGGGGAGGCTCAATTACGGCTCTGCCCATTATTGAGACGCAAGCTGGAGACGTAACGGCTTATATTCCAACTAACGTAATTTCCATTACCGATGGGCAGATATTTTTGGAAGCAGATTTATTTTACCGCGGTATTCGCCCGGCGGTGAACGTGGGCATTTCGGTTTCGCGGGTCGGCTCTAACGCCCAAATTAAACCCATGAAAAAAGTGGCCGGAAAAATCAAATTACAGTTAGCGCAATTTCGTGAGCTCGAAGCTTTCGCCCAATTTTCTAGTGATCTTGACCCGGAGACCAAGAAACAAATTGATTTGGGCCAGCGTTTGGTAGAAGTTCTAAAACAACCGCAGTATCAGCCGATGCCAGTAGCTAACCAAGTGGCGATTATTTACGCGATTACGAATGGTTTGGCTAATAACGTGGACGTAAAAAATATCAGAGATTGGGAGGATAAATTGCAGGCTTATTTAAACCAGAGCCAGAGCGGGCTGTTAACTAAAATCGCTTCTGGTATTTGGGACGAGTCAGTGGCCAAAGATTTGCAAGACGCGATTGAGCAATTTAAAAAATCCATTTAACAGAGTTTTTATCATGACAGATTCTAGCCAAGAGCCATGGCACTCTAAAACCAGCGAGGCAGTGCTAAAAAGTCTCGGGTCAGAGAGCACCCGCGGATTAACTGTGGAACAAGCCCAGCACAGCCTGGCGCAATTTGGGTTGAACCGGTTAGCTGTGACTAAAAGCATCTCTCCCTTCGCTGTATTTTTAGGCCAGTTTAAAAATATTTTAGTTATTATTTTGCTTTTGGGCGTGGCGTTGTCCGGGTTTCTTGGCCACGCGGTAGAAGCTATTGCGATTGGCGTAATTGTTTTGTTTGCCGTTATTTTGGGTTTTGTTCAAGAATTTCGGGCGGAAAAGGCCATGGAAGCTTTGAAAAAAATGGCGGCGCCAATCGCCACCATTTTACGCGGCGGGCAAGAGGTCGAAATTTTGGCCGAAGAGATTGTGCCCGGCGATATTTTAGTTTTAGGGGCTGGCGATAGAATCGCGGCGGATGCCAGAATTATCGAGTCGGTTAATATGAAGGCCGAGGAAGCGTCTTTGACAGGTGAATCTGTACCCGTGGAAAAGCACTCCGAAGCAATCGCGGCGAGAGACGCGGCCTTGGGCGATCGCAAAAATATGGTATTTGCCTCTACTAATATCAGTTATGGCCGAGGCCTCGCGGTCGTGGTCGCGACGGGAATGAATACAGAAATTGGTAAGATCGCCGGAATGCTTCAGGAGGTCGTTTCCATGGTCACGCCTTTGCAAAAGAATTTGGCAGTGGTAGGTAAGCGCTTGGCGCAGGCGGCGTTTGTAATCGTAGCGGTGATTGTTGGGGTTGGTCTGTTTCGGGGCTCGCCACTCGTGGAAATATTATTGTTTGGCGTGGCTTTAGCCGTGGCCGTGGTACCAGAGGCGCTGCCGGCCGTGGTGACAATTTCCTTGTCTATTGGCGTACAAAGAATGGTTAAGAGAAACGCCTTGGTTCGGCGGTTGCCGGCCGTAGAGACTCTCGGCGCGACCACCGTAATTTGCACGGATAAAACCGGCACTCTCACAAAAGATGAAATGACGGTGCGCAAGATCTATTTGCCGGGGCGACCGATTATTGATGTAACTGGCGCGGGGTATGAACCAGAGGGTGATTTTTTGGCTAGCGATAAACCGGTTTTGGTCGAGGGCGGCTTTTTGGAGTTTTTGAAGGCCGGCGCGCTTTGCTCGGACGCGCATTTAATTGAGAATGAAGCCAAACAGTGGGATATTAAAGGCGACCCCACTGAAGGGGCCTTGGTAGTCGCGGCGGCTAAGGCCGGTTTGATTAAAACCGAGCTGGACAGCGAATACTCGCGAGTCGCAGAAATTCCTTTTAGTAGCGAAGATAAGTTTATGGCCACGGCTCACAAAACTTCTGACTACGAGATTCAGTATGCTAAAGGCGCGGCCGAGATCGTGCTCGGTTTTTGCACCCAGATCGCGACTGGCAGCGGTTTCTCGCCCTTAACAGACGACTACCGGCGTATGATACAAAACCAAGTCGAAGATTTTTCCAAATTAGCGCTCCGGGTAATCGCGATAGCTTCCAAAGAGAGCGGGGCGCTTGGCACTAAGCCTAGTGAATTGGTGTTTTTGGGACTAGCGGCCATGATTGACCCGCCGCGCTTAGAAGCGGCCGAGGCTATTGCCACCAGTCGCGCCGCCGGAATCAAAGTGATGATGATTACCGGCGACCACCCCATTACAGCCGAAGCCATTGCGCGCGAACTGGGTTTAATTAATGCGACGGGCGTAGTAGTAACAGGCCCGGAACTAGAAAAAATGTCAGCGTTAGAATTGGAGAATAAAATTGAGTCGGTCGATGTTTGCGCGCGCGTTTCTCCCGAGCATAAATTACGCGTGGTAACGGCCCTGCAAGCGCGCGGGCACGTGGTCGCGATGACAGGAGATGGCGTTAATGACGCTCCGGCTCTTAAAAAAGCCGACATTGGCATTGCCATGGGTATTACCGGCACGGACGTGGCTAAAGAAGCCGCGGATATGCTTCTCCTTGATGACAATTTTGCTTCCATCGTGGCCGCGATTGAAGAAGGGAGAATTATTTTTGGAAACATTAAAAAATATTTAACTTATCTTTTGTCTAGCAATATCGGTGAAATTGGCATCATGGTCGGCGCGACGGTAATAGGCCTCCCGTTGCCGCTCACGGCGGTGCAGATTTTGTATGTTAACCTCGCGACCGATGGGCTCCCGGCTTTGGCTTTGGCCGTAGACCCGCCGCGCAAGAATTTGATGTCCGAAAAGCCCCGCAATCTTAAAACCGGCATTTTTACGAAGCCGGTTGTGGCTTTAATGTTAACCGGGGGCGTTTGGTCCATGGTAATCAATATCGCTTTATTTATATTTTTGCTTGGCCAAGGTAGGCCAGAGAGTGAGGTCATGACAATAATATTTGTCAATTTGGTGTTGGTTGAATTTATTAAAGCGTACGCGTTTCGTTCGGAATCAATTACAATGTTCCGTAATTTCTTTAGTAATAAGTGGCTCAATCGCGCCGTCTTGTGGGAGTTGCTTTTACTTGGGGCGGTGGTGTATTGGCCAATTCTCCACAAACCTTTTAACACTTTTTCCTTAGCGCTTAATGATTATTTTATTATTTTACCGGTGGCATTGACGGTAGTAATTGTTTTGGAAATTGCCAAAGTATTAATTAGCAGATTATTGTCTCGGCGCCAGGCGCGGGCTTAATTTTATATGGCGGTAAACACTAAAATCATCAAGCGACGCATTAAATCCATTGGCAGTACTAAAAAAATTACCAAGGCCATGGAGATGATTAGCGCTGTCAAAATGCGCCGGGCCGTGCATAATGTCTTGGCGAGCCGCGATTACGCGAGGCTAGCGGCGGCCATGCTTAAAGCCGTGGCTAAAGTTTCTAAAATTGAAGAACACCCGCTGTTAGTAGAGCGAAAAATAAAGCGCGTCGGAGTAGTCCTCGTCACCAGTAATCGTGGACTCGCGGGCGGGTTTAACAGCCGCTTACTGCAAGCAGTGCATAATTTTATTAAGTCTTTAACAATAGACAATTCTCCCCTAGAAGCAGAGGTTATTCTTGCAGGCAAACGCGGCAAGAAAATTTATCATCGTTATGGCCACGCTGTGGCCGCGGAATTTACCAAACTTGATTTAACTACCAAGGTGGAAGAAATTTTGCCAATGGCGAGAACTATTATCAGTGATTATTTATCCGGGCGTTATGATAAAATCGTGCTGGCTTACACAGATTATGTGTCGGCGATCGCGCAGGAGCCGAGAATTGTCCCTCTTTTGCCTCTAGTTGATTTAAAAGTGATCGCGCGTATTGGTAAAGTCGTTAGTTCAGAGAGCGCCCCAGAGATAAATAACGGGGATACTAAACCGCTTGAATATTTATTTGAACCTGATCCCAAAGATGTTTTGGCAGTTTTATTACCGCGTTTGATTGAATCGCAAATTTACCAGGCGGTTTTGGAATCCGACGCGTCCGAACATAGCGCGCGCATGCTCGCCATGAAAAACGCTTCGGACGCGGCTCGTGACATGATTAAAGAATTGCAATATAATTTTAATAAAGCGCGCCAAGCGGCTATCACTCAAGAGATTGCGGAAATCGTGGGTGGAGCCGCGGCCTTAAATTAACAATTTTTATGCATAAGGGAACAATATCACAAGTGGTAGGCGTGGTTGTGGACGTAAAATTTGCGAGCGGTAGTTTGCCAGACCTCTACACAGCCGTGACCACTAAAATGCCGAATGGCGTGACTTTAACGCTCGAGGTACAACAGCATTTGGGTGGTGGAACAGTCAGGACTGTCGCCATGAGCACGACTGACGGCTTAACGCGCGGGCAAGAGGTAGAATCGAATAACGAACCTATTAGCGTGCCGGTAGGGCCGGAAACGCTCGGGCGCATGTTTAATGTTACGGGCGATGTGATAGATAATTTGGGCGACGTTAAAACTAAAAAGAGATATTCAATTCATCGCAAAGCGCCGCCCTTTACCAAACAATCCACGAAATCCGAAGTCCTGGAAACCGGGATTAAAGTAATTGACTTAATTTGTCCGTTTTTAAAGGGTGGTAAAATTGGTTTGTTTGGCGGGGCCGGAGTAGGCAAGACGGTTTTAATTACCGAATTAATTCGCAATATTGCCCAAGAACATGGCGGTTACTCGATGTTTGCCGGAGTCGGCGAGCGTTCCCGCGAAGGAAATGATCTGTATCGAGAAATGAAAGAATCCGGAGTTTTAGAAAAGACAGCTTTAGTTTTTGGCCAAATGAACGAACCGCCTGGCGCTCGGGCGCGCGTCGCCTTAACCGCCTTAGCCATGGCCGAGTATTTCCGTGATGAAGAGGGAAAAGATTTGCTACTTTTTATCGACAATATCTTTCGCTTTACGCAAGCGGGTTCCGAAGTGTCGGCTTTGCTCGGGCGCATGCCGAGCGCGGTCGGTTACCAACCAACGCTCGCGACCGAAATGGGCGCCTTGCAAGAGCGTATTACGTCTACAGACAAAGGTTCAATTACATCGGTGCAAGCAGTGTACGTGCCCGCGGATGATTTGACTGATCCGGCGCCCGCCACGACGTTCGCGCATCTTGATTCTACCGTGGTCTTAAATCGATCGCTCACGGAGCTCGGTATTTATCCGGCGGTTGATCCGCTCGACTCTAACTCGACAATTTTGGATCCAAACATTGTTGGCGAAGAACATTACCGCACGGCGCGTGACGTGCAAAAAGTCTTGCAACGTTATAAAGATCTGCAAGATATTATCGCGATTTTAGGCATGGAAGAGTTAAGTGACGAAGATAAAATTGCGGTCTATCGCGCTCGGAAAATACAAAAATTCTTGTCCCAGCCTTTCCACGTGGCGGAAGTATTTAGCGGCATTCCGGGGAGTTACGTGCCAGTTAAAGACACAGTGCGAGCCTTTAGAGAAATTTTAGACGGCCAGCATGACGACAAACCAGAGCAAATGTTTTACATGAAAGGTGGAATTAGTGAAGTAAAATAATTTTTTATGTCGGAATTAACTATTGAGAAAACGAGAGAACTTAATAGAGAAAGTTGCAGAATAAAAGCAAAATCTATTTTATCTGAACGAGGTTTTACTTATCTAAAAGATGAAATGCAGGATGCTGGAAAAACTTGTGTTTATATTGGAAATAAATTTGATGAAAGGAACCAGCAGTGGCACTGCAGGTTAAGTTTTGATTTGGAGACCGGAGAACACATAATAGATTTTGATGAGACGGTTAAATATCAATAATTTGTTTTTATGGCTGATTTAATCAAATTTAAAATTATTACTCCCGAGCGCGTGGTTTTTAGCGATGAAGTCTCCCAGATTACAGTTATGACTAAAACCGGCGAAATCACAATTTTGCCTCATCATATTCCGCTGGTGAGCTTAATGCAGCCTGGTGAGTTGCGCTATGTTAAAAATGGAGAGGAGAAGCTGATCGCGGTTTCCACTGGGTTTATTGAAGTGAAACCGAAAAGTGAAGTGGTTATTTTAGCGGATACGGCTGAACACGCCACCGAGATTGATTTGGCGCGCGCGGAAGAGGCGAGAGCGAAAGCCGCCAGTTTAATGTCTTCAGCCCGTTTTAAAGACGACGTGGAATACGTAACTTTGCAAGCCAGTATGGAAAAAGCGTTGTCGAGATTACGGGTTGGCAATAAATATCGAAAAATATCTTCTTCTAAATAATAATGGGGTTTTTCTGGTGATGTAATAAATCAGAGATTTTTACGTCTTCTATTGTAGAACTGCATAAGGGCAGGCTGTTTTTGTGCTTAAAATGCAGTATTTTGTTATGTCCAATCCAAAAACTCACATTTTATCGACCCTAGCCAAATATTGGCAAGAAGCTCGCCGCAATAAAAAGGCGGGTAGTTTTATGCTGCTTGGCTCAATTTTGGCAACGCTCATGGGCGTTATCATGCCGCTTTATTATAAGCAGTTTTTTGATATTTTAGCCTCTCCGGAATCAGAAAGCATTATAGTCCAAAAATTATTTTATATCCTGGTTATTTTGGCCTTGTTTGAGGCCGGGCGCTGGGTTTTTTGGCGTTTAGCTTTTTTTTGTGCCAATGAATTTTTTAGCCGCTCGATGGCCAACTTAACGAATACTTGCTATCGCTACTTGCACCGGCACTCCTTTAAGTTTTTTAATAATAATTTTGTCGGATCCTTGGTTAAACGGGTGAATTATTTTACCAGAGCGTTCGAAAATATCTGCGACCGCGTTACTTGGGATCTGGTGCCACTCCTCGTGGAAATGCTGTTTGTGATGGTGGTGCTGTGGCGTTTAAATTTTTATTTGGGGTTAGCCGCGGCCGTGTGGGTGGTGGTGTTTATCTCGTTTAATTGGATATTCTCCACTTATAAAATTAAATTTGACCTTAAGCGCAGCGCGGCCGAGACTAAATCCACGGCACATTTGGCCGATACCATAACAAACAACAGCAACGTTAAATTGTTTGTGGGTTATCGTCGAGAAGTTAGTGCTTTTTCCGAATTGATTGATATCGTAAGAAAATTACGCAAATTTACCTGGAATCTGGATAACATATTTGAAAGCATTCAAGCGGCCTTGTCCGCGACGATTGATATCCTGCTCCTCTACATAGCGATTCGCTTATGGCAAAAGGGGCTGGTGACGATTGGTGACTTTGTTTTGATTCAGTCTTATGTGATGATAATCGTTGGCCGGGTGTGGAGTTTTGGGCGTTTAATTCGCCATGTTTACACGGATTTGGCCGATGCCGCGGAAATGACCCAGATTCTCGACACGCCGCATGAAATTGTTGACAGTGCCATGGCTAAAAAATTGGAGGTTAATAAGGGCGAAATTAAATTTAAAGAGGTGGATTTTTATTATCACGAGACGCGTAAAATTTTTTCGCGCTTTAATTTAAGCGTTAAGCCGCACGAAAAAATTGCTTTGGTCGGCCCGAGCGGCGCTGGGAAATCCACCGTCGTTAAATTGCTTCTGCGCCAGCATGATATTGCCGGCGGAACCATTACTATTGATGGGCAAAGAATAGACCAAGTGACCCAAGAGAGTTTGTGGTTGAGCGTCAGCTTGGTCCCGCAAGACCCAATTTTGTTTCACCGATCACTCCTGGAAAATATTCGCTATGGTAAATCAGAGGCGAGCGACGAAGAGGTGGTGGTGGCGGCAAAACTCGCGCACTGCGACGAATTTATCTCGGGTTTCCCCGAGGGCTATAAGACATTTGTGGGCGAACGCGGGGTGAAGCTTTCCGGCGGCGAACGCCAGCGCGTCGCGATTGCCCGAGCGATCTTACGTAATACGCCAATTTTAATTTTGGATGAAGCCACTTCTAGCTTGGATTCGGAGTCCGAGAGCCTGATTCAGGACGCTCTGAATACGCTAATGAAGAACAAGACCGTGCTTGTGGTTGCCCATCGGTTGTCTACAATCATGAAAATGGATCGAATCATCGTAGTAAACAACGGCATTGTAATCGAAGAGGGGACTCACGCCGAGCTCCTGAAGAAAGAAAAATCTTTATACGGTGATTTGTGGCGGCGCCAAGCCGGAGGTTTTCTGGTTGATGGAGCGACGCCGTAAAATAAAAGTTTAGCTTTAAAACCGCTGGGATAGTTTAACCTCTCGGCGGTTTTTGCTATTAGACAGAGCGCGCAAAATATGGTAAAAATTAAGGGAGATAAATATATGCCGGATTTTAAATTAAACAAAGCGCAGCGCGAAGCCGTGGAATATGTCGCCGGCCCGCTTTTGATTGTGGCAGGCGCGGGCACGGGGAAGACGACGGTTATCACCAGCAAAATTTGCCGTTTGCTTGAAGAGAAATTGGCCAAGCCCGAAGAAGTTTTGGCTCTAACATTTACCGACCAAGCCGCCGAGGAAATGCAGACCCGGGTGGACGAAATTACGAATGTTGGCTACGCGGATTTGCACATCTCCACTTTTCACGCGTTTTGCCAAAAAATTCTTGAGCATCACGCCATTGATATTGGTTTGAGCAATTCGTTTAAGCTTTTAACCGACACAGCCGGTTGGATATTAATCCAGAAGAACCTCGATAAATTTAACTTAAATTATTACCGCCCGCTCGGTAACCCTACTAAACACATCCATGAATTTTTAAAGCACTTCTCTAAGTGCAAAGACGAACTGATTACGCCCGAGGAATATCTGGAATATGCCGAGGGAACCAAAAAAGATCAGAACGGCGCCCTGGGCGGGGAAGAAAAGAATCGCCTGACCGAGCTCGCTCTAGCGTACCACACTTACAATCAGCTCCTCCGAGATAGCGCGCTTATGGATTTTGGCGATTTGCTTTCTTACACGGTTAAACTTTTTCGCGAACGGCCAAATATTTTAAAACTATTCCAAAATAAGTATAAATATATTTTGGTTGATGAGTTCCAGGATGTGAACTACGCGCAATACGAGCTGATCAAGCTTCTGGCTGACGAAAAATCGCAGCTCACCGTAGTCGGGGACGATGACCAGAGTATTTACGCGTTCCGCGGCGCCAGCGTCAGTAATATTCTGCGCTTTAAAGACGATTACCAAGACGCTAAAGAAGTGGTGCTCTCGGAAAACTTTCGCTCGGGTCAAGCTATTCTTGATGTTGCATACAAGTCCATTCAAAATAATAACCCGGACCGCCTGGAGGTTAAACTTAAAATCGATAAAAAACTGATAGCTAAAAAAACTGTCATTTCGACGACGAAGCCTGCCCGACACGCTGATGCAAGTCAGGCGGGCGGGGAGAAATCTCGTTCGCGACCGCGAACGGACAGAGATTCCTCCCCGCCCAGGGCGGGTCGGAATGACAATTTGGGAACGGTAACACACATACACAAAGCCACTGCCGAAGAAGAAGTCACGGCCGTGCTCACAGAAATCGTGCGTTTGAAAGATGCCAATGAAGACATAACCTGGGACGATTTTGCGATTCTGGTGCGCGCCAATAGCCACGCGGACGCGTTTATTAACGGTTTTGAAAGCCGCGGCATTCCCTACGAGTTTTTGGCGTCGTCGGGCTTGTATCGCCAGGCGATTATTCTTGATTGCGTCAATTTTTTTAAAGTGCTTAGTAATTTCCACGAGTCGAGCGCCATATACCGCCTGCTTTGCCTGCCATTTTTGGAATTTAAAGAAAATGATTTACAAAAAATCACTAGTGGCGCAAAACGTAAAAGTATTTCCTACTACGAGGCGCTTAAGCGCGCGGCCGAATTTGGCGTTTCGCCAGCGGGTGTTGCGGTTGGCAATAAACTTATCGATATTATCCACGCCGGTCTTCAGGCTACGCGCGCGGACAAGCCTTCGGTGGTGCTCTATAACTTCCTAGAAAATAGCGGCTATCTCACATACTTAACGCACCAAGAAAACAAAGGGGTGGGCGCTGTTATTCGCCAAATTCGCTATTTAAAACAATTTTTTGACTATATTGCGGAGTACGAGGCAATAACGCCCGACGCGCACGTTAATAATTTTATCGAGCACTTTTTAATGGTGGTCGCAGCCGGCGACAAAGGTAGTCTGTACCAGCCGAGCGACACACCGGAGTCGATTAATATTTTAACGGTGCACGCGGCTAAAGGCCTAGAATGGCGCTATGTATTTGTGGTAAACCTAGTCGAGGACCGTTTCCCGGCCCGGAGCCGCTCGGAAGCTTTGCAAATTCCCGACCCCCTGGTAAAAGAACAGCTCCCCGAGGGCGACAGCCATCTGCAAGAAGAACGACGTTTATTTTATGTTGCCATGACCCGCGCCAAAGAACGCCTTTATTTTACGAGTGCTTTTGACTACGGCGGCGTTCGGGCTAAAAAAATCAGCCGTTTTTTAGATGAGATTGGTTTGGTGGCGCCAGAAAATAAAGCCAAGAAAAAAATAGAACTGCCTAAAAAAACCGAACGCGCTAAACCGGCCGCGCCGGGCGAATACGAAATGCCAAAAACTTTTTCTTTCTCACAGCTCCGCTCTTACGAAACCTGCCCGTATCAATATAAACTCGCGCATATCCTCCGTATTCCCATGAAGGGAAGTGCCAGTTTTAGTTTTGGCCTTAGCCTGCACAGTACTCTTCAGGCGTTTTATGAGCGAATAAAAGAGCTTAATAGCGCTTCACAAGTGTCTTTATTTGATACCCCGCCTCGAGCGGTGGCCAAAAAAGATGGCCTTATTAAGGCCCCAGAATTTGCCGAACTTCTCAAAATCTACGATGCCAAATGGATTAGTGATTGGTACCAAAACAAGCGCCAACGTGAAGATATGTATAAAAAAGGCAAAGATATTCTTAAAGTTTTTTATAGTGCAGAGGAAGGCAATTGGAACATCCCAATTGGTCTTGAAAGCTGGTTCAAAATTAAAGTGGGGGAGTATGTGATGAATGGTCGTATCGACCGGCTGGACCAGCTGCCGGATGGCACTATTGAAATTATTGATTACAAAACCGGCCAGAGCAAGGACAAATTAACGAGCGATGACAAAGAACAACTTTTGCTCTACCAAATTGCGGTCGGCGAAATTTCTGAATTTAAAAATATTGGTAAGCCGAGCAAATTAACATTTTATTATTTAAATGACGAAATTAAGCAGTCGTTTATTGGCGAGTCAAAAGATTTAGAGAAATTAAAAGCCAAATTAGCCGGGACTATTAGCCAGATTATGACGGGTGATTTTACGGCCACGCCGAGCCAGTTTGTTTGCGCGCGTTGCGATTGGCGGGATATTTGTGAATGGCGCGTATGAGTTTTTTGACTATTAGAAAAATTTTAGAAGACCGCTCGCAAGGCCAAAGACCCTTGGCGCGCCAGGTAACAGCGGCCTTAGTAGTAGAGAAGGCTAACCAAATTTTGGAAAATTATTTTCCCAAGTTGATTCCAGATTATTTAAATATTATCTGTTTTAAAAACAGCGTCCTATTAGTGGGTGTGGCCTCACCGGCGGTGGCAGCGGAAATTCGTCTCAAGAAAAAGCAAATTTTAAACGAGTTGGAACAGGCCCTCGGTACGAGAATTGTTTTAGATATAAAATTTGCTCCACTGCAGCCAATTTTTTAAACTCTGGTTTAAGCTTGCTTTTCGTCTAATAATAGGCTAACATAACGAAGTTATGACTCTTAAACAATATCTCTTACTGATGGTACTCGGAACAGCGATTTGTTGGCTGGGCTGGGGTTTTACTCTTTTTTTAGTTAATCCCTTAGCCGCTTCGGCTCTGGAGATGTCTTTTTTCTATATCAGTTTATTTTTAGCGTTGATTGGCTCTGGTTCTGTTTTGGGGATCATAGTGCGGCGGTATTTTATTCGCAATGACGAGCTGGTCTTTCGCCACGTTAAAAATGCTTTTCGGCAATCCGTGCTAATAGGGGTCGGTTTGGTAGGAATTTTTATTTTGCTGGGGCAGTCCCTCCTAACTTGGTGGAACGCCCCCCTTTATATTCTATTTTTAATTTTTTTAGAAGCGACATTTTTTACAAAACGAAAATTCCGCAATTCTCCTTATGTTTAAATGGTTGAATAAATTTAGAACGGAGCTTGGTATTGACCTTGGAACGGCCAATACTTTAGTTTATGTTAAAGGCCGGGGAGTAGTCATAAACGAACCAAGCGTGGTCGCGGTAAATACGCGCACCGAGCAAATTTTAGCGGTTGGCCACGAAGCTAAGGAAATGCTCGGGAAAACTCCTCCTCATATCATTACCACCAAGCCACTCACCAGCGGCATCATATCGGATTTTGAAGTGGCCGAAAAAATGCTGCGCTATTTTATAGATAAAGTCAAGGAAAATTCGGGGCGAGCGTTTTTGTCTCGTCCGCGCGTGGTAATTGGCGCGCCCGTAAACATTACGGAAGTAGAAAGGCGCGCGATTGGTGATGCCGTGTTAAATGCCGGCGCCCACGAAGTTTGGATTGTGGAAGAACCAATGGCCGCGGCGATTGGGCTCCGCCTGCCGGTCCGAGAACCAATCGGCAATTTAATTGTGGAAATGGGTGGAGGCACTTGTGAAATCGCCGTAATATCCTTAAGCGGCATTACCACAAGCAAGTCAATAACAGTGGCGGGCGATGAATTAAACCGGAATATTATTCAGTACGCGCGCGACGTGTTTAATTTGCTGCTCGGGGAACGCCAGGCCGAGGAGATTAAAATTCGCGTTGGTTCGGCGGTGGAACTTACGGACACTATCCAGTTTCCCATGCGCGGGCGCGATTTATTAACCGGTCTGCCGAGGGAAGTAATGATTAATGACTCCCAGGTGCGCGAAGCGATTATCAAGTCTTTGCGGACGATGGTGGATAGTATAAAATCAATTTTAGAAATTACGCCTCCCGAATTGGTGGCCGACATTCACGAACGGGGGTTGCTTATTTCCGGCGGAGGTTCGCTACTCCGAGGCATTGATCAACTTATTCAGCGCGCTTTAGAAATTCCCGTGAGAATTGCCGACGACCCCCTGACAGCCGTAGTGCGCGGTACGGGAGTGCTTTTAGATGAAGAGGATCTCTTGAAAGAAGTGGCGGTTAACGGGCCTAATAATATGTAGCCTCTTTATGGCGAAATTTAAAACAACCAAAAATTTTATTTTGGCTGGCACCGGAGCGGTGCTGGTTTTGATTTTGTTTCAATTGTCTTGGTTTAGCGCTATAGTAACCTTTTTACGAACTAATTTTACCGCTCCGATTCGTTATATTTTTAAAAATTTTAATTCTGCCGATGAACTAACCGCCAATTTGTTGGAATGCCGATCAAAATTACTAATTGGTCAAGTAACGGAAACAGAATTGAGCAGCCTCAAAAATGAAAATACCGAACTCCGCAAGCAACTTAATTTTAAAATAAAACGTCAATTAACTACTATCGGCGTTGATGTTGTGGGGAGGGATTTAGACGCGGCGGCCGAAGTTCTTTTAGTTAATCGCGGGCAAGATGACGGTGTTAAGGTTGGCAACGCCGCCATCTCTCATGAAGGGGTATTGATCGGGAAAGTAATCAAAACAAGCCGTACCGTCGCTTGGGTGAGATTAATGTCCGACACTAGGAGTAGCGTCGGCGCCAGAATCCAAAACGAAACCAACAGTGAAGGGGTGGTAGACGGCGGTTTTGGACTTAGCCTCCGGATGAAATTCATACCGCGCAATGATATAGTATCGGTGGGGCAAAGAGTAATATCCTCGGGGTTAGAAGATGGTTTGCCAGCTGGTTTATTAATTGGCACGGTGGCGATTATTGAGAATGAAGCGTATCAGCCTTTTCAACAAGCTGTTTTGATTCCCCCGGCGCCTTTGGCTCAAGTTAAACAGTTAAATATAATTGTTGATTACTAATGCTGAAAGGGCTAATAAAATTTTTGGTGGTTTTGCTGGCGGCTTATGGGCTGGTCTTTATTCAAGAATGGCTGGTATTGCTCGCGCCCGCGCCGTTTAAAGCAATCTTGTTAATTGTTATTTTTCCGGTTTGGTTACAAATTTACCTCACTGACAAACTAAGTGTTTTTGGGCTGATTTTGGGAACCGGAATTTTTGCGGAACTAATCAGTAGTAGTTTGCCCGGATCAATTTTAATCGCGCTCTTGGCGGAATATTTTTTAGTAGCGGTTTTAATAAGTCGAGTTATTACGAACCGTTCAACTCCGGCAGTAATTTTTTTGCTGAGTGTGGCAATCCTTTGTTTCCACCTGGCACGAACCGTCTATGTGGTAGTGGCATCATTATTTTTCCCTTCAAGTGATCTAGTGATAATTAATCAAGCGTGGTTTATTATCACCAGCGCGTCCGTCTCCCTAGGGGCAGGCATTATTATTTATTTTGTGATTGCAATTTTTATTAGGAGAGTAAACCCGGCGTATATTTTGGATGTGAAACAATAGTTTATGTCCCCTGAAGACCGCCAATTTAAATTCTGGCCAGAGTCGGACACGAATCGATTGAAGCTCAAGGGAAAATTTCGTCATTCCTGGATTGAAGAAAGCGTCCAGATTAAGGACCCGCCAGCATCTTCCGAAGGGGCGGAGCGTTTTTTAGGAACGGCCATATATCAATTTAAAGCTAATCGTTTGTTTTTTATTATTACTTTGGCGCTTAGCTTAATTATTGTCCAGCTAATTCGTTTACAGCTTTGGCAGGGATCGACTTATCGCGCCACCGCCGAGGGTAATCGAATTCGTATTAAGCCGATTATAGCCGAAAGAGGAATTATTTATGACCGAAGTGGGGAGCAGTTGGTCTTAAACGTCCCGGCTTTTAGTTTGGTGCTGTCCCTGCAAGATTTGCCGCGCGCGGAAAATGCCCGCCTAGAAACACTGGAAATTGTAGCTAAGGAAAGCGGTTTAGACGTACCCGCGATTGAAGACGCCATCAATCATTATCGTTCATTTAAAATCGACCGGCTCGTTATTAAAGATAACCTTGACTATAAGACAGCGCTGCGACTTTATATCCAACATACTGATTTAGCGGGCGTGGCCGTAGAGAGCGGCATGAAACGCTGGTACGCTCAAAAATTTACAGATGGCGCGAGCGCTGTTACGAGCACGGATAGCCTGTCGCACATTTTAGGATATTTAGGTAAATTAACCGCCGAGGAATATGCCAAATTATCGAATAGTTATAATTTACCAGACGAAATTGGGAAAGCGGGATTAGAAAAGCAATACGAAAATATTCTCCGAGGCACAGTCGGCAGAAACAAAATTGAGGTGGACGCCATTGGCAAAGAACGCGCGGTTTTAGCCGTGGATCCGCCCGCTCCGGGGTCTGATTTGTATCTAACCTTGGATTTACCGGCCCAGCGTTATTTAGAAAAATTGGTCGCCACCACAGCCAAAAGAACAGGCAAAAAAAAATTTGGCGCGATTGCGCTGGAACCAAATACTGGTAAAATTATAGCCTTGGTGAGCTGGCCAGCTTATGACAACAATGATTTTTCCGGGGGAATTTCTACGCAACAATTCGATCGTTACAGATCAGACCCAAACAATCCCTTGTTTAATCGAGCTATTACCGGTTTATACCCCCCTGGTTCCACGGCGAAGCTCATGGTGGCGGCGGCGGCTTTAGAAGAGGGCGTCGTGAATGAAACGACTGGTTTTAACAGTACGGGGGGGCTAGAAGTAGGTCGTTGGTTTTTTAAGGATTGGAAAGCGGGCGGCCATGGTTTTACGAACATCACGCGCGCTTTAGCTTGGTCGGTAAATACTTATTTTTACTATGTCGGGGGCGGTTACAAGAATTTTGCTGGCTTAGGCTTAACCCGGCTTTACAAGTATTTGGCGGCTTTCAAGATTAACCAACCAACCGGGATAGATTTGCCGGCCGAAGCGACCGGTTTTATTCCTACGCCCGAGTGGAAATTAGCCAATAAAGGCGAACGCTGGTTTGTGGGTGACACTTATAATATTTCTATTGGCCAGGGGGATTTATTAGTGACGCCGCTTCAAGTGGCGCGCTACACAGCGGCGGTAGCTAACGGTGGCTTACTAGTAACGCCGCATTTGGCAGAAAAGATTATCGACCCCACTTCAAAATTAGAACAGCCTTTGACATTTGCTACGGAAAAAATTAAAGATATTTCGCCTGCTACCATGGCAATTGTCAGGCGGGGGATGCGGGCGTGCGTGGTAAGTGGGAGTTGCCAATTGCTTAAAACCCTGCCCTTGGCCTCGGCCGGAAAGACCGGAACAGCCCAGTGGAGCGCCACGAAACCAACCCACGCCTGGTTCACGGCTTTCGCTCCGTTTGAAAACCCTAAAATTGTGGTGACTGTTTTGGCGGAAGAGGGCGGGGAGGGCGCGGCCATTGCCATGCCAATAGCCAGAGATTTTTTAAGTTGGTGGTTTAAACAGGGTGAAAATTAGTTGACACAATTTTAGGTGTCCTGTTATAATATAGAAAATTAAATTTTATGGATGAACCAATTCAATATCTTTCGGCCGAGAGTTTGGCCGCTCTCAAGCAAGAGCTCGGGAATTTAAAGGATGCCAAGATTCCCGAAATTGCCAAACGCATTGACGAAGCTAAACAGCAGGGTGATTTGTCAGAGAATGCCGAATACCACCAGGCGCGCGAGGATATGTCCTGGGCGCAGGGGAGAATGCGAGAACTCGAACAAATCATTAACACGGCTCAAGTGATAACCCGAACAGTGGCTGGTTTAGTCGGGATTGGCAGCCAACTACTGGTTAAAGTAAACGGGCAAAAAAAGTCATATACGATTGTAGGCCCGCAAGAGATAAACCCTAGTAAAGGGCTTATTTCCAATGAATCGCCTCTCGGCGAGGCCTTTTTAGGGCATAAAAAGGGCGACCAAGTCACAGTCAAGGTGCCGTCCGGAGAGGCTGTTTACCAGATTCTAGAGATTAGTTAAGTAACTTGCGACCAACTGGCTGCAGAGGCGGCCAGTTTTTATTTTTGACGCTTAATTAAAAGTGCGCTATAATAAACCCTATCTATGGAGAAACCAGAGCCAAAAATTGACCCTAAACTTCTTAAAGAAGACGTTATCCGTTTAGAGCATCTAGACGAGTTGCGTAAAAATAATATTGACCCATTCCCGGCACGCGTAGTGTTTAAAACCGGACGGGTTGATTTGGCTACCGCTGTAATTACGCCGGTTCAGGAGCTCGACTTAACAAAACCCGTGCCTAAGTCGGCAGTTAAAAGCAGTATCGAGGTGGTGGGGCGAATTGTCGCGAAGCGTGATATCGGCAAGCTTATTTTTTGTAAATTACGAGACGGCTCCGGAGAACTGCAACTGGTTTTTACCGAAGCGCACCTCGGAGAGGATAAGTTTAAATTTGTAGCTAAGTATATTGATGTTGGTGATTTTCTGCAAAGCACGGGATTTTTGTTTGCCACGCGCACGGGGGAAACCAGTTTATTAGTAGGGGAGTACACAGTGCTTGCTAAAGCGCTTTTGCCATTGCCAGAAAAATGGCATGGCTTAACTGATATTGAACAGCGTTATCGCCGCCGGTATCTTGATTTAATCGCGAATAACGAGTCAATGCGTATTGCCAAAATGCGCAGTTTGCTCGTGAGGGAGATGCGTAATTATTTTGACGCGCACGGTTTTTATGAGGTGGAAACGCCAATACTCCAAACATTATACGGCGGCGCGCTCGCCAAGCCTTTTGTTACGCATCATAATGCTCTTGATATTCCGCTGTACTTACGAATTGCTCCAGAGTTATATTTAAAGCGCTTAATCGTGGGGGGGTTTGAGAAAGTATATGAAATCGCCAAATGTTTTCGTAACGAGGGCATTGATTATAACCATAACCCAGAATTTACCCAAATTGAATTTTACTCTGCATATGCAGACTACAATGACCTCATGAATTTGACCGAGGATCTTTTGCCGAAGATTATTAAATCTGCTGGGCTCCCACTTAAATTTAAAACTGGTGATGTGGCAGTGGATTTTACGCCGCCATACCCACGTATTTCAATGCGTGATCTGATAAAAAAACATGCTAAGCTTGATATTGAAGACTTCCCAAGCCGCGACGCGATGCTTGGCGCGGCCAAAAAATTACTCGGCAATGAGGTAGATACCACCGCTGATCGCGGTAAACTAATCGACGATATTTATAAAAAATACGTGCGGCCACACATTGTGAACCCGATTTTTATGATTGATCACCCGGTGGAATTGTCTCCACTCGCTAAAAAAAAGGCGGCCGACCCTTCGTATGTAGAGCGTTTCCAACTGCTGTGTATTGGCGGCAACGAGCTCTGTAATGCCTTTACCGAGCTTAACGATCCGCTGGACCAAGAAGCGCGCTTTAGAGAGCAGGCAGAGAACGAAGCGCGCGGCAATGAAGAGAGCATGCCGTTTGATGAGGATTTTGTGACTGCCTTGAAACATGGTATGCCACCAACCGCTGGGTTTGGCATGGGGATAGACCGCCTGGTTAAGCTTTTAGCAAACGCAGAAAATTTAAAAGAGGTTATTTTATTTCCGACCCTCCGGCCAGAGTATCAAAAAACGATCAGTCCGACTTCTAACGCTACTCACAATACCGCAATAACAAAGCCTGCACATGATAATTTACCACTGCTACCAATGGACCGCGCGGGCGCGTTAGAGCTTTTGAAAAAATATAACCATCGGCCCGCTAGTTTTAATCACTATTTAGAGTCCGAAGCGGTTATGCGCGCGCTGGCCAAGCGCCTGGGGAAAGATGAAGATTGGTGGGGGACAGCCGGGTTGCTTCATGACATTGATTGGGACTTAACGTATGAGACACCAAAAAACCACTTAACACTGGCTCCTAAACTCTTGAAAGACGCGGGCTTTCCTGATTATTTTATCGAGGTAATGCTCTCGCATGGCTATGGCTGTGAATGCGCTGGCTTAATAGATCAAGTCCGAACAAGGGACATCGAATTTGCGCTTGCCGCTGGCGAAACCGTTACCGGGCTCGTGCACGCCGCGGCCAGGCTCCGGCCTGATAAAATTGCTTCACTCGAAGTTAAATCGCTACTCAAAAAATTTAAAGACTCAAGTTTCGCGGCTACGGTTAACCGTTCAGTTATTAAAGAATGTGAGCATCTGGGTTTGAGTCTGGAAGAATTCTTACAGCTCGCCATCGATGCTATAAAATCCATTGCCACCGAGGTGGAATTAGCGCCGTAAGCTTTAAATTTAATATGACCCGAGTCATCGCATTTGGTACCTTTGACTATTTACATGCCGGCCATATTGCCGCTTTAAAAGCCGCCAAAAAATTAGGATCACATTTGACAGTGATCATCAGCCGCGACCGAACCGTGCTTAAATACAAAAAAACACGGGCTAAATACACAGAGCAAACGCGAGCGCGGCGGGTGCGCAAATTAAAAATAGCTGATGCGGTGCGCTTGGGGAATTTGGGAGATAAATTTAAAATCATTGAGCGGGTTAAACCGGATATTATCGCGCTCGGCTATGACCAGAGATTTTTTGTTAATGGCCTGAAACAACGCTTTGGCGGAAAAATTAAAATTATTAGATTAAAACCGTATTATCCAAACATTTTTAAAGGTTCTAAATTAAAAAATAAAATAAAACGCCGGTTCGTGGCGATTTTTGGAATCATACTAAACAAAAATAAAATCTACCTGCAACTCCGGCGCGACTACCGCCCGCAGTTTAACAATTTATGGGAATTGCCCGGCGGTGGTTTAGCAATGGGGGAGAGCGAGGAGGAATGCTTAAGCAGAGAAATTAAAGAGGAAACCGGCCTCCAAATTAAAGTCATTAAACCTTGCCCTGGTTGGTATCAGGAACAGCGCAGAAATTATAGAAAACCGGGATCATATGAGATCTTTATTAAAATTTATGCTTGTGCTATAGTTAGCGGCAGGGTCAAGCTCGACAACAAAGAAGTGATAAAAATGGCCTGGCGGTCGCTAAACCAAGCGATCCAAGAGAAACAAGCTTTCCCTTTGGTTACCAAAATTCTCAAAAATAATCGGATATTAATCACCAAGCTTTTGGCGAAATTTTAAATGAGGCGCTATGCTCGATATTAAATATCTAAAAGAACATAAAACCGAGACGTTGGCTAACAATAAAAACCGCGGGGTGGTAATTGATTTGGAATTATTATTCAAATTAGACGAAGAACGAAATGAATTTAAACACAAAGTAGAGGGCCTCCGGGCCGAACGTAATAAACGCTCTAAAACCAAACCAACCGAGGAAGAAATTGCTTTAATGCGTAAGCTGGGCGAGGAAATCGCGGAATTAGAAGATATTTTAGCAGAAAAAGATGAAGACATCACGGAAATTTTGTTGCGTCTGCCTAACCGGACGCATAGCAGCGTGCCGGTTGGAAAAGACGAGTCTGGTAACATAGTTGTGAAAAAGGTTGGGGAAGCGCCAGTTTTTAATTGGCAACCTAAAGAGCACTTTGAGCTCGGTGAGTCTTTAAAAATAATTGATTTAGTAACAGCCGCCGAAGTCAGTGGTTCGAGATTCGCCTATATCAAAGGAAAGTTAGCCCAATTAGAATTCGCGCTTCTTAACCACGCGATTTCTATTTTAACAAACGAGACTAAACTCCAAGAAATTATTAAGGAACGCGATTTAAAGGTGACGGCCAAGCCTTTTACTTTAATAATTCCCCCGGTCATGATTAGGCCGGACGTGATGCAGAAAATGGGGCGCCTCGAACCCAAAGAAGAACGCTACCATATCCCGAGCGATGATGTTTACTTGGTGGGGAGCGCCGAGCATACCCTCGGACCGATTTATATGAATAAAACGCTTAAAGAATCGGAACTGCCGATTCGTTTACTAGGTTTTTCTACGGCTTTCCGGCGCGAAGCCGGGAGTTACGGCAAAGATACTAAAGGTATTTTTCGTGTCCATCAGTTTGATAAGCTCGAAATGGAGTCTTTTACTACCCCGGAGATTTCCGAAGCCGAGCAGGATTTTTTTGTGGCTATTCAAGAATATTTAATGGCGTCTCTCGGCGTGCCCTATCAAGTGGTTTTAAAATGCACCGGCGATATGGGCCAGCCAGACTACCGAGAATTTGATATCGAATCCTGGCTGCCGGGCCAAGGTAAATATCGCGAAACGCATACGGCTGATTATATGACCGATTTTCAAGCTCGTAGACTTGGAACAAGAGTTAAACGCGCTACTGGAGAAGTTGAATACGCGCATATGAACGACGCCACGGCTTATGCCATCGGCCGGACTTTAATTGCAATTATGGAAAATGGGCAGACTCAAGATGGGCATATTAAGGTTCCGGAAGCGCTAGTTAAATACTGTGGTTTTGAGTTGATTTAGATTTTTTTGATATAATAATTACAAATAGTAACATTTGCGGTTATGCGTTTTTTGCGTACTTGGCGCCAGTGGCACCGAGAACATTTTAGCCCAGAGCCGCTGGTCAAGGTTTTAATATACCGCGATAATTTGCTGAATAATTTAGAAATTTTTCGCTCTTTAAAACCAGGGATAGAAATTGCGCCGGTTTTAAAAAGTAATGCCTATGGCCATGGTTTGTTAGAAGTGGCTGAAATTTTAAACCACACAAATGTTCCATTTATATGCGTGGATTCAGTTTTTGAAGCCAAAGCGTTACGACGCGATAATTTTAAGCTAAAAATTTTGGTTTTAAATTACGTTAAGCCCAGGGTGATCGCGGAGAATAAGTTAAAAAATATAATGTTTGCGGTGGTTGACCTCGCGCAGTTGAAAGAATTATCTATTTTGTGTACTCGCCCAGTTGATGTTCATATTAAAGTCGACACCGGCATGAACCGGCAGGGGATACAATTGGCAGAATTGCCAGAGGCCACCAGACTTCTCAAAAAAAATCGTAATTTAAATGTAATAGGGATTTTTTCGCATTTAGCTGATCCTCTTAATCGCCCTCGGGAAACCAGTGATATTCAGATTCCTCGTTGGCAGGAAGCGCGCACGCGACTAACTGCGGAATTTTCCACGATTAAATATATTCACATCAGAGCCACGAGTGGTTTTTGCCTGAAGGGCGATTTAGGTGATAATGTGGCTCGGGTCGGGGTAGGGTTTTATGGTCTGGCTCATTTTGTGCCAGGTTTAAAACCAGCTTTAGAGCTGCAAGCGGAGATTATGTCAGTGCGCAGTCTCAAAAAGACAGAGCATGTTGGTTATAATTTTACTTTTGAAGCACAGTCTGACGCGATTATTGCCACCCTGCCAGTAGGGTATTTTGAAGGCGTGGACTTACGTTTATCGAATCGGGGCATAGTCAAAGTGGGGTCGGCATTTTGCCCGATAATTGGCCGCGTAAGCATGAATATTACGTCTATTGATGTCAGCGGCGTAAAGGAAGCAAAACCAGGGCAAATAGCCACAGTTATCAGCCGCGACCTAAACGACCTCAATTCCGTGGCTAATTTGGCGAAGCAATGCGACACTATTAGTTATGAAATTTTAGTTCATATACCAGGGCACCTGCGCCGGGAAATTATTTTTTAATAACATGCTTCGAGATTATTCTCCTCGCGCCGCCGAAAAACACAAACCAAAACTTGGCTGGCGAGAGCGCCGCGCTAGAAAAAAACGGGCTCAAGAGATCGCGTCACTGCACCAGACTTTGGCTGGCCAGCATGGTCGGCGGCAATTAACCAGCACTCCTAGCAAAGTTATCGGTTTGAAAAAATATTTCTATATCCTGGCCGCTTGCTTTTTTTTGTGGGTCACTTTAATGGTATACCTGCCTTTTTTCCGCATCACTACTATTTTAGTAGAAACCAGCGAAGAGTTCTTTAAAAAAGAAGAACTGGTCGGAGCGGTGAAAGATCAAATTAAAGGCTGGCTGGTAATTCCTAAAAATAATTATTTTTTTGTTGACACCAAAAAAATTGCCGATAATCTGGCTCGAGATTTTCAATTTTTGAGTGCCGTTGATGTGCAAAAAAAATTTCCTAATTCTCTGGCTTTGACGGCGACTCAAAAAATCCCCGCGGCTATAGTGGCGGGTCAAGCGCATACTGCGTACGCGGATAAAAATGGCCAAATTTTAAAAATTTTGGAGACAGTGTCAGAAGTCTTATTACTTTCTACTAGCACAAGCTCTAGTCCGCCCCTTTTAAACGGAGAGCGGGGGAATGAAATTAAGACTGACCCAACAATGCTTCGCAAGCGCTGGGGGGCTTACCCAGTTATAATATCCTTAAGTTCCGAACTTAAAATGTTTGAATATCCAATTGATTCTGTTAAATTTTCCAACTTATTAAATTCTTTTGATTTAGTAAACCAATCGGAAGGACTCAAAGCCAGCAGTTTAGAATGGGATGAGTCGAACGGGGGAGTGGTGAGGCTAAATACGGCGCGGGGCTGGTTTGTAATCATGGATCTTAAAAAAGATTTAAAAACACAGGCTGACCATTTACTAACTTTACTAGCCCAAAATCCTAAAATTACTAGCTACATAGATCTGCGTTTTGGAGACAGGGTTTATTGGAAATAGGCGAGAGTGCGGTGGACAAAGCGCCCTATATTATAATATAATAATAACGTCGTATAACATAGATTAAACGACGCAATACTATGAAACGCTCCAATACCACAATCATTAAGCATATACGGGACTTTCTTGATTATTGCGAGGTTGAGAAGGGTTTAAGCCCGGTAACTTCCAGGAATTATGATAATTTTCTCAAGATGTTTACTGGTTGGCTTAAAAATAACCGCCTAGAGAGCCTAAAACCCCAGGAATTGACCCAGGAGCAGATTTGGAACTACCGCCTATATCTTTCTCGCAAAAAAGACTCTAAAGGCCGTTATATTAAAAAAACGACTCAGAACTACTACTTGATAGCCCTGCGCAACCTGTTAGCATACTTTACAGAACGCGATATCCAGTGCCTTCCCAGTGACAAAATTAAGCTCCCGAAGCTAACTGACAAAGACAAAACTATCAAATTTTTGAGCTTTGATCAAGTAGAAAAGCTTGTGCATATGCCGGATACGGCCACTCCCGACGGTCTCCGAGACCGAACTATACTCGAAACCCTCTTTTCTACTGGCATGCGCGTGTCGGAATTAACGTCGCTTAATATAAGGTCGTTTGACATAAAAAATATTATAAATAAAAAAATTAAAGATCTAGAAATCGCAATTAACGGTAAAGGCGGCAGTACCCGCACAGTTTATTTCTCCGAGCGTGCCCTGGGTTGGTTGGCTAAATATCTAGAAACACGAAAAAATGATTTATATCCCCCGCTTTTTATTAATTACCAAAAAAATAACACCGAAGATAAAGAACATCGCTTAACACCTCGTTCGGTGGAACGTTTAGTACGTAAATATGCGACGATGGCCGGCTTGCCAGTGGATGCCACCCCCCACACTCTCCGCCACAGTTTTGCTACCGATTTATTAGATCAGGGCGCGGACATGCGCTCGGTGCAAGAACTGCTCGGCCACAAAAACATTGCCACTACCCAAATTTACACTCACGTTACCAATAAAAAACTGCGTGATATTCACAAAAAATTTCATCGCGGCGGAAAATAAAGCGGAGGTTATTTTTTAGGCTATTCAGAGCTGTTGCCGTCCATTTACAATTTATTGCCCGGTATCTTAAGCGAGCCGGCTTGTTCAAGAACACTGGAGGCAAAAGTAAAGGTTCGAGTTTTGGCTTGGGCCTGGCGCTCAAGCGCCAGGGCAATAAGTTCTTGTAAAACAACGCTAATTTCTTTACCGCTCGCCTTCCATAAGTGGTGGTAGAGGGTGCCGGGCAAAGTATTAATTTCGTTAGCAAAAAACTGCTTCGTGGTACGGTTATACAAAAAATCCACGCGCGCGATTCCCGCGCAGCCAAAATCGCGATAAATCTTTACAGCCAGGTTCTGAATAGACTCGGAAATATCGCTCTCGAGCCGAGCCGGGGTCACTATCCCCCGCTTGGACGCCCCAAGCTGGGTACCGCCATCGGTAAGGTACTTTTCTTCAAAATTAAATAAATCGCTAGCAAAAACTGACTCCTGAAGGAGCGAGGGGGTAACAGACTCATTACCAATAAGCGCGCAGGTTAAATCTACAACCGGATCCACGCCTTCTTCAACCAGAGCCTTAGTATCATAGTGGAGGGCCACCTCGATTTTGGTCTCTAAATCACTGATTACAGCTGGCTTACTAACTTTAGCAATGCCAATAGAAGAGCCCAGGCGCGCGGGCTTAACAAATACGGGATACGTTAAGGTTTGATTAATGCTTTTGAGAATGCTGTTTTTATCGTTCTCCCAGTCGTTTTTGGTAAAGTGTACAAATTTTGTGGTGGGGATCTCTAGGCTTTGGTACAAAAGTTTTGTTAATACTTTGTCCATAGTAACGGCCGAAGCGGTTACGTCACAACCAACATAGGGCACACCGAGCATTTCGAAAAGGCCCTGGATAGTGCCGTCCTCGCCAAAAGAACCGTGGAGTGCTGGGAAAGCTACATCAATAGTTATCTCGCGGCCGGCCAAACCCTTGCGCTTAAAAACAATTTTTCCGCGCGAGGATTCGAGATCTAAAAAATATTTTTGAAAGTTATTTTTAGCGAGCTCGGCCTCGTAATTTTTCTGCGTAAAAAATTTAAGAGAGCCGACCGTATCGGAAATATACCACTCCCCTGTTTTGCCGATATACACTGGCACCACTGAATAACCTAACTTTTTTAATTCCGCGATAATAAATACTCCCGTGATAACGGAAATGTCGTGCTCCGGAGAGCGGCTCCCAAAAAATACGCCGATAGTCTGCATAGATAACTGGCATGCTCAATTGGTTTGGCTTTTCGCTTTCCTCGGCCGCGAGGCCTCGGGGATTTCGCTGCGGCTCAATAACCCGCTCAAAACCAAACCAATTGAGCAACTAATGATTTATATATAATTATCGCCCCAGTCGTTCTGGAATAATATCACATCATGCGGTTTAAGAATGTTTTTAAGAGCGGCGTGAGCTTCGAGGGCAGTATTAAACCATATAATTTTGTCTTTGGCAAAGCCGGCTTTTAGCAGACCCTCGGCAATAAAGGGGGTAGCGCTGTTTTTGATAAGAATAGCGAGGTCCACCGCCGAGGCTAAATCCTGACCAATTTGATTATGGACAGAGCGCGTTTGGTTCCCCATTTCCACAAGCCCGGGGGTTAAAAATATGCGGCGGCGGGTGCGATCGAATTGGTTTAGCAAATGTACGGCTTCAGAGACGCCCGCGGGATTGCCATTGTAACTGTCGTCGATAACCAAGACATTGCTAGCGCTTTTAATTGGTTCTAAACGATGTTTAACAGGTTTTACTTGAGAAAGGCGCGCGGCCATGGCGTTAAGTTTTAAACCCAAAATATTCCCCACCGTTAAAGCGGCCACGCAACTGCCAATAGCGTAAGAACCAAGTAATTTAGTTTCGATTTGGACTGACTCGGCGTCTAACCTGGCAAAGGCCGTTTGCTGAAGCAAATTTTGATCGAATTTAACTTCCGAAATTTTTACAGCGTTATTATTTTGATTGCGATTGCCATACCATGCCACCTTGTGCTTCCGGGCATAAAGCGGAGCGTAACGTAAAACATTAGGATCGTCGGCGTTTAAAACACAAACAGCGTCAGTTTTGGCAAAGCGAACTACTTCAAAAATTGTGGCCGCGGTATTCTCAATGGTTTTGAGGCGCTCTAGATGCGCTTCGTTAATGCCGGTGACAACGCTAATATCGGGTGGCGTTAAGGCGCAAATTTTCTTAATGTCACCCCGATAATACTCCCCCATTTCCACTATCAAAATTTCGGTGCTGGCGGTTAGATCTTTTAAAACTAAGCGGGCAATGCCAAGGGGCGTATTAATATTGTCCGGTGTTACTAAAATTTTGTAATTTTGAGAGAGCACCGCGGCCACCACTTCTTTGACAGTGGTTTTGCCAAAACTCCCGGCAATGGCAATAATTTTTAAGTTTTTAAATCGGTTAATTTTTCTGGCGGCGCGCCCAATGAGCCGTTGTTTCACGATACAATCAAGCGGCCAAATTAGTACGACGGCTAAACTCAAAAAAAATGGGTAAGCAATACAAAAAATCACTAAGCCGACATAGGGCACATTAAAAAACGGAACATAATAGGCAAAAAGGATGCTCGAGGCGATATGGACAGCGACAGCGAGAAAAACTATTAAAAATAATTTTGGCGTCCAGACAATTGATTTACGCCACGGGTATGAGCGAGGAAAATAGCGGGCCGTCCAAAGCACCCGCCAGTAGCGTCCTAACTCGTAATTTTCTAATTGTAATAAATAAATGTGAAAACCAATCGTAAGATAAAGGCTACGCAGTCTTTCTTTAAATATTTGTATTCTGTTCGGTTTATTGGTATTACTAAAATGGGTCATACTTAGTTAAGAAATTTTTGGAGCGCCTCGATGAATTCCGCGGGTTGGTCTAAAAAACTATAATGTCCGGCGCCCGAGAGCACCACCAGGCGAGAGCGCGGAATTTTATTCTTAAATTCAGTGGCAAAAAAAATAGGCGTTACCATGTCATTTTTGCCCCACACGATAAGCGTGGGCTGCAAAATACGCGGAGCATAACTTTGTAAATCTTCGCCAATTACCTGCACAAAAGTTTTGTTAAGCTCGGGAGTGGCTACATAATCCTCGGCGTCAATCAAGCGATAAATTTTTTTGCGAAGCGGATTTGTCCAGCGCAGGCGAAAGAGCGGGCGCGCGAGTTTAGAGACAGATGCCAGAAATTTTTTAAACCCCGGCTTGGTCCTAACCCCGGCACTATCGACCAGGACTAATTTTGAGACTAGCGCCGGGTTCTCCGCCGCCAAGACCAGGGCCAGGCGCCCGCCAAATGAATGGCCGACAACGATAACTTTTTTAATATCGAGCTTGCGAAGAAATTCCAAAATAAAAGCCACATAAGTATGAACGTTCCAAACTTCACGCGGTTTTTCGGTTTTGCCAAACCCCGGCAAATCAAGAGCATAAGAAACAACGCCTTTAGATTCGAGTGTTTGCATGGCTAAATTCCACACTTCTTTTGAAGAACCCCAGCCGTGTAAAAAAAGAATGGGCGGCTTAGTGCTAGTTTTATTAGAAGCGATAAAACTGGTTAAGAGACCGTCAATTACAATTTGTTCTGATCTAATATTATTAAAATCAGTCATAAAAATTACAAATAACCGAGCGGATCAACCGGAATACCATTTAACCTCACTTCAAAATGGAGATGTGGGCCGGTCACAAACGGACCGGCGCCGACTGTCCCCGGGGTGCCACCAGAATAACCAATCACATCGCCTTGATTAATAAATTCGTCGTCGCTAATTGTAATTTTGCTTAAATGGCCGTACAGGGTTGATAAGTTGCCAGTATGCACTAGTAAAATATAGCTGTAGCAGGAGGCAACGGAACAACGCCTAGCTTTAGCAATAAACCCAGGCGCGGCCGCGCGAATGGGCGTGCCTTGAGGGGCTTTTAGATCTAGACCACTATGCTCAAAAACGCGCCGAAACGGGTATTCTGGGTCGTGAAAAGTCGCGTTAATGATGTGGCTCGGGGTTGGCCAAATCATGCTCACCAACCCAGAGGCGGCAATTTTGTCCTGCTCGGCTAACTTTTTACGCACTTGGTCCTCAAATGTCCGAATCTCCCTCTCGACTACCTGATATTCGCGTTTTTGGCTTTCGAGCAAGGTGCGGTAGATGCTTTCTTTATTTTTAGTATCGGCTAAAAGTTTTTGTTTATAAGTGTTCTCGCTTGTTAAATTATCTTTTTTATTTTGCAATTCATCTTGAAGCGCCTGATACATGTTTTGTTTGGCCCCTACTTGTTCGCGCTTGCGTTCCAGCTGTTCTTTAGCGAGCCGCACATTTTTTAAAGCGCGGCCAACGTCCGTATAAACATTTTCGGTTTGCTTGAGTTCGTCGTAAAATTGCGCGAACGATTGGTAACTCAACATGATTTCTAAATAATTTTTTTGGTCCGAAGCGTGAATATTTTTAACAAGAGTTGCCACAATTTGTTTTTGCCGCGCGATAGTATTTAGTTTATCGTTGATATCGATCTGCAAAGCTTCAATTTCGAGGGCCGCTTGTTTAATTTTTTCTATTATTAGGTCAATATCAGTTTGGGCTTGCGCGATATGATTATCGAGAATACTCATCTGATTTTTGAGTGACACCGCCTCGCTTTGTTTTTCCGCAATATTTTTTTTGTATTTAGAAATAGTATCTTCCAGTTGCTTAATTTTGTCCTGCCGAGCGGAAATGGCTTTATTTAAAACTTCAATTTCCGGTTGCCCAGCACTGGGTTCGGCCAACGCAAAAAACGGTATACAAAAAATACCGGCGAGTATCGCAATTATGCTAAAAAAATACCGCTTATTCATGGCGGTATTATAGCATAATATTTTATGGCTTGAAAGCGTACCGTAGGGGCATGATATATCATGCCCCTACTACTAAAAATATCAGGTTTATTTCAGTTTTCTGATAGCTAAATCTAGACGCGCCAGTGATTCTGCCTTGCCTAATACCGCGGCAATCTCAAATGGCCCGGGACTGTTCTGCTGGCCACTAAGCGCTACGCGCAGAGGCCACAAAACCGATCCGGTAGAGTATTTTTTGGATTCAAGCCAAATTTTTATTTTTGCTTCTAAATTTTTTTCATTCCACTCCCCGACTTCAAAATTCTCTAAGTAATTTTTTAATTCTGGTAAAATTATTTTTACTTCGTCCAGAGTGCCTTTACGCCACACTAAAATTTCTGGCAAATATTCCGGAATTTTAAAAATAAACTTGACGGCTGCGGGCAATTCCGCGAGCGTCGTAACTCGTTCTTTTTCAAGATCAAGAATTTTGCCAAAAAAATTTTTATCAGCTAACTTTTCTGTAAAATCATGATAAAAATCGTTGTTAACAAAAAATTCTGGAACTAATTCAGCTAATTTTTCTCCAGAATAATTTTTTAAATACTCTTTATTAAACCAATTTAATTTCTCCAGATTAAACACCGCCCCGGATTTACTAACTTTTTCTAAACTAAAATCCTGTACTAACTCTGATAGTGAGTATATTTCTTTATTCGTACCCGGGTTCCAGCCTAAAAAGGCGACGAAATTTATAAGGGCTTCGGGCAAGTATCCTTTATTGTTATAATCCTCCACCGCGACATCGCCCTGGCGCTTGCTTAACTTGGATTTATCGGGGTTAAGAAGAAGCGGCAAATGGGCAAATTCCGGCATTTCCCAACCAAAATATTTATACAGCTGAATATGCTTGGGCGTGCTCGAAACCCATTCTTCACCGCGAATAACGTGGGTAATTCGCATCTCATGATCATCAACAACCACCGCCAAGTGATACGTGGGGAAACCATCGGATTTAATTAAAACTTGGTCGTCCACTAGAGCATTCTTAAAACTGACTTCGCCGCGAACTAAATCATGCCACACTGTTTCTCCGTCTTTAGGCATCTTGAGACGCACTACATGCTTCTCACCCGCCGCCACCCTTTTCTTGGCGTCTTCTGGAGTAGAATTTTTTAAGCATTCGCCATCATAGCCGCCAGGCAATTTATTTAATTCTTGCTGCTTACGTAATTCTTCGAGTCGTTCGCTCGTACAAAAACAATAATAAGCCGATTTTTTATCGAGGAGCTCGGCGGCGTATTTTTTGTATATGGCTAGACGTTCGGACTGTATATACGGCCCTAAATCGCCTTTTTGAGTGATTTTTCCGCCAGCATCAAGCACTACGCCTTCGTCCGGAACTACCCCTGCCCAAGAGAGAGATTTTAAAATATTGAGCGTGCCGGTTTCTACAAATCGTTCGCGGTCTGTGTCCTCGATACGCACCAAAAACTGCCCGCCCTGTTTTTTGGCAATTAAATAAGCATAGAGGGCGGTACGGAGGCCTCCCACATGCAACCAACCAGTCGGGCTCGGAGCAAAACGGGTACGGATCATAATTATTAACGCTTATAGTGATTCGTGATTTGAAAAACTTCAGCCATGCCATTATCAATAAAAAATAACGCCCGATTTCGATTCTAACTGGCGTCGAGATAGAACGTCCTTTAAATCTGCGCGCAACGGCTTAATAATCATACGCGCTTGGCGTAGGAAGACTTGCGCAGACCACTTTCTAAGTCTCGTAAAAACCCTTTCGTGTAACTTTCAGTCTTTTTAAAATCTTCCACGACGTCCGCAATGGGGTCGCGTAGAGCAGATTTAAAAATTTGCGCCGATAAATTTCGAAACGCGCTCGCATGCCGTTTAAGCTGTCGATACTCGGTTTTTGGGATGGTAATATAGTTCATGTGTATAATTTTATTTGGCTTATTTCAGCAATTTAAGTATACCAAACTTAAAAAATTTTGTACAGATGACCATGGGGGTTTGACCATGGGGGTTAAGGGCAAAACGGGTACGGGTCATACACAACTACAATACATTAACTTTTTTTCTTTAGTTTTATCGCAATACCGCCCCATGGTTTACCGAAATATCTTTCAAATTGAGCCACGTCGTCTGGGGCGCCTGACCAACTATCAATAATGAATCCGGAAGAATCTAATAAACCGCTATCGTCTACTTTTATTAACTCCCATTTCATATGACCTTGTTTTTCCAATTCAGATCTCCGTAAAGAGACCCCGAGTGTTTGAGCCATTTTTTTCGGGGTATAAGTTTCAGTAATAAAAACAAATCCTTCTGGTTTAAGCACGCGTTGCGCCTCTGTTAACATTTTCTCCGGCTTTTGAAGATGGTGGTCTCCAAAAACATTAGTATAAATTAATTCATCGACACACTTATCGGCAAACGGTAAGTTTGTCCCATCAGCTACAATTACATGGGCATCTTTTTCATCTCTAACCTGATTTGGATCTAAATCAAGACTAACAAATACTTCGTCATCTTTTTTACCCCGTGTTCCTAAACTCAACGCCGAGACACCTCCTGACCCAACTTCAACAATGAGTCTTTTTGGTTGTTCATTTACCGGATCCCTTTCCAACATAGTATAAAAATTTAATAGTTGCGTTAAAAATCCGTCCTGCCCGGCGAGGTTCGCGGATTAAACGATACAGCCATTCTAGCCCAACTTTGCGCATTAGTCTAGGCGCGCGGGGAATTTTGCCAGAGATATAATCAAACGCCCCGCCCACACCCATGGCAATTTTAAGGCTTGGTATTTGCGTGGCATATTCGTGAATCCATTTTTCTTGCTTGCCCATGCCAAAGGCGACAAATAAAATGTCCGGGCTGGCGGATTTGATTTCTTCAAGAAGGCGCGTATTTTCGAGTTCGTTTAAGATCAATTTGCCAGTTACCACATCTTCTGTGATAGTCAGCCAAGGATGAACACCAATAATATTAAGTTTAGGGAATTTTGATTGCAGAGCGTCTTTTGTTTTACTAGCCACTTCCCTATTACCAGAGCCAAGTAAAAATATTTTTTTATTCTCGCGCGCGGCGAGAGCGCATAAGTCGAACATGAAATCGACGCCGGTGATACGCGCACTAGATTTCTCCACTCCGTCCGGACTTTGTCCGGACTCCGGTCGAAATGACAATTTGAACGAGGATAGCTTGAGCGCCAGCCACAAGCCGAAGCCATCGCATAAATTCAGGTTGCCGGTGTTGAGAATGTCACGAAAATAATGATCAGAGGCGGCTTTGACGAGCATTTCAGGGTTCGGGGTAAAAATATGATACTGGTAGTTAGATTTTAAATAATTGCTGGCTATCCGCAAAGCAGTGGTTTGATCGAGCAAGCTGACGCGAACACCCAAAACATTGGTGGCCGGGGCGTGGCGGTGAAGAATAATATTTTTTAATTCCGCGACTGATTCAGCTAAAAAATCCGGGCGCGCGGCGAGTAGTTTATCTTTATTTTGGAACCCCCAGGTGACGGCGCAAGTTAACATGTTGGCGCTTTGGCCGGATTCAACTTCGTGCGTCGAGTCGCCGATAAAAACAGTTTCAGAATTTTTAAAATTGTGTTTGGTCATTATATCTTGGAGCCCGACGCGCTTATCATGAACATCGGCAAATACTTCGTTAAAAACCCCGTTGAGGCCAAATTTGTCGAGATCGTCCGCCAGCGTCCCCGGATGGTCGCTCGAAATAATTATCATATTTAGTCCGGCGGCTTGAAAAAGTTTTAACATCTCGGGCATGCCCGCAAAAGCCGTATTGGGAGTGGTTTTAATAGCTTCGTTGTAAGAAAGATAAAATAATTCTTTTTCTTTTTCGATATCTAAATGCGGAATGCGAGCCGAATAAAACAGCATATAAGGCTGAATCCAGTCGGCCTTGATTTCCTCGAGAGTCATGGCAGGGACGTTAAAATGCCGCAACACATAATTAACCGCTTCACATGATTGTGCGAAGTTATTATTGACGACTCCAGACCAGTCGAAAATGATGTTTTTGATCATAATTTTACCTTATTTTATCTTTTATTTTAAGCTATTTTAGCACTATTTGACAAGAAAAACAAGTATTGCTATACTAAATTATCACTCTAGTTATGTGAGTGCTAAAGTGACAAACAAGTATGATCCCCCAAAATTTTACGCATAAATCCCAAGAAGCGATTCAGACCGCGGCCAGTATTGCCAATACTAACGGCCAACAGCAAGTTGAACCGCCACATTTATTTTTGGCGCTGTTGAAGGATCAGGATAGCGTGGTGGTGTCGCTATTACAAAAATTAAACACTCCCCTGCCAGTTTTGGAAAGCCAGGTGGCTAATCTCGTTAATCAACTCCCCAAACAACAAGGTTGGTCGCAAAGCGCCATGGGGCAAGTAATGCTCGGGCAGCCAATGGTACACGTATTTCAAACCGCGGCCGCGGAAGCTAAAAAAATGGGCGACGAATATATTAGCGTCGAACATTTACTCTTGGCATTTTTAACTGGCAAAAATCCGATCAGCGAGATTCTCCAAACTTACGCGGTAAATTATGAAGCGGCGCTAAAAATTTTAGCCACGATCCGAGGGTCACAGAAAGTCGATTCGCCAGAGCCCGAAGCCAAGTACAATGCTTTAGAAAAATATGGCAAAAATTTAACAGACCTGGCGCGCAAAGAAAAAATTGATCCGGTCATTGGGCGCGATGAAGAAATTCGCCGCGTCATGCAAATTCTTTCGCGGCGCACCAAGAATAATCCGGTTTTAATTGGTGAGCCGGGCACAGGCAAAACCGCGATCGTGGAAGGTTTAGCCCAGCGGATTGTTAATGGCGATGTGCCGGAATCTCTCAAAAATAAAGACGTCATCACCTTAGATGTTGGCGCTTTGGTGGCGGGCACAAAATTTCGCGGCGAATTTGAAGAACGCCTGAAGGCGGTTTTAAAAGAAATTAATAATTCGGCCGGGAAGATTATTTTATTTATTGACGAACTTCATACGATTGTCGGAGCCGGAGCGTCGGAAGGCGCGATTGACGCCTCGAACATGCTGAAACCCATGCTGGCACGCGGCGAACTCCATACGATTGGCGCCACGACTCTTAAAGAATACCAGAAACATATTGAAAAAGACGCCGCGCTCGAGCGCCGCTTCCAGCCCGTGATGGTCAACGAGCCCTCAAGCGACGATACCGTGGCAATTTTACGCGGGATTAAAGATAAGTACGAAGTTCACCACGGCGTCCGCATTACGGACGCGGCCATATTAGCGGCGGTTAAACTCTCGGAGCGCTATATCACGGACCGCTTTTTACCGGATAAAGCCATTGATTTAATTGATGAAGCGGCGGCGGCGCTACGCCTCCAGATTGATTCCATGCCCGAGGACCTCGACCGCATGAAGCGCGCCACTACTAAACTCGAGATCGAAAAACGCGCCCTGGCCAAAGAAACTGACCCGGATTCTAAAGAGCGTTTAGCCAAAGTCGAAAGTGAACTAGCTAATTTGCAGGAGAACAGTTTGGGCTTAGAAGCCAAGTGGAAGAATGAGAAAGAGTTAATCACAAAAATTCATGCCTTTAAAAAAGACGTTGACAAATTAAAACAACAGGCCGAGATTGAAGAGCGCAAAGGCGATTTGCAAAAAGTGGCCGAGATCCGCTATGGCCGCATTCCCGATATTTTACGAGACCTCAAAGACACGGAATTGAAGCTTACCCAGATGCAAAAGAGCCATGGAATTTTAAAAGAAGAGGTAACGGATGAGGATGTGGCCGGAGTGGTCGCGCGCTGGACGCACATACCCGTGCAAAAAATGCTCAAAACCGAAACTCAAAAATTAACAGAGTTAGAAGATATTTTAAGTAAACGAGTCGTGGGGCAAACGGAAGCGATCCGAGCAGTAGCCAACGCCATTCGCCGCTCGCGCGCGGGCATTGGCGAAGAGAAGCGCCCGATTGGTTCGTTTATTTTCCTCGGGCCAACGGGTGTTGGTAAAACAGAACTGGCGAAAACACTGGCGGAATTTATGTTTGACACGGAAGACGCTCTGGTTCGGGTGGATATGAGCGAGTATATGGAAAAGCACGCGGTTTCCAAAATTATTGGCTCGCCCCCGGGGTATGTGGGCTATGAAGAAGGCGGCCAACTGACGGAGATTGTGCGGCGCCGGCCTTACGCGGTTATTTTATTTGACGAAATTGAAAAAGCGCACCCGGATGTATTTAACGTGCTACTCCAAATTTTGGACGACGGCCATGTAACTGACGCTAAGGGTCGCAAAGTAAATTTCAAAAATACTATTATTATTATGACCAGTAATTTGGGGAGCCACTTAATTCTTGACCGGCACAAGAAAGGCGAATTTGGTTTCGCGGACGGCCAATCAAAATCAAGTAAGAGAGAACGCGAGTTGATAAACTCGCAAATTATGGAGGTGCTTAAAGAAACCTTTAAACCGGAATTTCTTAACCGCGTGGACGAGACGATTGTCTTTGAATCCTTGAGCGAAAAAGACATTGAACAAATTGTGGACCTGCGCCTCGCGGAAGTCGCTAAGCGTTTAGGAGAACAAAAAATTACTTTGAACTTTGACGCCGCTATCAAAAAATATTTAACCAAGGCTGGTTTTAATGTTGATTATGGCGCGCGGCCCTTGAAGCGCTTGATTCAGACCGACATGTTAGACCCGCTGGCTTTAAAAATTATCAGCGGCAGTATTAACCCCGGAGACACCGCTCTAATTTCGGCTGAAAAAGGCAAGGTGGTGATAAAATAAAAATAATCAATCGAGAATGATTCGCCGCGCGCGCTTAACCAGCGAGCGCTTGGTTTTGCGCTCTAGGCGTTTAAGCCGCGAGGCGCGGGTGGGTTTGGTGGCACGGCGGGTTTTGGGTATGATTAAAGCATTACTTATTAAAAAATTTAAACGCAAAATCGCTTTATTTTTATTTTGCAGTTGGGAACGCTCGGCAGAACTAGTAACTATAATTTCGTCGGCGCTATTAAGGCGATTAGCGAGTTTAAGACGGATTCTGGCTTTCTCGGCATTATTAAAAAAACGCGAAGCGCCAACTCCCCAGCGCACCATAGCTTTGGTTGAGGTTTTGTTAACATTCTGCCCGCCCGGGCCAGGGGAACGGACAAAATTAATTTTGAGTTCGCTCTCTTTGATCATGCTAAAATTTTAGCATTTTTAACTTATTATGTCTATTTTTTGTTTGCTTAGTCTATGTTATAATAGACTCATGAAAACGATCTTCAAAAACATCGCTATTTTTGGTTTAGTAATTGGCGTTATAACGCTGACGTTGGTTCCTCTAGCGTCCCTAGCACAGGCGGATTTTAACCCACACTTGATTATTTCGGACCAAGAAATGCAAAATGCCACTAACTGGACAACGCGCGATATTCAGGATTTTTTAGAGCGCCGCGGCAGTTTTTTGGCGAGTTACTCTTGCCCTGATTTTAACGGCGCTGTCAAAACCGCGGCCGAGATAATCTACGACGCCGCCAATACCTACCAGGTTAACCCTAAATATATTCTGGTAACGCTCCAAAAAGAACAAAGTTTAATTACTGACGATTCCCCTACCCAAAAACAATTGGATTGGGCCGCGGGCTATGGCATTTGCGACGCGTGTAGTATGGACGAAAGTCGCCTTCAAAAATACCGCGGCTTTGGGCGGCAAGTGAACAACGCGGCGGGAATTATTCGCTGGTATTATGATAACCAAACGCACCCCGTTGTAAAAAAGAAAGACGCTCCCATTGTCATTGACAACCGAGCGGTGACGCCGCAAAGTTGGGCGACAGCTTTTTTGTACACCTACACGCCACATATTCATGGGAATCAAAATTTTTGGCGTATTTGGAGCACCTGGTTTGAAATGTTTTACCCTAATGGCACGCTCCTCAAGTCGCTCGACGATAATACTTACTGGCTAGTGCAAGACGGCGTGAAAAGAAAATTTGCCAATATGGGCGCTTTAGTCAGCCGCCTAAACCCCAAGATCGCGATTGAAGTCGCGAGCTCTGACCTGTCGGCGTACGCGACTGGAGTGGATTTATTATTCCCCAATTATTCTCTGCTTCAAACTTCGACTTCAACCTATCTCTTAGATTATGACACGCTCCGGCCATTTGCCTCGGAAGCAGTGGTCCGGGCGCTCGGCTATAACCCCCAAGAAATTGTGGAGATTAGCGACACTGACATTGCCGGGTATATGATTGGCTCCCCTATCACCGTTTCTACCACTGCCCCGGAAGGGTTAGTTCTTAATGTGACTGACATTAAGAAATATTATTTTATAAAAGATAATATTTTATATCCGATCACCAATGAGGTACTGCTTGAAGTGAAATTGAAAAGCGTGCCCATGGAAAAAAGGCGAGCCAGCGAAATTGCTGATTTGGAAATCGCGGCTCTCCCCCTCCCCTTCCCCGATGGCACTATGTTGCAAGTGAAAGGCAGTAATGTTGTCTACGTGATAGAAAAGGGCAAACGCCGGCGGATCGCGGATGATGAAACTTTTAGGGCGCTCGGATACAAGCGCTCAAATATAATTTTTACCGATAATTTAACGCTGGCGACGCTCCCCTCTGGAGAAGGAATTTTCATTAATTCGGCGCTCTTGTCTTCGAAAAATAAATATTTGGGGGACGCGGGCGGCCCGATTTTAAATTCAATTTCCACGACCGCGGGCAGCTATCTCTTGGCGGAATATCCGAGCGGGAGAATTTTGGCTGGTAAAAATGTGGATATCCGCTACCCCTTAGCCTCTATAACTAAAATTTTAACTGGCTATGAAGCGCTGGAGCAGGATTTTGTGCCTGATAAAAAAATGATCACTTATAACACAAAGCTCGACAGCGCGGAAAATAATATTCTCAAATTAACAGCGCGGGACTCAATGAGCCGAGGCGACCTTTGGAATGCCATGTATGTGGGGTCCGTAAACGCGGCGGCGAAGATAATCGCCAGATTATCCGCCGGCACCGAGCAAGATTTTGTAGCCAGAATCAATGACCGCTTAGCGTCCTGGGGCGCGGATAATACCTCGATAGTCGAACCAACCGGCTTAAGCGCGGATAACCAAACTACGGCTCGCGATCTCTTAAAAATTTTTATAAAAACTGCTAAAAATGACACGGTGCGTAAAGCCATGAGCCAGGTAAATTACCGCGTGACAATTAAACAAACTGGTGGTAAAGTACGAATACAGAACCTTTTGAATACCAACCAACTATTACGCTTAAAAAACAAATATTACACGGTAAAGTCCAGTAAAACCGGCTATACGGACGAAGGGGGCGCTACGCTCGTAATGCTAATAGAAAGTAAAAAAACCAAAAAACAGTACGTGGTGATAACTTTGAATAACTTAGCCAAAACCAACCGCTTTGCCGCCGCTGATAAAATTGCCAAACTGGCGGCGCAAGATAAAGTAACTATTGCCAACTTTAAATAAAACCTATGGCCCTAGTATTTGCCGCCATTACACCGCACCCGCCCCTTTTAATTCCGACAATTGGCAAACGAATTATAAAAAAAGTAGATAAAACTAGACGCGCGCTCCTTAAACTGGAAGAGGATCTTTACGCCCGGCGGCCCGATACTGTCGTAATAATTTCGCCCCATGGCACTTTCTTGCCAGAAGCTTTGACAATTAATTTTTGCGAAGAGTACCGGTCAGACTTGCGCGAATTTGGCGATTTAACGACTAATCTGAAGTTTAGAGGTGGGTCCACGCTCGCTAACGCTGTCCGGCACGGAACCGGGCATACTAATTTTAAAACGAAGCTGATCAGTGAAACGACTTTAGACCACGGCAGCGTGGTGCCGCTTTATTATTTACTGCGCCACTTGAAAGAGGTGCCGATTTTGCCAATTGGGTTTTCTGACTTTGACGCCAAAACTCATTTTGAATTTGGCACTTATTTAAAAGAGGTTATTGTTAATACTAATTTACGAGTGGCCATTATTGCCTCGGGCGACCTCTCTCATGCTTTAACTACCGATGCTCCAGCTGGTTTTAACCCTCGGGCCGCGGAATTTGACGCTACCCTGCGCCAGCTCTTAGAGACGCGTAATAGCGCCGGGGTGGTGAATTTAGATGCTAATCTAATCGAAGCTGGAGCCGAGTGCGGACTGCGTTCAATTTTAATTTTGCTCGGGGTGATGCGCGATATTAATTATTCCTTCCAAGAGTATTCTTACGAAGCGCCGTTTGGCGTCGGTTATTTGACCGCTAATTTTGTTTTTTAAATTAAGATTATGATTGTAGAGGTAGCTTTATTAAGGCGGCTGCCTTTTAGTATTGCCAGGTTAGACTACCTAGCGCCAAACAGTCTCCAAACCAAACTGTGTGTTGGCCAAATGGTCGCCGTCCCCTTCCGCGAAAAAACGGAGCCAGCCATAATTTTAGCGTTGGCAAAAAAATCCGTCCTAGATGAGAGTAAAAAAATTAAAAGTATAGAAAGCGTCCTTACTGAAACAGCTCTCATTAACTGTGCGCAAATTTTTTGGTTTAAACAAATTGCCGAACGCTACCGCGCGCCCCTCGGCTGGCTGATTAAATCTGCCTTGCCCAATTTAACAAAAAGTTTTTTAAAAAAATTAGCGGCCACTAACGCTCGGGCGCGTAGCCAACAACTGCCGCTCGCTATACCCGCTAGCGCTAAAACTCGGCTTAACTTTGCCAGCTTTAAAGACGAGGGCGTTGTATTGACCGACATTTTTAACCACCTCGAGAGCCGCGGTCAAACCTTGATCTTATTACCCGAAACCCAGGATTTATTGGCGATTAAAAAATTGTTGCCTAAAAAAATTAAGCACCGCACGCGGTTCGTTTCAGGAGAAACCAGCACTCGTGATTACAAAGATATTTGGTTTGATCTTTTCCTCGGGAAAAACTTGGTAATAGGCGGCACGCGGCGCGCGCTTAGTTTACCCTTCCAGGATCTTACCCAAATTCATATGGTGGATGAGGGTAACCCCAGTTATAAAAGCTTTGACATGGCGCCGCGCTACACTACGCGCGAAGCGGCGCGGCTTTTAGCCACCGCTCATCAGGCAAAAATTATCTACTACGCTCATAGCCCATCGGCGGAATTGTATTATGAAATCCAAAGCTCCGCGCCCCCTGCTCTTGACCAACTGCCGGTTATTTTGCCGGAAATTGTGAATATGCGTGATGAAAAAAAAGGCGGGAATCGGACAATTTTTTCCGAACGCTTGATTTCTCAATTTAGTAATAATAAAACAAAATTCAATTTACTTATCGTGGCCCGCCGCGGCGAAGCGCATTTAATTTTTTGCCAAGACTGCGCCTTGCCTTATGACTGTTTAAAATGCGGCGCCAATTTGGCAATGCAATCAGCTAGCAAAGAATTATTCTGCCCAAAATGCAACCAAATCCCCGCCCAGGGGAACAGCTGCCGCCGCTGTGGCGGGCTGACGGTGGTTTATTCCGGCCTCGGGGTAGATTTTGTGGCTCGAGAAATCCGCCGCCGATTTCCTGAACGCCCGGTGTTCGTGGTTGATAAGTTTAAAAAGCTTCCGGATAATTTAGAAGCCGGTTTGCCTGGCAGTATCGTGGTGGGGACATCTTTTGTCCTTAATAAAATCGCGGGGGAGAAAATTGGCGCCCTGGCATTTTTTGACGCTGATTTAGCGCTCATCGGGGGAGGCTGGCAGGCAGCCATGGAGCTCTGGCATACTTTAAGAGAGGCTGGCCTGCGCCTGGCTTTGTCGCCTCTACTCCAAACGCGCTACGCGGATCATAATTTTTTTAAATTTTTTGGCAACCCTAAAAAATTTTATGAGGCTGAACTAGCGGAGCGAGAGCAATTTCGCTGGCCGCCTTTTGCTATTTTACTAAAGTTTTTTGCTGATTTTAAAAACCCTCTAAGCGCGGCCGCGGCCGCGGAGCAACTGGAAGCTAAACTGCGGGAATTGACGATGGACGCTTCTAGGATTACAATAGACAACACGACAGCGAATCAGCGCGCTATTTTTATAATAAAAATTCAGCCGCCGAGTGATTGGCAGATGGCTACCATTCTTATAAAGACTCTTCCCGAACCCTGGAAAGTTGATATTAACCCTAACAATTTATTTTTTTAAGCCACTATGATATACGACATAGTATTTGACCCCAACCCCATTCTTCATGCCAGAGCTCTCCCGATACCGGGAGATCAGGTAAAAACCAGAGCTATCCAAAAATTTATCAAAGACATGGTGGAAACGATGTATGTCAAAGACGGCGTCGGGCTCGCGGCCGTGCAAGTAGGAGTCGGCCAGCAAATTTGTACGATTATCAAAACTTACAATGCCCTGAATCCACGGGAGGATTTATGTTTAATAAACCCTACTTGGGAAAAGATTGACCGCCATCAAGAGTGGGACGAGGAGGGGTGCTTGTCGGTTCCTCGAATGTATGGAAAAATTAAGCGTTACACTAAAATTCGGGTCAAGGCGCTAAGTTCGAAAGGAGAAAAAATTAATTTTGTGGCTGAAGATTTTTTTGCTCGGATTATCCAGCATGAATGCGACCACTTGCAAGGCCATTTATACATAGAAAATGCCAAGGATTTACATAAAGCCGTAACCAAAAAACCTGACTCCCAATATAAGCGGTATGATTAATGTTTGGTTTTTTGGCACGCCCGAGCCCGCGGCGCAAATTTTAACGCAAATTTTTGAGGCGGGTGATTTTAAAATTTTAGCGGTCGTGGCACAGCCGGACAAAGCCACCGGCCGAGGCCATATTAAAGAGGCTGGCGCGGTTAAGGTAGCGGCGGAAAAACGTGGAATCCGCGTACTACAGCCAGAGAGTTTGCTAGATTATAATCCGCCGCTCGAAATTCCCCGACCGGATATTTTTATTGTTTATCAGTATGGGCTAATAATGCCTGAATCAACGCTATCTTTAGCTAAATTAGGGGCAATTAATCTGCATCCGTCGGCCTTGCCGCGCTACCGCGGCGCGACTCCGCTACATGAGGCAATTTTACGAGGCGACGAAACTATTGGCATAAGCATAATGCTCATGGATACCAAAATGGACCATGGGCCAATTTTAGCGCAAACTACGCTAGAGCTCCAAAAAGATGAGCTCTACGAAACGGTGGAGGCGCGGGCTACGGAAGCGGGCGCAAAATTACTTATACCTACAGCCCGGGATTTTTATAATGGCAAAATTGTTCCGGCCGCGCAAAATGAGACAGTGGCAATTTTTTGCCAGCGAATTGCCAAAGACCAGGGCCGCGTTAATTGGCAAAAACCGGCCCGAGAGATTTATAACCAGTATCGCGCCTATCACAAATGGCCGGGCATATTTACTTTCTGGGGCCAGAAACGTTTAAAGTTTTTAAAAATTTCTTATGACGAAAACGAAACTTCTACGCTGGTCCTTAAGCCTGCCCAAGTAAATCTGATTAACAATTTGCTAAAGATCGGCACAGCTTCCGGAAGTATCGCTGTTCACGAGCTACAGCTTGAAGGTGGAAAACCTCTCAAAACAGAACAATTTTTAGCCGGGCACCGAGAACTAGCAGGCGCGATACTTAAATAAATATGTTTAACAAAAGATTTGGTTATTTATTTTTGTCTTATTTCGCGTTACGTTTGTTTTCCTTTAGCTTTAATCCTGAAACGCCTCTGTGGCCAGCGAGTCCAGTTAATGGCTTGGTAACATTATTAATAATAATCTTGGCAGTATACTGGTTATGTTATAATGAGAAAGCGGCGATTGTCTTGATTGCCGGAGAATTTATTCTAGGAGGAGCCGGGGGGTTTTTAGCTTTAGCCGGACTGTCGCTGCGCACTTGGTTTTTGATATTGACTGTTAGCATTTTCTTGGGGAAAAAACTATTGCCAGCCAACCTCAAAAAGACTTTTTTCCAAGCTTGGCCTGTTAGCCTGGCGCTCTGCGGGCTACTCTTGGCAGGGCTGTTTGGAGCTATCAGGGGCTATTTTAATTGGCACGCCGCGGGCCTAGTGGCTTCAGACTTCCTCCCTTATTTATTTTTGCTGTATTTTTTCCCGCTCCAAGAATGGTGGCGCGATGAAAAATTTAAATTATTTGTTTTAGACGCCTGTTTTGCCGCCGCGCTAGCAAACGCGCTTTTTGTGCTAGCGACATTCGCGTTATATTCGGCAAATTTGTTTATCTTGCAAGATGTCTACTACCACTGGTGGCGTGATGTCGCTTTGGGCAAGATCACCACCTTGCCGTTTAATTATTTCCGCTTAGTTTTAAACGAGCATTTACTGCTCGTGCCGCTAATTTTATATTACGTTAATAATTTGATAAAAAAATCCAAAGACACGCGCTATAAACTGGCCGTGCCCGCGCTCCTCATAGTGCTAGCTACCAATTTAACGCGCATTTATATTTTAGCGCTCGGCGTCGGGTTAATATTTTTATTTAGCCGGCAATTTATTAAACGCTGGCTGTTCGGGAGTATTGGTACGATTATGTTATTGGTGCTAATTTTTACCACTTTGCATCTCGGCGCCAGCCGTGGGCGATCGCTCGGCTTCGAGCTGTTTGGGCTCCGCCTCCAAAGCGTAGTCACTCCACAAATTGAGGACAGCGCCTTGAGCCGCGTACTGCTCTTGCCGAAAATTTTGAATAAAATTAAGATTCACCCCCTCATCGGCACTGGCCTCGGCGATACCGTAACAGTGTACAGCCCAATTTTTAAAGAAGATATTACTACTCCGCATTTTGATTGGGGATACTTAGAAATTTGGGCCGAACTGGGGCTACTCGGCTTAGCCGCGTGGGGATTTTATTTACTGGTATTATTACAAAAAATAAGAGCGTTAGACGAACTTAAATTGTGGTGGGCGATCCTCTCGGCTTTATTAGTTGTCAATTTAACATCCCCGGCTTTATTTCATGTTTTAGGAATAGTACTTCTCACTAGTCTTAGCGCCTGGCTTTATTCAAAAGATCATGTTTTAACTCAACCGCGCGTTTAGCCAGAAGATAATTCTTGACAGCGGGAATTTGCCAGGGCAAATTAAAAAAAATCCGCGGCCACCACTGGCTCATGCCCAAGCGGCCATGAGTTATTTTTTTAAAAATTAGAGATGGCACAAAAACTCCGATCCGATTTTTAGCAAGCAATGTAAGCCATAAGTCCCAATCTTGGAATCTCTTAAGGGTGATATCAAAGGGCCCACTCAAATCCACTAAAGCCGACCGACGAATTAAAGAGGTGGTGTCAATATAATTGGTGTGGCGCAAGTCCTCACTGGAAAACTCGCGACTACACATTAATTTTAGGCCAAAGCGATAAGAGCAGTAGGCATAACTGGCGTTGGGCCAAGTGGCCAGCGCATGAAGTAATGTTTCTAAAAAAATTTTAGGGGCAATAGTATCCGCGTCCCAAAAAATAATATATTCGCCTCTGGCCAAACTAAAGCCTTTGTTGCGAGCCGCGCTGGCGCCTTGATTAGGCTGAACAATATATTTAACAATATGATCTCTTTGAAAATTAGTCACTACCTCATCAATATTGTCATTACTGCCATCGTTAATAATAATTATTTCTAAATTATCATAAGTTTGCGCGCCTAAAGAAACCAGAGACTTTCGCAAAGCCTTAGCGTGATTATAAACTGGAATTATGACAGAAATTAAAGGCAGCATTTTGGTTGAGACAGTCAAAATTAGGTAGCTAAAAATTTATTAATTTGTATTTCCCAACGAAATTCGTTATAAACCCGCTGTTTACCAGCCTCTCCCATTTGATGGCGCAACTCTAAATTGGACAATAACTCTGTAAAAGCGTTAAAAACTTCTGTGGTATTATTGGCTTCGACTACAAACCCGGTCAAACCATTTATAACTGATTCATCGACGCCCCCAACGCGCCCCGCCACAATGGGAAGGCCACTAGCGCTGGCTTCCAAAAAAACTGTGCCCCAACCCTCCTCGGCTTCGAGATCGGGGTGAGTGAGCAAACTAAAAATATCAGCCAGGTGGTAAAAATTAGGCAATTCGGAATTGGCGACATCGCCAATAAAACGCACTGAATTCTGAAGGTTTAATTTTTGCACAGCGGCGGACAAGATACTCATTTTGGGGCCAGTTCCGACTAGCACCCAAACCACTTGCGAATCAAGAGCGACCAGCTTCGCAAGGCAGGTTAGCATTTGCGGCAAACCTTTGCCATCCACCAGCCGAGAAACAGTCAGCAAAATTTTTTTGCCCGACAGACCCAGCCGACTTTTTAAGGTTTGAATCTTGACTGGCTCCACTGGTTTAAAAAAAACGTCACTCGGCCCGGGGTAAATTACCTGAATGGTAGGCAGGTTATCAATCTTACTCTCTAACTTGTGGCGCAAAAATTCGCTATTAACAACGAGGCGATTGGCCTCTGTGCAAATGTGTTTAAATTTAAAACGCTTGGCCGGACGCAGGCCATATTCTAAATCCGACCCATGTAAAAATAAAACATAGGGAATGTTTTTAAATTTTTTAAAAAACAAAGCAATATAGCCAACGGGCAAGGCTTGGTGAACATGAATCTCGGTAATGGTTTCTTTAGCGATAATCCACCAAACTTGGAAAAGCAGTTTTAACCAGCGCGGCCACCACAGTAAAAAAAACGGGCTACGACGATATACTGTCAGGCCAGAGGCCTCGTCAAATTTAGCGCTTCCGGAAGAGGCGGGCGCGTACAGAACTGTTTCTTCTTTATTTAAATGCTTCGCAAAATTATGCACATATGAAGCAATACCTCCAATTTGCGGGAAATATTCCAGTGTAATGAGGAGTCTTTTGGGCATATTTATGTAAAACGCTGATATAATTCTTTAAGTTCGCTGAAAAGAACGCCTCTCGTTATCAAAATAAGAAGGCCATATAACAATATGGAGATTAAAATAGCGGGGAATATAGTAACAACCGGGATAAGTTTAGCGGTAGACACACTCATAATAACCGCGGGTATTAAGTAACGCAGGGCTAATTTAAATATCGCCAAGTAAGAAAATTTTAAGAAACGATCGCACATCATAAATCCTGCCACCGTAAGAATGATATTGGTGGCCAAAGCGGCCCAAGCCGCGCCAACTAATCCATACCTAGGTAAAAGGAGAAGATTTAAAATAACATTGACAATCAAGGCCACACCCATGAGAACTGTTTGCGTGTTTTGGCGGTTGGAAGCGTTCAAGACGGCTCCAGATATAAAAGACAAGAAGCCAAAAATAAGACTTAACATCAAGACTTGCAGGACAATAATAGATGGCTCAAATTCGGCGCCATAAAGCTTCAGAACCAAAGGCCGCGCCACGGCAATAATACCTAGGGCGAGAGGGAAAACCACCATAAATAGATAACGCCAAGCTTTGATAAAGGTCTCTCTAATCTTCTCAACATCTTTAAAGTGGCGGCTGAATACCGGATAAAGGCTGGTGGCAACGGCCACGGGGATAAATTGCCAGGCAAAAGCAATTTTGTAGGGAACACTCCACCAACCTAAATGCGCGGGCGGTAAAATCTTAGAAATAAAAATGGAATCAGTGTAGGCATACAAACGGCTAAGAATGGCCGCGGCCGCGAAAGCCCAAGAGTATTTTAAAAAAAAGCGCAGAATGGACCAGTCAAATTCAAAATTAAGCTTGAGGTGGAGCCTGGTCTTAACCATATAGGCGCCGTAACAGACCATTATTAAACTCGCGGCAGTGTAAGAGGCTATCAAATAAACGAGCGGCGCGCGGCTTAGAAGCGCCACGGTGCCAAAACAGAGCGTCAAAAATTGAGAAACTACCAAACCCACCGCTTCCACCTTTAAATTTTTATGAGCGCGAAAGGTGCTATAAAAAACGGTTTGCAAATTATCGAAAAACATAGTCACCCCGGCCATATAAATCAAAAGCTTGAGAGCGCTGCCATAGTTAAGGAGATTGGCGAAACCAATAATAAAAATAAAAGCGACAGCGCCAAAAAGCAATTTGGATAAGAGCAAATTATTTACATAGCGCTCGGAACGCTCGGGAGTGCGAGCCATTTCGCGCGTTAAAATTGGCCCCATGCCAAAATCCGCGACCACGGCAAAAACGCTGGCAAAAGCCAAGGCGAAAAAATATTGGCCGGTATTTTCTACTCCAATGATGCGAGCAACAATGGTAAAATAAACAAAAGAAATCGCTTTTTGTAATACCGAAGCGACAGTTAAATAGACGGTGTTTTGAGTAATACTGTATGTCATTCCAGCCTATATGATACCAAAAATAGGCACAAAAAACCAGTTAAACGGGCTTAGGACGCGTTTTTCCTAACAAGAGCTAGGAAATAACCATGGAAACGGCTGTCCGCGGTTAATTCGGGATGAAAGGCCGTGCCCAGAATATTTTGGTACTGAACAGCCACCGCTTGTTTATTTAAGCGCCTGGCTAAAACAATTACATTCTTGTTGGTATTAGTAATTTGCGGAGCGCGAATATAAACTGCGTACATTGATTTTTGGCCAAGCACCGGGACTACCAAGGGTTCGCTGAAGCTGTTGATTTGCCGGCCATATGAGTTGCGATTCACAGAGATGGGGAGAAGACGCAAAGGTCTAAAATTACCTCCCCGGACGCGGTTAGAGAGAAGAATCAAGCCAGCGCAAGTGCCCCAAATGGGCAGGCCGCGCTTAGCTAAAAAAACAATTTTTTTATCTAAACCAGTTAATTTTAAGAGCCGCGCCATTACAGTGCTCTCCCCTCCCGGGATAATGAGGCCATTAATATTTTTTAAATCATCGGCGGTTTTAATATATTTATTTTTAACGCCTAAATTGCGAAGCACTTGGGCATGTTCAAAAAAATCGCCTTGGAGAGCGAGTATGCCGATAGTAATATTTTTTATTCCACTCATAAACATCAAATTCCGTGATTCTTGTTATATACCGCGAGCTGACAACTTTTCTGGTTCAGAGATGGCGCGGACGTCTTGCCCTACCATGGGCTCGCCTAAGTTGGCTGAAACTTTGGACAGCATTTTAGCATTATCATAATGCGTGACCGCCGCGACAATGGCCCGCGCTGTTTTGGCAGGATTCTTGGATTTAAAAATACCTGACCCCACAAACACACCATCGCTCCCGAGTTGCATCATGAGGGCGGCATCAGCGGGCGTGGCAATACCGCCAGCCGCAAAATTAACTACGGGAAGCCGGCCAAATTTTTTTACGGTTAATACTAGAGCAAGCGGAACGCGCATGGCTTTAGCTACTTTTTGGCAGGCTAAGAGAGGCAACTTTTGCAAATTTTTGATTTCGCGCGTGAGGGCTTTTTGATGCCGCACTGCTTCCACCACGTTCCCCGTGCCAGCCTCTCCTTTAGTGCGAATCATGGCCGCGCCTTCGTTGATGCGACGCAGAGCCTCGCCCAAATTACGACAGCCACAGACAAAGGGAACTTGAAAATTAGTTTTATTAATATGCGCTTCTTCGTCAGCCGGAGTTAAAACCTCGGACTCGTCGATATAGTCCACTTCTATGGCTTCTAAAATTTGGGCTTCCACAAAATGACCGATCCGGCATTTAGCCATCACGGGGATAGAAACTGCCTTCATAATTGCGATAATCAAGCCAGGGTCGGCCATGCGGGCCACGCCGCCGGCGGCGCGAATATCCGCTGGCACTCTTTCCAGGGCCATGACAGCGCAGGCGCCCGCCGCTTCGGCGATCTTAGCCTGTTCAACATTCACCACATCCATAATAACCCCGCCCTTCAGCATTTGGGCGAGGCCCGCCTTGATAAGCCAAAGGCGAGGTGAGCCGGATTTTAACTGGTATGAAGGACTGTCTTTTTTAATTTTAAAATTATTTGTTTTTTTCATGTTCCGGGGCTTGGAATCGAACCAAGATAAACAGCTTCAAAGGCTGCTGTCCTACCGTTAGACGACCCCGGAATAAATAAACCGAGCTACCTGATTTAAAGGCAGTTTGGTTGGCCTAAACATTGTAGCTTACACCTTTAATTCTTTGCGCATGGCGAGGCTGCTCGAGACTAGAGTCAGAATGAGGACAGCCAAAGACTGGGCGCCAAACAAAGAGAGTTTATGAGAAGAATAGTAATTTGTCAAGGAGAAATTGTCCGGAAAAATAACACTTAAATAAGGATCAAGCCACTGTAGGGCGAGGTAAACTAGCCCCATTGTGGCCGCCACGCTAATAATGGTGAAGATAAACGACTCCACAATATAGGGCCCCCGGATAAACCAATTATTCGCCCCTACTAATCGTTTAATGCTAATTTCAACGCGGTGGGTGTAAATGGCGACGCGAATGGTGTTGAAGATAATAAGAAATGATATAATCGCAAACAAAACCGTCAGGCTGTAACCTACTCGTTCCACGCGGTTAGTAATATTTTGCAGGCGCTCGAGCGCGTCCTCGTGCTCGGCAAAACTTTTGCTCTCGATGACGCGGGCGTATTCCGGCACATTGAGAGAATCCATAATCATTTTATAATCCGTAGGCTCGGCCGCTTGCACGATAATCGTAGGGCCAAACGGGTTGGTGCCAAGCTCGGAGAGCGCCTCGATGATTTCCGGGGTGAGGCGATGGCGATCCTGAAAACTTTTTAAAACATCGCTCCGGCTCACGAGGTTAACGGCCAAAACTGGTTTAATATTTTTTAAATAAGCCTCTAGTTCCTTAACTTGCTTGTCGGTTACATCCGGCACGAGGTATAAGCTAAGAGAAACCTGTTTTTTGGTGAGCAGGACTGCCTGGCGCGTCAGAATATCGAGCGACCACAAAGCGTTTACCGACAAAAGCGTTAAAATTAAAATCAAAACTGTCATGAATGACAAGCCAATATTGCGGGCAATATCTTGAAGCGAAAATTTGATGATACGAAGAATGCCAAGAGCCATAATTAAATAATATACTTGCCTTGATGTTCGTCGTTAATAATACGGCCATCAGCTAAAGTGACGACGCGGCGACGCAGAGCATTAACAACTTCGCGGTTATGGGTGACGAGCAAAACCGTGGTGCCAAATTCATTAATTTTTTTGAATATTTCAATAATTTCGGCAGTGTTGATTGAGTCCAAGTTACCGGTCGGTTCATCGGCAATGATAAGCTTCGGGCGGTGAACCAGAGAACGAGCGATAACTACGCGCTGTTGTTCGCCGCCCGAAAGTTGCCCCGGATAGCGATATTTTTTGTTGTCGAGCCCAACGATGCCGAGAACTTGAGGCACCACTGATCGAATTCTGGAACCAGATTCCCCGGCTACTTCCAAAGCAAAAGCCACGTTTTCAAAAACGGTTTTTTTGGGTAAAAGTTTAAAATCTTGGAAAATCACGCCGATTTGACGGCGCAAATATGGTACGACATTAGAAGCGATGTTGGTGATATCCCAATCACCAATTTGCACTTTCCCACGCGTGGGTCTTTCTTCAGCAATTAAAAGTTTAACCAGGGTGGTTTTGCCGGCGCCGCTTTGACCCACAATACAAACAAACTCTCCGGGCTCTACCTGGAGATTTATATCAATCAGAGCGGGGTTATTGCCGGTTAGGTAATGTTTATTCAGCCCTTCTAATTTTATCATAGTATCTTGGTGCGTTTATTATAGCACATCAGGAAATTAAAAACACCCCGAGCAATATCGAGGGGTGTGAATAAACTGGAGCCGACTCGGGGAATCGAACCCCGGACCTACGGTTTACGATACCGTCGCTCTACCAGCTGAGCTAAGTCGGCGTAGCGAGCGCTATTCTATCTCGAATCTTGGCATAATGTCAATGGCCGGAGATTCATAAGGATGGGCTTTTTTTAGGACACTGATGGCACGGGGCAAAATATCTTCGTGGCAAAGCATTTCCACAACTTCTTCTTCGACAACTTCTTCCCGCCCAACTTTACCAACAAAAGGCGTGGCACCCGATTCCGGAGTAAAGCGCCCGGTCGCTCGCCAGGACGCGCTACACCCGGAATAATTACCTATTTGCCCAGCGCCAGCGGCAAAGAGAGCGGAGCGCACGACCTCGGCATGCGCGAGAGGAACATAAAAACGAATTTTAAAAAATTTAGATGGTTTCAGCATAGCCTTCTATTAAAAAATTATCTCTAAAATTTTTAAAAGATATATTTTTAATCTGTGGAGCCAACTTCACCTCCGCGACTCCTGTACCACCAATACTGCCGATGGCGGCCCGGCCGCCAATTATTTTGGGAGCCACGAAAACATGAATTTTATCAAATAACTTTTGATCTACGAATGAACCGAGCACCTCGCCGCCACCTTCGACTAAAACGCTCAAAATTTTTGCTTGATACAGTTTTTTAAAAAGTTGTTTAAGGGGAATATGTTTTGAAGAAAAACTCCAGAGTGTAAATCCTTTTTTTAATAATAATCTGGCTTTATTTTTATCCGCCGAACTTCCAGCCGCGATAATAACATTTTTGTCGCGCAATACTCTAGCCTGAAGCGATAAAGATAATTGGCTGTCTAAAATTATTCGCACTGGATCGGGAAATTTTTTGTGGCGAGCTCCCAAATGCGGATTGTCTTGACGCAAAGTATTGCTCCCGACTAAAATGGCTTGATATTGACCGCGCAGCACGTGCGCGTATTGCCTGGATTGATCGTTGGAAATCCACTTAGAATCGTGGGTCCGAGTGGCAATTTTACCGTCCAGGCTTTGCGCCCACTTAAGCGCTATAAATGGCCTGTTTTTCGCAAAATACTTAAAATAAGCTTCATTTAAATTATTAGCCTCGGCAATAGGCCCACCAATATCAACCTTAATCCCGGCGGCGCGGAGCTCCTTAAAACCACGGCGAGTAACTCTCGGATTGGGATCAGCGGTGATACAAACTACACGCTTAATTTTTGAACGAATAATGGCGGTAGTGCAAGGCGGCGTGCGGCCGTAAAAACAGTGCGGCTCCATATTTACATAGAGAGTAGCGCCAGCCACATTTTGCCTAGAATTTTTTAAAGCCTCTATTTCAGCGTGAGGTTTGCCAATACCATGAAAATATCCAGTGCTAATAATTTTACCCTGCTTCACAACCACGGCGCCAACCATGGGGTTAGGATTAGCGAAACCTTGGCCCCGTTTGGCCAATTCCAGGGTTTCTAAAAGAAGCTTAAAATCTGTTGAGGTTATTTTGGACATACTAAACCAAACGAAGTTTGTGGCCAAAACGATGTTTTTTAGTTTGGAGATATTTTTTGTTTACGCGGTTTGGTTTTATTTCGAGAGGCAAAGTGCCGGCTATCTTAATGCCCGCAGAAAAAAGCTGACATTCTTTGTCCGGATTATTGGTGAGGAGAAGAATTTTATTTATTTTTAGGTAGTTAAGCATGGCGGCGGCAATATCGTAGCGGCGCGCATCGGCCGGAAAACCAAGTTTGATATTAGCGTCCGCGGTGTCGAAACCTTGATCTTGCAAATTGTAAGTTTTGATTTTATTGGCAAGACCGATCCCCCGCCCTTCTTGATTTAAATATAATAAGACGCCGTATTTTGATTGGCCCAATATTTTTAAACTGGTGGTTAACTGCGAACCACAGTCACACCGACGCGACTGAAAAGTGTCGCCGGTTAAGCACTGCGAATGCACACGCACCACTGCCGGCTCTTGACGAGGTTTCCCATGAACCAACGCCACGTGTTCTAATTTATCTTTACTTAAAAAGACGTATATTTGAAAAGCGCCGAACTTGGTGGGGAGCGGCGCAAAGGAAAGAAGTTTTAGCGGTTTAGTATTTTTCATGAGCGGGATACGAGAATCGAACTCGCCTCTCTTGCTTGGGAAGCAAGCATACTACCACTGTACTAATCCCGCAAACACCCCTAGACTGGGGTGGAAGTGGCGACACTCAAAAATGGATTGTGAACCTTGATGTAAAGTTTAATTTTAGCGTCCTTCAGAGCGTTGGCTAAATATTTTTCTAAAGTCGGAAACGGAAACAGGATGTGGCTAGCGCGAATCTCTTCGGCCGCGACTAATTTGCCGTCCGCGCCTTTGCTCGTGGTAGTCTTGCGGCCAGTTAATTTTATTAAATGGAAGCCGTAAGACGATTCCACGGGTTGGTCGGTTACTTGGTTAAGTTTCAAGGCAAAGGCCGCCGTTTCGAATTGGGGCACCATATCCCCGGTTTTAAACCAGCCTAAGTCCCCACCCTGATCTTTAGTGGCATCCGTGCCATACTGCTTAGCCAAAAGCGCAAAATCAGCACCATCTTTAATTTGTTTTAAAACTGACTCGGCTTGAGAGAGTAAGCTAGAGCGCGCGGCCGGGTCAGTCGAAATTTTTTCGGCTACGCTTTGCTGTAAAAGATAAGAATTCATTACTTTGCGTTCGTAGGTTTTTAAATCCCAACCATAGCGCTTAATAAGTTCGGCGTTAACAGCGTCAACTGTTTTGTATTCTTCCAAAAGCTGGGCTTTTAAAGCGGCTACTTCCTCGGGGGCGACACTAGCCACGAGCCGAGCCGCGGTTTGCTCAATAACCACATTGCCCGCTAAACGGCTAATAACTTGGTCGGATAATTGCTCATCGGTGTAACTCGGAAGGGGGCTGCCGGAGCTTTGGCTAAAGGCTTGAAACATTCTGATGGCCTTCATATCAGAGATGTAATCACGATAAGAAACAGACTGGCCATTGACGCTTAGAGCCGGTAAATTGAGAAAACTGGCCACAGAGGCGGCGGCGCCAGTAGTAGGGGCGGCACGGTAGGCGCTAAACGCCAAATAACCAACGGCTAAAACTGCGGCCACGGCAATAAAGCCAAGAAAACCAGTTAAAAATATTTTTAAATTCGATTTAACGACGTGATTATCCATATTCTTGTTTTTAATAATTAATTACTTAAAAAAATACTGCCACCATAAATAAAGGTTGGATTTATGGTCAGCAGAGTTTACCATGTTTTGGCCGCTCTGTCTAGACGCCGCGGCGTTACTTGGTTCAGCGCGCGGCGTAATAATGGCGGTTTGTTCGCCGGGCTTAACGAGATCAAGATCGAGACGCGCTTTGGCTTCAATAAAATCATCCGACTCCGAAAACTTGAGCGCTTCGAGAGTTTTAATTTTTTTGGATTCGAGGCGCGCGGCTTCTTGCTCGAGAGAAGCAATCGCGTCGCGAATTTGTTTTTGTTCATACCAAGCGCGGCCAAAACCGATCGCCAAAAAAATAAAAACCACAACCGCCCCGCCTAAAAACCAGGGCGTTAACAGCCAATTTTTGGTTTGTCGTTTTTCCCCCATTGGCATAAATAATATTATACACTAAAAATGCCATTAACGCTAATTTAATTGTTTAAAAAACGACGCAGGAGTTCAGTGGCAATACCAGCATCATCCCAAGCCAGGCGCTGGCCGTTTTTACCAATAATCGCGGTTTCAGTGCCTTTAGCGGTGAGCGCGACTACGCCACCGACTCCAGCCAAATTAAAAGACTCCTTGATTGCCGCACGCCGATCAATAATTATATGCAAATTTTTATTATCCACCTGGCCAGAACTTCTCACTCCGGCCGCTAACATCTGAGCAATTTCCTCTGAATCTTCGTCCCAGGGGTTGACATCTGTGATGATAACATAATCACAAAGCTCTCCCGCGACAGCGCCCATGTTAAAACGTTTGGATTTATCACGGCCACCGCCATCAGAACCGATTATGCCGATGAGCTTCCCGGGCGGCTTAACCAGCGGGCGCAGAGCGTTAAACAGCGCGGTTAAACTTATGACTTCGTGAGCATAATCAACCACAAAAGAAAATGGCTGGCCAACGTTAATAAATTGTAAGCGTCCGAGAATTTGTTTGACGCTGTTTAACCCCAATTTAATTTGTTCAGGAGCGAGCCCTATCGCGTCGCCAATCGCAATGGCCGGGAGAGCGTTATAAATATTAAATTCGCCAAGCATTTCGAGATGATAGCGGTTCCCAAAAACTTCGAAGTCAGCGCCCGCGTCGTGGCTACTAATATTTTTGGCAGTAAATACTTGAGAACACAGGGCGCTGGCTCCGGGGTTGGCATTTTTTATGGAAAAACCAAGCTTAACAGCGGCGGAAAACTTAAGAAAATATTCCGCGTCCGAGCTATCCACATTGGCAATAATGGTCTTTTTAACCCGGCGACCGCCCAGAATTTTTGGGAATGAGCGCTCGAGGCCAGCAAAAATTTTGCCCTTGTCACGCTTCAAATTAAGGAAACCACCGTGGCGCTCGTGATGCTCGGAGCCAAGGTTCGTAAACACAACGATGTCATAATTAAGGCCAAGATGCCGATGCTGTAATATGCCCTCGGACGAAGTTTCGATCACAGCATATTGGCAACCGGCCTTAAGCATCCGCGCCAAATATTTTTGAATCTGGCCGCGGCCCAGCATGGTCATCTGATTTTTATTTCGTATTATTTCATTATTGATCTCAATTTCAATGGTGGAAAGCAGGCCGACTTTAAAACCGCCGGCTTTTAAAACCGAGGCAATAAAACTACAGGTGGAAGACTTGCCTTTAGTGCCAGTCACGCCAATAACAACCAGGTGGCGCGAAGGGCGGCCATAAAACCAATAGGCGCCAATGGCAATAAACCAATGCCCAAGGCGCTTGAGTTTGGTCAACATACTAAACGCAATATTACGGTTTGAGACTAAGCTCGTAAACAACTTGTTCTAGTTTGTTAAGAGCTTGCTTGGCTTGGTCAAACTTTTGGCGATTGTAGCCGGTTAAATCCATGTCTACTAACTCGCTAATAATTTCCTGAACCGCGCCAAGACAATTTTTAACATCAGAGTGCTTTCTGGCGGTGGCTAATTTAATAGCATAACGCAAAATTTCGCCCGGTAAATCGCAAAGCCCGGAAACAAATAAGTCACTGTCAATCGGCAAGCCTTTAATTTGGTCTAAATTTTTCTTATCGAGAAATTGCTGAAACAGCGTCGCTTCCACAAATTCTTCGAGACCAGCGCGGTAAGACCCTTCGGCAAATAAATCGGGCTCGGATTGGTATTTTTTGTATAAACCAGTTAGCTTCTCCCTGGCGTACTCTAAAGATTCAGTACCAGCCTTAAGATCATCTCTTTGCAAGGCAAAAATCGTCTTTTTGGCGGCATGCTGGGCATCCCCCGCGGCTTTAATCACTTCGCGCCTTTTTTCGGCGTACGCTAACAGATCTTGACGGATAGTCGTGAAATATTTCTTATTTAACATATATTTGCTATAATTAAATAACTCAAGCGCCTTAAATAAGCTCTTGCATTTTTAGTGGCTTTAGTATATCATCTAGAGCATTAAAAGTCTACTTATTAAATAGGAAAATTACAGTTTTTTTAGTAAGTTTAAGTTAATCGTCAGTGTAATTTATCGGGACGGTAGCTCAGCTGGTAGAGCAGATCCCTTTTAAGGATAAGGTCCTGGGTTCGAACCCCAGCCGTCCCACAATTCTTGGCCTAACGCTTCGCGATCTAAACAAAGCCTTCTTTTATAAAATACCACTTGCACTCTTAGTGGTAATTTATTATAATTAAGTTATTAATTCATTAAGAAAATCATATGGATCCAGTAGCCAACACCCCGCCAAGCGCCCCCACTCCCCCACTATCTGGTTCGGGAGTAAAATCGCTCGAGGGCATCTTGGAACAATATTTAGTAACTAAGGCTCCGTTTAGTCTGCCGGCTAATATTAAGGAGTTGCTCGTTAAAATCGCGCCGTGGCTTTCGGTGCTCGGCATTATTATTGCGCTCCCGGTTATCTTGATATTCTTGGGCTTAGGGAGTTTTATGTATTCATTCGGCGGTATGGCCTATACGGGAAGCTGGTACTACTTAGGCTTAGTGGTCGCGGCCGCGACTATCGCCCTCGAAGCAGTGGCTATCCCCGGTTTATTTAAAAGAAGCCTAAAAGCTTGGCGGCTGATTTTTTACGCTGTCTTATTGCAACTAGTAAGTAATCTCATCGGAGGTAATCTTATTAGCGCCGTGCTAAGCGGGCTCATTTCGCTTTATTTCCTCTTTCAAATTAAATCTTACTACAAATAAATTATTACTAACTAAGTTTGTTTTATTATTTAAGTTGAATTTATGAGCAAGTTTTCTCGCAATGCTTGGGTGGGGTTAGTGGCTCTGCCCATAATGATTTTACTAACCGGAGCCGGTTGCAACCCCACACAAAATCTGGCCGAGCGGGCCGCGGAAAAAGCCATTGAAAAGGCCAGTGGCAATAAAGTTGATTTTAATACGGATGGGCAAGGCAATGTCACAATTAAGGGCAAGGATGGTTCTTTGTCGGTTGGCGGCAATAACTCTCGGCCGGAATCCGCACCGGCTGATTTGCCCAGCACCCCGAGCGCGAAAAACTTTTTTTGGGTGGGCTCGAGCGGTAGTGGCCTGTTTTCTTATGAAGTCGAGAGTAATGATTATAAGGCAGTGTGCGCGGCCCAACTAGAACTTTTGGCCAAAGCCGGTTGGGAAAAATCCGATAGTTACGAGATGGACGTGGAAAAAGTAATGATTAGGAGTTTTACAAAATCCGACGCTGGTTTGACGGTTACCTGCGGCGATAATACCGAAGAAGGCGCTAACCAATACGTCGTGAGCGTGAGCCTGAACAAGATGAAACGCTAGTTAGCCGCGCACACTGCACACCAAACGCGGGGTGCTGACTTGGAAATCGGTGGCGAATTGAGGTAATTGTTTTATGGAAGTTTTGGCCTCACCAGGATCAGTTTTCACAGCCGGTTTGCCGTCCGCTCCTTTTATGATAGATATTTCGGTTGGTTCGCTCGCTGAAACTACAAAAATCTTAACGTTATTTGGATCATCGTCGCAAATGACGCCGATTACTAGTTCGCCATCAACCGTGTAAAGCTTGTCTCCAACTTGGAGGCGATCATCAACGCCAATAGACTGGCCGGATTTAGTTTCGATAGCGCCAACCACACTAGCTACAATGATTTCGCAACAATCCGCGGCCGTGGGGTTGATTTCAGATTCTGTTTTTGGCGTTGGCGGCTTAGCAGTGGGAGTTGACGCGCTCGAATCTTTAACGCCAGAATTTTGACCGCTGACAAAAGCTAAGATATTGGCCACTTCGCTTTCGGAACAGGCCAGTTTGGGATCAGCTTCCAAAAACTCATAATCAACATCAGTGCCGGAAAGGGTGATGGTGAGGCCATTAGCTTGAAAAAAATAATCTAGCAACTGGCTCGGCCGCCCCATCGCTAATTCTACCGGCGTCAACATATAAAAACCATTGGCAATATCGTAAAATGTAGACCCATGATTATTCTGCTTCGTTTCTTTTTTAATGGTAGCCATAGTTTCGCCCTCGGCGCTGTAGGTTAATTTAAGTTCGGTACCAAGTACTGACCCCTCGGCGCCATTCTGGTCAAGCGCTGAATAAACACATTGATAGCCGCCATAGATCGGGCTGATTTTTTGGACCAGCGGCCCGGAACCACAAAAGCTTTGCGCCTTTCCCGCGGTTAACCCCAGGCAGTCGTTTTCGGGCAACTCCCCTTTGGTAAAGGTCCGAGCGCTGTTAGCGCCGCTAACTGATTCGGAATTTTTTGGCGCGGAGTTAACACAGCCGATACCAAGAAGGGGCAAAGCTACTGAAGCGATAACGATTGCTTTTACGGAAAAATGCATAGTGTTTGGGTATTAATTGGCTGTTAATTCTTCGAAAATTTCTACTATACGCTCGGCAGGGGCTTGAGGCAAGAGGGCGTGAAGTTTCTGACCTAGGCGCTCTCGCTCCAGAGGTTTTTGCATTAAATTTTCGACAATTTTGGCGAGCTTATCGCCCGTATCAGTACCAGACTCGATCATGACAAGGCCGTTATGCCGCGCAAACAGCTGGGCATTTTGCTCTTGATGAGTGTCAAACATTGGTAAAATAACACTAGCTTTACTTAAAGCGGCGAGTTCGGTGAGTGTACTGAACCCGGCGCGCGCGATTACAACATCGGAGAGAGCGTAAGCTGACGCCATCTCGGTAGTAAAAAATTTATAAACGTGATAATTAAGGAAAACCGCGGCCGCGCGTTCTGTTAATTCCGCTGGACGTTCCAGACCAGTTAAGTGAATTATATGCCAACTGGCTGGCCACTGACTAACAGCATCAAGCACTAACTTATTCAGACTAGCCGAACCCGTGCCCCCGCCGAGCGCGAATATTACTCTTGAGCCAGCCGGAATTTTAAATTTAGCGCGAGCGACTGTTAATTCCTCTGGCGTTATCGCTAAATTGCGGCAGGGGTTACCGAGCCACTCCACGTTTTGATTTTTAATTAGATCGGCCGTAGCGCGCAGGGCGGTAGTGATTTGGCGCGCCGAAAAAAACATCAGGCGGTTAGCGAGGCCAAGAGCGGCGTCCTGCTGATGCACCCAAGCGGGAATGCCAAAAAACCAACCGGCAAAGTGCAGTGGTACGCTCACAAAACCACCGGCGGAAATTAATAAATCTGGCTTCTCCCGCCAAATAATAATTAAACTCTGAAACCAGGCGATTAGGATTTTGAATAAATCAAGAATATTCCAGAAAGAAAAATAACGGCGCCATTTGCCCGCGCCAATAATTACAAATGGCACGCCAGCCGCGGCCACAATCTCGCGCTCGGGGCCATTTTTAGTGCCGACCCAGATAAATTTTGTATCCGGATATTTTTGGACGACAGCTTCACGAACAGCGAGAAGCGGTACCACGGGCCCGAGCGTGCCACCGCCGGAGAGAATGATTTTCATAAGAGGTCAGGCGTACCGCAAAACTCGCACTTCACTGTTTAATCGCTTGGCTAAACGATCGGATTCTACTTCCAGCTCATAACGCGACTGCAAATTAAGCCAAAATTCCGGCGAAGTGCCAAAAAAACGCCCGAACCGCAAAGCAGTGTCAGCTGTCACGGCTCGCTCGCCGTGCACAATTTCATTGATGCGACGAGCGGGAACGGAAATATCCTTAGCCAAACGATATTCGCTTAACTCCAGTGGTTTAAGAAATTCTTCCTCAAGAATTTCACCGGGATGAATAGGGTTGATTTTTTTACGAGTCATAAATTTATTAGGTAATTTACTATTAATGATAATCAACGATCTCCACATTAATAATCCTTCAACTTAGTCATAATATCGGTTTCTTGGATTTTTTCGAGAGCTTTGGCTTCGATTTGGCGAATGCGTTCGCGCGTAACGCCAAATTCCTGGCCGACTTCTTCGAGCGTGTGCGTAACGCCGTCGCCTAAACCAAAGCGCATTTCGAGTATTTTTTGCTCGCGGGGCGTCAAATCCTTTACCGCCTCTTTAACGTAATCGCGCAAAATCTGGAGAGCGGCCGAGCGGTCGGGCGAGACGTTTTTAACGTCTTCGATAAAATCCGAAAGCTGGGTGTCTTCATCTTCGTCGCCAATCGAAACTTCCAGACTCATCGTGTCTTGAGAAATTTTGATGATGTGATTAATTTTTTCCACTTCTTCGCCCATTTCAGCGGCTAATTCTTCGGGTGTGGGGTCGCGGCCTAAATCTTGAAGCAGGCGCCGCTGAACTTGTTGGAAACGGTTAATAGTTTCCACCATGTGCACCGGAATGCGAATCGTGCGGCTTTGGTCCGCGAGAGCCCGCGTAATGGCTTGGCGAATCCACCAGGTGGCATAAGTAGAAAATTTATAACCTTTGCGGTAATCAAATTTTTTGACAGCGCGAAACAAGCCAATGTTGCCTTCTTGAATGAGATCAAGCAATGATAAAGTTTTGCCCACGAATTTTTTAGCGATCGAAACCACGAGGCGCAAGTTGGCTTCGATGAGTTTGCGATCGGCCGCTTTATCGCCGCGTTCTTTACGTTTAGCTAAAGAAACCTCTTCTTCGCCTGTGAGCAGAGGAATTTTGCCGATTTCGCGCAAATACATCTGGATGGAATCCGAAGAAATTGAGCCGAGGTCAAACGGCACGTCCATATCCGGCTGGGCGCCCTGGAATTGTTTGAGAGTGGCGACGCGATGGTCCCCCGCCCCCAGCATACTCGGGGCGGCCTCCACCAAAGTGACGCCGTTCTTATCGAGCGCCTCTAAAAAGCCTTCGTATAAATCCAAATAGCGCTCGGGGCGGGGTAAAGCGCGGAGCATTTCCACCTCGGTTAAGAAACCGCGATTACGGCCCTTTTTTAAAATACCCCAAATTACCTCGTTGGTGGGCTCGGCCACTACTTCGAGAGGCTCGGTGGATTTAGGATTTTTTTTATGAAAAATTTTTCTGGCCTTAAAGCGCTTCCGGCCACGCTCTTTAGGCGGGCTGTATTTAGGGCGAAACTTTTTGGCTGGTTTTCTTTTGCCCGGAGATTTGGAAGACGGCTTGGCAGCCGGCTTTGGTTTGGGCGTGAGTTTGGACTTATTTTTTTTGTGATTTTTTGCCATGCCAAAAAAATATTTTTATAATAATTGAATTTCTTGAAGCAAAATTTTAACGCGTTCGTGTTCTCCTTGGCTTTCGGCCAGAGTGATCTCTTGTTGCAGGGCGCTCCGACGCGTTTTTTGATAATAAGCCGTGAGGCGCGCCAAGATTTGTTCTAGTTCTTTCTGCGCTACGTTTGGGTTTAATTCGTCAAAATTTTTATAAGGCCGCAGGGTTAAGATATCAATAAAATTTTCTTGATTTTCAGTTGCAAAAAACTGCCGGAGCGCGGAGAGGTCCAGCCGACCAAGGGTATTATACAAATTTTTACAATTTTCGTAAAGGCCAAGGTAAGGCGAACCGACAAATAGCTCATCTTTTAGAGAAACTACGAAAAACTGATATAGATTAGGAAATTTGATAATTAATGACCAAAAATCACCCTGCAAATTGGCGTGCGCCAGATCCTCGGCATTGAGTGTGGGAGTGGCCGGGCTTGAGGCCAAACTACCGCCCGTTGCCTTAGAGGCGCCCCCAGCGTGTTTACCCTGATGAGCCTGCCGCTTTAGTTCTTCGCGCAAGGCCGGAGCCTCGATATTTAAGGCGGCGGCAATTTTTTTTAACCAATCATCTCGTTCCACGCTAAGAGGAATTTGCGATACTTGCGTTAAGAGAACCTCGGCCGCGCTTTGCTTTTGCCGTGGATCCGCTAGATTAAATTTCTTGATAATTCGAGACAGATACCAAGCCATGACATCAGAAGCCTGGTTAACACTGCTTTGCCAAATTTCGGGGTTTTTATTAAGTACTTCATCGGCGTCTTTTCCCGATCCCTCGGGAATCTCAATGACTTTGATATGCAGACCGCCGGAGAGGGCAATATCAATGCCGCGGCGGCCGGCGTTCTCGCCGGCGGCATCGGCATCAAAAGCCATGGCAATAGTCGAAGTATAGCGCTTGAGGAGACGCACCTGCTCGGGGGTGAGAGCGGTGCCAGAAGCAGCCACCACGTTTTTAAAACCATGTTGGTGGCAGGCAATTACGTCCATCTGGCCTTCTACTAAAACCGCTAAATCCTGTTTTTTGATTTCGTTCTTGGCAAGATTTAAACCGTAAAGAAGGCGCGATTTGTCGTATAGCGAACTTTGCGGAGAATTGACATATTTTCCGCCGGTATCTGGAGTCTCTACTAAAATTCGGCCGGTAAATCCGACTATAGTGCCATGAGCGTCAAAGAGTGGAAACATAATGCGGCCGCGCCAGCGATCGTAAAACCCGCGTCCAGTTTGAGCGTCGGCGTTATCTCGCTTGATGGTTAAACCAGACTTGACGAGAATCTCCAGGCTAAAATTTTTTTTTAACAAATATTTGGTTAACAGATCCCATTGATCCGGAGCGAATCCGATTTGCCACTCGCTGATTGATTCTGAATTTAACCCGCGTTTTTTTAGGTAGGCGCGGGCGGCCTCGGCGGCCGGAATCTCCAGAAGAAAATGATGGAAAAAATTAGCAGCCGCCGCCACGACTTCTTCCAAGCGCGAACGCTCGCTCTCTTGAGAGGTATTTACGTAGGTATCAACCGGGACGCCCGCGCGCTTGCCTAAAAGTTTGAGGGCGTCAATAAATTCTAAACCTTCAATAGCCTGAATAAAACTAAAAATATCGCCCCCTTGTCCACAGCCAAAGCAGTGCCAAATTTGCTTTTCGGCCTGGACCATGAAAGAAGGCGATTTTTCGTGGTGAAAGGGGCAGTTAGCCTTCCAATTCGCGCCGGCTTTCTTGAGAGGGACGTACTCTTGAATAAGAGCCACGATATCGAGGCGGTCTTTGATTGCTTGAGTGTCGGCCATACACTAGTATTATAAGCCAGCGCCAATAAGTGCGGCGCCAATGAGCGGAGCATCGTCGCCAACTTTGGATTCGGACACTGTTGCGACTTCGCTGGCTACGACCATAAGCTCAGGAAAATTTTTTATAACTGTACCACCTATCGCTATTTTTTCTGGTTTAAATTCCACTTCAATTCTCTTCACCAGCGCTCGCATTGCATCAAAGGCTTCTTCAATTATTATGCGGGCTTGCTGATCTCCTGCTCTCCAGGCCTTAAGCAGACCATCTGCATCGCTGGCAACTCCAGCTGCTTGCGCCCGTAAACCCAATGCTTTCCCTCCTAAATAACTCTGAAAACATCCATCACACCCCAGTGGACATGGCGCTCCACCCGATTTAAAAATATTATGACCTCTTACCACTGTAAGCGCAGAATCATCTCCTGTATTTTCAACAATCTGACCATCTTTAATAAAACCTAAACCGATACCAGTGCCAACAAATATAGTCGCTAAACTTTCAATTTTTCTATCGTGTGCCTCTGCGTATGCAGCCGCACTGACATCGTTTATAAAATGAGTAGGCACTCGCAGTTCTTGCTCCAACGGATCTTGCAAATTTACTTGATGCAAACCCATATTCCCGGCGAACGTAAGATACCCCGGTTCAATAACAGAAAAATGTCCAGCAAAAGCTACCCCAACTGCCACTGGCGTCAGGCCATTTTTCTGCGCCGCTAATTTTAATTTGGAACTCATTTGCACTAAGAGCGCCAATAGCTTAGAAGCGTCTCCTATTGGTGTCTGGGCTTGCTCGCGAGACAAAATATCAGCGCCTTCCTTTCCTACCTGAACCACAGAAGCCCGGATATTGGTAGCGCCAACGTCAAATGCTAAAACAATTTTAGGTTCTGTTTCTCGCTTTTCTCTACCCGCGTATATCCCTTCGATGCCTCCTTCGTTAGTAGATTTAGAATTCATATTTAAAATTATACCTTAATTTAGCAGTATTTTACAGAAAAAGCAAGCCTCTTGGCGCTTAATTTTTTTATTCTTTGCGCAGGGCATCAATCGGGTTTAAGGCCGCGGCGGTTTTAGCGGGATACAAGCCAAATATTAAGCCAATTAACGCGGAAAAGGCGACTGACAAAAAAATTGAACTGGGGGGGACGCTGTAAATCCACTTAAACCCTTGCGTAATGGCAATTAAATATATTAGAAACCCAAATAAAGACCCTAAAATTATACCAGAGAGACCCCCGCCGAGCGTTACCAAAACCGCTTCGCTTAAAAATTGCCAAAGAATATCGCGGGAAGTGGCCCCGAGTGCTTTGCGCAAACCGATTTCAAAAGTGCGTTCGGCGACAGACACGTACATAATATTCATGATGCCAACGCCGCCGACCAGAAGAGAAATGCAAACTAACGCGATCAGTAGCAAAGTGATGCCGCCGGTAACAGTCGCGAGGGTGGCCTTAGCGTCCGCGGTAGTGTTGATGGCAAAATCATCTTGGTTGTTGCCGGTCGTTTGAATGTCGTGTTCGAGGCGGAGTAACTCGCGCAGTTCAGCGGCCGTTTGCTCACCGCGCGCGCCGTCCTTCAGGCGGGCGGCCATGGCTTGGTAATAATTAATGCCGAGGAGTTTTTTCTGCATGGTTTTGGCCGGAACAAAAACAACATTGTCATAATCAAAAAAGAACACCTGGCCGCGCGGCGCCATCGTGCCGACCACGCGAAAAGCTTGGCCGCGAATGTAAATTATTTTATGTAAGGCTGTGTCCGCGCCGAATAATTTGGTTTTAGCTTTACTCCCGAGCACTACTACCGCGGCGAGTGATTCTTCTTCGCTCTCGTTATAGAAACGCCCTGCGAGCATAGCAAAGGATTCAACCTCTGGCATTTGGCTGCCATGGCCCATGAGCATAACTTTTTTAATTTGCCCGGCATAGCTAATTGTTTCCTGGCCGCTAATCATACCATAGGCAGAAATAATATTAGGATGCGCCAAAACCAAATCAAGATCTCTCTCCTTCATGGTCGTAACAGTAATGCCAAGCGTGCCAACGGCCGAGGCCGCGCCTTTGCCATGGGGCACGTGGGTTTCAATGTAGATGGTGTCGGGACCAAAAGCATCCAGCTGTCCAAGAACATATGATTTGAGGCCGCGGCCCGCAGTGCTAATTGTAATAACCGCGGCAATGCCAATAGCAATCGCGAGCATGGTTAGAGTGGCGCGGCGGCGTTGGCGTTTAAGCGCGCCATAGGCTAACTCTAGGGCAGTAAATTGGCCGGGGAAAAAACTATTCATAGCGCAAAGCATCAATCGGATTAAGACGGCTAGCGCGAACCGCTGGACTCAAACCAAAAATCAAACCAATCGCGATGGAAACGACAGCGGCTAAAATAATCGAGCTGAACGTAATTACCAAATCCCAAGAGTAACCAAGAAATCGGGCGATATAGGCTATGAGCCACGAAATAAAAATACCCAAAATAATCCCAATAATACCACCGACTAATGTGATGGTGCTGGTTTCTATTAAGAATTGCCAGAGAATGCTTTGGCGCGTAGCGCCGAGGGCCTGGCGTAGCCCGATCTCGCGGGTTCTCTCTTCTACGGCCGCGAGCATAATATTCATAATGCCAAGGCCGCCGACGAGAAGCGCGAGCGCCGCAATAGCCGCCAAGAAAAACCGCAGGACGTTAGTAACGCTGGTTAAAACTTCAAGCCCTTGGTTAGTCGAACGCACCGAAAAATCATCATTTTCCGGATCAGTAACGCGGTGGCGTTCGCGCAGTACCGTGGCAATAGCGTCGAGGCTGCCAGCAACATTTTCGCCCGAGTCAATTTTAGCGCGAATAAAATTTACATAGTTTATTCCGAGAAGCAATTTTTGAGCGGTTTGAAGAGGCACAAAAATCTGGCTATCCTGATTTTGGAATCCGCTTGTGCCGCGCTCCGCGACCACACCAATAACAGTAAAATTCACGCGTTTGATTTTAATTTGTCGGCCCAAAGGGTTCTCTCCCGCGAATAAATCCTCGGCCACGGCGCTGCCGAGCACGGCCACTCGCGCTAGAGAACGATCTTCATCGGCGCTAAAAAATCTGCCGGTGGTAATAGTGATGTCTTCCACAGCGGGGTAACTGCCCATGGTGCCGACAAAGGTCGCGTCCGTCTGGTTATTATTAGCGAACACAGTGGCAATGCCACGGACATAAGCGGTAACGGCCGTGAGATGCGGCACGAGGCCACTCCCGAGAGCCTCGGCGTCACTTGAAGTAAGAGTGGTGACAACAATGCCAAACACGGCGGCCGGCGGGCCCTTATCATCGGACTTGCCTGGCAAAACCCCAACCAGGTTAGAACCCAAGCTTTTTATTTGGTTTAAAATCAGGCCTTGCGCTCCGGCGCCAACCGACATAATAACTACGACCGCCATCACGCCAATCACAATGCCGAGCATAGTGAGGGCCGAACGGATTTTGTTGCGCGTCATGATAAGAAGAGCGCCACTAATATTCTCAAGAATTTGCGTGTAATTCATAAACTTTACGGTGCTCATTTGGTTCGTCGGAGATAATTTGCCCGTCGCGAATTTGAATAATGCGCGCGGCGTGCTCGGCGGTGTAGCGTTCGTGCGTCACTAAAATAATAGTGTGGCCGCTGGCGGAAAGATCTTGAAAAATCTTCATGACTTGCAAACCGGATTTGGAATCGAGGTTGCCGGTAGGTTCGTCCGCGAAAATTACTTCCGGGTTATTGATGAGCGCCCGCGCAATCGCGACGCGCTGTTTCTCGCCGCCCGAAAGCTGACTCGGGCGGTTAGACAAACGATGCGACAAGCCAACCGAGGCCAGCATTTTTAACCCTCGCTCCTGCCGCTCAAGGCGGGGCGTCTCGCTATAAATCAGCGGCAGAGTAACATTTTCGAGCGCGGACAGACGGGGTAGCAGGTTAAATGACTGAAATACAAAACCAACTTTATGGCGCCGCATTAGGGCTAACTCATCGTCTACTAATGTGCTCACATCCTGGCCGGCAAAAATATACGACCCCGAGGTTAACGTGTCTAAAAACCCTAAAATATGCATGAGGGTGGATTTGCCGGAACCTGATGGCCCCATGATGGAAACAAATTCACCTAGTTTGATGCTAAAAGTTAAACCGTTTAAAACCGGAGTAATTAATTCTTCGTTAACATAATTTTTCTTAAGATTTGTAACGGAGATGAGCTCCATAAAAATTTTACTTTTTGGTACTGCTCGAAATAATAACGGTGTCCGAAGCGTTAACTCCGCTTAAAATTTCCACTCGCCCCAAATCTCCCCGGAGGCCTAAAATCACTTCAGTTTCCGTGACTTGGCCGCCTGATCCGAGTAACTTAACAAACTTATGGCCGTCCGAGCCGGTGCGCACCGAGCGCAACGGCAGGCTGAACGCCTTGGCGCGAGAAGCGGTCATAATTGTGACGTTGGCGGTCATGCCAGGTTTAATTGGAATGTCTGTATCCGCCAAAGCAATGGTAACTTTATAATAAACCACATCTTGAATTTCGGTGGCGGCCGGGTCAATGGCCCGAATCGTGCCGCTAATAGTATCGTTTTCTCGAAGCGCATCAAGCGTTATTTTGGCAGTTTGGCCAACACTAAGTTTCGCGACATCAGACTCGGAAATATCAACTTTAACTTCATAGCGCGGGGAGAGCATTTTGATGGCGACGTCCGTAGTCGAAATATATTCGCCAATTTTCTTAGGCACGCTAGTTATTAGGCCGCTTTGAGGAGCGTGCAAACTGGCTTTACGACGATTTACCAGCGCCTGGGCCAACTGGGCGCGGTAATAAGCGACATCAACCTCGCGGGGCACAGCTAATTTCGCGTTTAAATTAGCCACGGCTTGGTCGTAAGCCGCTTGTTTAATGGCTAAATTACTTTTGGCAGTAGCGATGGCATCAATTTGCGCGATCACTCCCGAATATTGGGTACTGATCGCGGAGCGCGTGGTTTCGATAATGCTTTTTTTGGCATCCAGCGTGGCTTGAGGAAGGGAAGCGCTCGGAAGAGTAATTTTTAAAATTTGGGAAACATCGGTTAAAACGCCGCTGACTGCCACGAGCGCGTCCGCTACTTCTTTAAGCGCGAGATCAATAGACGAGTGGGGGCTCGTGACGCTTAAATTAAAGCCAGCCAGGCGGGCGGTGGCAATGGACGCCTTGGCTTTAAGATAAGAACCGTTGGCCACAAAAATCTTGCTGTTATCGTTAGTGGCCAGGGCAGTGCGAAAAGTTTCGTTGGCATAAACATTGTCTATGCCTAAAATATTATCAGCTTGAGTGAGGCCGTCATCCAGCTTAGTCAAGGAAGCTTGGACAATAGGGAGCGCGGCGGCGTAGGCCGCCGACACGATGCGGCTACCACTGCCCCCTGTCGTACTCGTGGCATTAACATCAATCTCGGCTTCTTGGAGGGCGGCCTTGGCCGAATCTACCGCGGCGCGATAATAAGCAATGTCTGACTCGGTAGCGCCAGCTAATTTTTGGTTTAAATTAGCTTCAGCGACCGCGACGCTCGCGTCTAGATCAGCGGCGCGCAGAGACAGCAAAGTCGCCCCCGCGGCCACACTCGCTCCCTCGCGCACAAACACGCGCTCAATGGTGCCGGCCGTTTCAAAACGCAGGGCTAAATCACTAATGGATTCGATTTTACCGGTAGCGGCCACAGTTTGGACCAGGTTCCCCTCTGCCACAGTGGCCAGCTCATACTCGGGCGCTAAGTTTTTTTGACGATAACTACGGTAACCAAAAATGGCGATAGCTAAAACCACCAGCAGAACGTAAAATTTCTTGGTTTTAAATAACGATGCGGTCATACAATTTATATTTTTTTAATTTACTAGAGTCTTTCCCATGCCGCCGCCTCGGCTAAATAGGAAGATTTGATTTTATGAAAATACTCCTCGGCTATGTCGTGATCATTCTGAATAATGCCTTCGAGAATCGCCTCTTCAATCGCATTTTTAATTTTGCCAACCGTGGGACCGGGTTTAAGGCGCGCCGCGGCCATAATTTCATCGCCCCGAAACGGCGATTGAAAGGAGCGGAGCTTGTCACGTTCTAAAAGGTCGGCAATTTTCGCGCGTAAAATATCATAATTTTTTAAGCGCTGGGTTTTTTTGTAAGGGTTGCCGGTAGTAATATCACCCTTGCCGAGAATTAGCAAATCGTCCAGTAATTCGCCCATGGTTACTACCAAGCGGCGCACGGCCGAATCGGTTATGCCCTTGTCCATTAAGGCGATGGGTTGCAAGTGCCAGCGGATTAACTTGGTTAAATATTTAGTCAGATCGGTGGAAAATCTTAAACGTTTAGCAATGGCCAAAACCATTTTTTTACCCAAATGCTCATGGGCATGAAACGACCAGCCGATTTTTGGTAAAAACTTTTTAGTGCCAGGTTTGCCAATATCGTGGAGAAGTCCAGCGAGGCGCAACCAAATTTTAGGCGATTCCGTCGCAATATTGTCCACAACTTTAAAGCTGTGGATTAAATTGTTTTTATGCTGATGGCCATAAATATCTTCCACGCCGTCGAGCGCGGCGACTTCTGGCAAACAGACATCAAGCAAACGCGTTTGAAACATTAACGCTAGGCCAACCGAGGGTTCTCTAGTTGCTAAAAGCTTAAGCAGTTCATCTTGAACGCGCTCGGCAGAAACTATTTTTAATCTCTCGTGATTGTCAAAAATTGCCTTCAAAGTGCTTGGTTCAAGACCAAACTCGAGTTCCGCGGCAAAACGCACGGCGCGAAGCATCCGGAGCGGATCGTCGGAAAACGTGACGTTAGGCTCTAGCGGCGTGCGTAATATTTTGTCTTTAATATCAGCTTGGCCATTAAAGGGGTCGATGATATTTTTTTTAAGCACGAGAAGAGACAGGCGCTTTTTTCCTCGATAGAGACTCCCAACTGGCAAAGCCATGGCGTTAACCGTAAAATCGCGGCGTTTTAAATCTTCGGCCAGATTTGTCGCGGTAATAATTGGCTTTCGAGAAGCTGATTTATAACTTTCGGAACGAGCGCCGGCGAATTCTAAAATAAGTTGACTGGCGCCCTCGCCCACAATATAGCGAGCGGTGTCAAAATCTGGAAATTCCACTAAACTGCCGAGTTGTTTGAGTTCAGCATCTAAAACTTTGGCAAATTTAAGGCCACTGCCAGAAACGACAAAATCAATGTCTTTGTCCTCGGTGTCTTTAAGAAATAAGTCGCGCACAAAACCACCCACGATATAAACTGGGGTGCTAGTTTTCTCTGATACTTTGGCAACGCTGCTAATCAAGCCTGATAAATCCGCCATAATTAAACTGTTTTACGGTTGCCCGCGCGGCGCAGAGCCGTGTCTTCTGTAATCAAGCCTTCTTTTAAGAGCTGTTTAATGGAGTTTTCCATGGAAATCATGCCGTCTTTAGAGCCGGTTTGGATGGCAGATTTAATTTGGCCAATATTATTTTCGCGCACCAGGTTAGCAACGCCTAGGGTGTTGATTAAAATTTCGCGGGCCGGCACCCGGCCACCGTCTTTAGACGGCAAAAGCTGTTGGGACACTACCGCCCTAAGAACCGCCGAAAGCTGAATTAAAACTTGTTTTTGGCGGGTGCCTTCAAAAACATCAACAATGCGTTCCACGGCTTCGGCCGCGGAGCCGGTATGCAAAGTGGAAAAAACCAAATGGCCGGTCTCGGCGGCGGTTAAAACCGTCGCAATCGTCTCGGGGTCGCGCATTTCGCCGACAAAAATTACGTTTGGATCCTGACGCAGTACATGCTTTAAGGCGCTGGCAAATGACGGGGTGTCCACGCCTACGGCGCGCTGTTCAACTAGGCTTTGCTTGTCTTTAAATTCAAATTCAATCGGGTCTTCAATGGTAATGATATGCGCTTTGCGGCTTTTATTTATTTCCTCAATCATGGAGGCGATAGTGGTGGATTTGCCCGAACCAGTCGGGCCAGTGACCAAAATTAATCCATCTAGCAAATTAGGAAGTTCAAGAAGTGGAGCCTCAAAATGCAAGTCCGCGGGAGAAGGGATCTCGGTCGGGATTAAACGAGCCGCGAGACCAATTTTTTCTTCTTGCTGATGCAAATTAACGCGAAAACGCACGTTGTCCACGATATGGGCAAAATCTAGTTCATGGTCACTATTATATTTATCTTGTTGCTCTTTGGTAAGAATGCCAAAGATAGCTGTGGCCAGGTCTTTATTAGCGAGCGGCTTATCGGAGAGAGGCTTGAGCTCACCTTCAACGCGCATCAGCGGCAGCTCCTCCCCCACCAAATGAATATCCGAACCATCGGCTTTAATAACTTCTTTAAACAGAGCTTTAATATTTAACATAAATAATAATTAATTGGATTAATTTACTAGCCCTATTATAGCCTAAATTAGCCCCTTGATCAATAGCAAATTTGTGCTATACTGAACAAGCAATAATGAGATGCAAATCGGGGTGTGGCATGCAAATAATCGGGCTGTGGCGAAGTTGGTATCGCGCCTGCATGGGGTGCAGGAGGTCGCAGGTTCAAGTCCTGTCAGCCCGACTTAATAAGACAAAGGGCGTTTTCGAAGGCATTAAAATTTTGAGTGTTCGACGGCGGGCTGATTTTTTTGGCCAACGTTCGGATAATTTCAAACCCCCCTGTCCACGATATTGATACGGTTTTTCCCCCGAGGCGTGG
>JAUSEN010000026.1 GCA_030650025.1 Candidatus Magasanikiibacteriota bacterium | reverse complement strand
CAAAACCCTGCAAACTGTGGGCTCGAAATTTTTCGAGCGGTAAAATTAGGCCGCCATCGGGTTGAACCTCGCTTGAAAGCACAACCTCGGCAACAGAAGACTGAAGCGCGCGAGCAAAGGACTCATCATCAGCGCTCCCCCGACCGGATGGCTCCTTAAAGTTAACGTCAATACCGATTACACCGGCTGAACTAAGGTTATTTATCGCACGACCAAAAACAAAGCGTGGCCACGGCCATTGGCCGATTGATTGAATACTCGATTCATCAATGGTTACAATCACGATATCGCCCGAAGCCGGCTTAGAGGTAAATAAAAGATCAATCAGCTTGTCGCGCCAAACGCCGAAAAAGCCGCCCCACAAAGACGCGGCCAAAACTAAAGATACCACAGCAGATATTATAATTTGATTCCGATTATTTTTACTCAAAACCCAAAAAATATCCAATGACACCTTATCCTCCATATATCGGATAGGGTGTCATTGGGTTTGTTACGACAGAAGTTATTGTACTTCCAGGACCCGATAGAGAGTCAGCTTATCGCCATTAGCGCCAGTTACTGACACGTCATAGATGCCCGGCCCTATATTAGGCCCAACCGTAGCAAAAATTGTAAAACTATCCACCACAAAAAACTGAAGCTCTAGCTGGTCCAAAAACACCGCCTTAGCGCCAGTCAAATATTGACCGTTAATGGCAAACTCGGTATTGCCACTCCCCGGCTTCTGCAGTTTAGTCGGAGTAACCGAAGTAATGGCCGGCTTGGGTACGGGCGTTGGGGTAGGCGTAGGTGAAGGGCTAGGACTAGCGGTTTTAATAACAACCGGCGTTGGAGTGGGGGTCGCGCTTGTCGTGGGTCGAATCGTAGAATTAGGTGTGGTCTTAAGTGTAGGTAAAGGCGAGGGACTTATCGTTGAATCAACCTTGGATTTCTTAAGCGGCTTATTCAAGCTGGGCAGATTTTTACTGTCAATCAAAGTTTTTTCTCCGGCAAATAGCTCTATGAACCCACCA
>JAUSEN010000022.1 GCA_030650025.1 Candidatus Magasanikiibacteriota bacterium | reverse complement strand
GGCGTTCGCGATGGTGGGTTTGGTGATCAAGCTGAACCCATAAGGGCGGGTGAGCCAGGGTGGCTCCACGTGCGACGGAAAATCATCTCCTCAATCGTGTTGTGCCTGTTTATTTTTTGTCCAGAATACCCCGCGGCTGGCCGCGGGGATGAATGGAAACAAAAAATAAATCCCGCCAAAGGCGGGATCAATTACCGCCTACCGCACTGCTTGCGGTGCGGTCATTGATTAAAAATAAGCAGTAACAACTTGATTTTATTAAGGTTCTGTGGTACACTCTCGCCATCGCAGTAGTTAGTTCTGCTTTAAGGCAGAATTTTTTGTTGATAGCGACGAGGCAAAATTTTTGCCCGTCTGGCTATCAATCCGCCTTTGGCGGATACTCCATATAGTTATGAACATTCGTAACATTGCAATCATTGCTCACGTCGACCATGGAAAAACGACTCTGGTCGACACTCTTTTGCGTCAAAGCCATACCAAACTTTCTAAAGCTAATGAAAATCAGGAAGCTATCATGGACAGTAATGAACTGGAACGCGAGCGCGGGATTACGATTTTCTCGAAAAACGCGGCGGTAATTTGGGGTGATCCGGCTTCTAAAGACGCGGTAAAAATAAATATTATTGATACTCCGGGCCACGCGGATTTTGGCGGCGAAGTGGAGCGCGTTTTAAAAATGGCCGATGGCTGCCTCCTCTTGGTTGACGCCAAAGAAGGCCCGATGCCGCAAACTCGTTTTGTGTTAAAGAAAGCGCTAGCTCTCGGCCTGCGCGTTATCGTTGTAATTAACAAAATCGACAAGCCAGATGCCAGGCCGCAGTGGGTGCACGACAAAACTTTTGAATTATTTTTAGAGTTAGGCGCGAGCGATGATATTGCCGAGTTTCCGTGTATTTACGCCGCGGCTAAATTTGGTAAAGCAGGTATTTTGCCGGATTTAAGTATTATGACAGATGTGAAACCTTTGTTTGAGTCTGTTATTAAAAATATTCCGGCGCCAGGCGGCGATCCACTCAAACCTCTCCAAATGCTGACGGTTTCGATTGGCAATGATAATTTTAAAGGCCGAATGGCCACGGGTCGGATTTATAATGGCACTTTAAAAAATGGCCAGGAGATCATGTATATTAACCGCGCCGGAGTTTCCAGAAAATGTAAACTCACCGCGGTTTATGGTTTTTCTGGTTTAGATAAAGTGGAAATTCAGGAAGCCAAAGCCGGAGACATTGTGACGATCGCGGGCATTAGCGATGTGAATATCGGCGAAACCGTGGCAGATCTAAGCAACCCAGTGGCTTTACCCACCATCACCATCGAAGAGCCCACGGTTAAAATGACTTTTATTGTTAATGATTCACCGTTTGCCGGGCAAGAAGGGGTATATTCTACCTCACGCCAAATTCGGGAACGCCTCATGAAAGAATTGGAAACAGATGTAGCACTGCGCGTTGTGGATGGCGAGGAAAATAATTGGATTGTTTCCGGCCGCGGTGAACTGCATTTGGCAATTTTAATTGAGCGTATGCGCCGCGAGGGTTTTGAGTTTCAAGTTTCCCAGCCTCAAGTTATTGAGAAAGAGGAGAATGGCAAAAAATTAACGCCGTTTGAGCAAGTTTTTATAGAAGTGCCAGAGAATTTTTCGGGGGTGGTAATCCAGAAATTAGGAACTCGCCGGGGTATTTTACAAAATATGTACGTGGAAAACGGTATTACGTTTTTGGAATTTTTAATTCCGAGCCGCGGGTTGTTTGGGTACCGGAGTGAATTTTTGACTGATACTAAGGGCCTCGGTTTAATCAACGCCATTTTTTATGGCTATGACCAAGATCCGGGGGGTTGGCACGAGCGCGACCAAGGGTCATTAGTGGCTCACGAAACCGGCGAAACCAGGTTATACGGTTTACTGAACGTGCAGGATCGCGGAGTGATGTTTTTTGGACCCGGCGCCAAAGTTTATGAGGGGCAGGTCGTGGGGCAGAGTAGCCGGCCGGGAGACCTCCGCGTTAATATTTGCAAAGAAAAGCAGCTTAGTAATATGAGAAGCAAGGGTGATGGCAGTGCCGAGCACTTTAATGCTCCTAAAATTATGGATTTGGAAGACGCGCTCGAATATATTGGGCCCGATGAGTTAGTGGAAGTAACGCCCAAAAATATTCGGATTCGCAAAATTATTCTGAACGAAAACGCCGCCAAACGCCAATCCAAAGGGATGTAAAAAAATATATTTTGAATTAAATTCGACCCTGTACCGTTCCGGCGCGGGGTTTTATTGCTTAAAACAGCCAAGAAATGTATAATTATGGATAATTATGCATTGGCGAAATCGCAAAAGTGAAGGGGGCAGAAAGGATCGGCGCTTGGCAATAGTAGGCGTGTTTTTTTTATTTTGGGCGTTTTTAATAATTGGCAGGTTATTTTTTTTGCAGGTCATTGAACACGGTTATTACGCGTTATTCGCGGAAAATACTCACGAGATTAAGGCGAAACTAGCGGCGCACCGGGGGAATATTTATTGGCAGGATACCAGAGTGAAAAAAGAATTGCCCGCGGCAGTGAATAGAGATTATTATACAATTTACGCGGTGCCGCGCGAGATTCTCTCCTCCGAGGTCGCTTCGACTTCGGCGCGAGTGATAGAAATTTTGGGCGTGACGTCCACGCTCGATCAAGAAAATATTTTTAGTCGCCTCGCTAATTCGAAAAGTTATTACGCGCCGCTGGTTAAAAAAGCGGATGAGGCGCTAGCTGAAGCTATTAAGAATATCAACTTGCCAGGAATTTACACCACTCCCCAAGAATACCGTTTTTATCCGGAAGGCAGTTTAGGCGGCAATGTTCTGGGGTTTGTCGGCGCTAATGAGAATGGAGATTTAGTCGGGCGTTATGGCTTGGAACAATATTTTGAGAAAAAAATCGCGGGCCGGGGAGGTTTTATGGCGGGAGACAGGGGGGCGTTAGGGGGCTGGATCAACATAGGTAAACGCACAACTATAAAACCGGAAAACGGGGTTGATTTACTTTTAACGATTGATCGAACCCTCGAATTTAAAGCTTGCGAAAGATTGAAGCAGGGCATGAATGATTATGAGGCTGTGAGCGGGGTGCTTATCTTGATGGAAGTAAAGACCGGGGCGGTTCGCGCTTTGTGCAGTTTCCCGGATTTTGACCCGAATAATTATTCTAAAGTGGAAAATGTGGAATCTTATAATAATACAGCTGTTTCCACTCAATATGAACCTGGTTCGGTATTTAAACCAGTCACGATGGCAGGAGCTTTGGACCAAAATTTGGTTAACCCGGGGAGCACGTTCACGGATCCTTGTAGCCGGGTAATAAACGGGTACACTATTAAAAACGCGCAAAATAAATGTTATGGCGTGCAGACCATGACGCAAGTTTTGGAAAATTCCGTGAATACCGGCATGATCTGGGTTGAAGAGAGGCTCGGGCGAGAAAAGTTTAAAAATTATGTTGATAAATTTGGTTTTGGCAAGCGCACGGGCATCGCGCTTTCTAACGAAGTGGCGGGGGATGTTAGTGCGCTAGAAAAGCCGGGCGCTATTTTTGGGGCGGTGGGCGCATTTGGCCAGGGGCTAACGGCCACTCCTCTCCAAATTGCCACGGCTTACGCGGCCATTGCGAACGGCGGCGCTTTGCCTAAGCCATATATTGTGGAGGAAGTGCGTTATGGTAATGGCCGAATTGAAAAAACTTCTTCGGAAACTACGGAGCAGGTAATCGAACCGCGTTCTAGCCGTCTGCTTTTGGCAATGCTTACTTCGGTGGTAGAGAACCACTACACCAGGGCTAAAATCCCGGGGTATTATGTCGCCGGGAAAACGGGGACAGCGCAGATTCCGGGCAAAGGCGGGTATACCGAAGAAACTAATCATACGTTTGCCGGTTTTGCTCCGGCCACTAGCCCGGAATTAGTTTTAGTGGTAAAGTTCGAAAAACCCAAACAACGCTGGGCCGAGCAGACCGCGCTTTATGTGTTTCAAGATGTTTTGGAGTACGCTTTAAATTATTACGGTTTTCCGCGCGATAAGAAGTAAATAATTAAACATGCGTAGGGAACGCATATATGCGTTCCCTACAAAAGATTTTATACATGAACTTTGATATTATCACAATTTTTCCCGACATTATTCACTCGTACGCGAGCGAGAGTATTTTGGGGCGGGCGCAGAAAAAAGAATTAATAAAAATCCGCACCCATAATTTACGCGATTTTAGCGGCAACAAGTGGGGGCACGTGGATGACAAACCCTATGGCGGCGGCCCGGGGATGATTTTACAAGTGGAGCCAATTTATAAATGTTTGAAACAAATTGTAGGGAACGCATATATGCGTTCCCTACACGGTGCAAAGAATAAATTGCAAAAAAAGACAAGAGTCATTCTTATGGATCCGGCGGGTAAAAAATTCGATCAGCGGATGGCCGAGAAATTTTCTAAGTTAGATAATCTAGTTATTATCTCTGGCCGCTACGAAGGTTTTGACGCCCGGGTTTATAAATTTGTGGACGAACGCGTATCAGTCGGGGATTATGTATTGGCCGGAGGCGAACTTCCGGCATTAGTTATAACTGAAGCGGTGGCGCGGTTACTCCCCGGCGTCTTAGGTAACGAGGAGTCGTTGCTGAATGAAACATTTGCGAAGGGAGTAGGGAGTAAGGAGTACGGAGTAAAGAACAATAAAAATCACAACTACTCACTACTCTCTACGCCCTACTCACTCAAAGAATATCCGCAATACACCCGCCCCGAAAATTTTATGGGGTTAAAAGTTCCGAACGTGCTTTTATCAGGCAATCATCGGTTGGTTGAGAAGTGGAGAAAGGAGGAAAGCAAATAGTATGGCTTTTCGAGAATTTTCTTTACCAAGTTTTTTGGATACTCATTCCGCGCCTGATAACTTAAACGGCAAAGAGGGGAGTTTTGTTGTGCCCAGGTCGCTTAAATCTTTGCCGCCGAATATTACGGAAAGAGTTGAGGCTTTAGCCGCTGCAGGCAAAGAATACGTAATTAAGCAGTATATAGATGAAAAATTTGACAACGGCAAATTTACGTTTGATTATCTTTTTACTCAGAATGATATAGATTTTTTTATTCAAGACGAACCGCGAAGCGGGGTATATCCGCTTTCAACAAAAAATGCCGTTGATTTTACCGCGGTGGATCGATATGTCATTCTCAAAAGGAGACAGGATGAGTTAAAACGGTATTTAGGCAAGTCGCTGGCGGGCACGGTTGTGGAAAGCGAATTTTTTATTGCCAATAATCAGAAAAATGAACCGACGATCTACGAAATTCAAGAAAAACTCCCCCCCTTTATAACTCTTGAAGATATTGAAGATTGGAATGCCGGGCCAGGCACAGTGGAGCATCATCTTGAGAGTCTAGCTGAAGACGTTAAAAATAAATTAAAAATAAAAATTAGCCTGCTCATCGAAAAATTAACAGAGTTATTAAATAAGAAGAATGATGACCCATTTTTTAAATTTTTCTATCCTGACGTAGGCGAGATAAATTTTGCGTTAACTCAAGTAGGAGATATCAAATTATTCGACACTAATTATTGTGAACCAAAAAATTTAAGTTCCAAAAGTATGTTGCCTAAAATTAATGGCAGTATTCTTAAGTTGCATATGTTGCTTGAATTTATATAATTTTTTATATGTTAAATAGTGAATTAGTTATTTATTTTTTGATCGTTATATGAAAGACATTAAAGGCATTGCTAATTTTATTTATGAGGTGGGGATGCTGAACCGCACGCCGCGGAGCGGGTTTCAGTTTTTGGGAACCGGTGACCAGAGCGTGGCGGAGCACAGCTTCCGGACAGCAGTAATAAGTTATGTTTTAGGGAAGATGGACGGCAAGGTTGATGTCGGCAAAATGATTATTGAAGCCTTGTTTCATGATTTGGGCGAAGCCAGAGTGTCTGATTTAAGCCATGTGCACCAAAAATATAATGAACGGCACCAGGCCGACGCGGTGAAGGACGTCGCCGCCAGTTTGCCCTTTGGCCAGGATATTGTGGAGAGTTACACTGAACATGAAAATAGAACCACGCCGGAGTCGATTTTAGTCAAAGACGCGGATACGCTGGAGTGGATTATTTCTTTAAAGGAGCAGGTGGACACGGGCAATGCCCGGGCTTTAACTTGGATTGAGTATGCTACTAAACGCCTGCAAACCGAGGTGGCGAAAAATTTGGTGGCGGAAATTATGAAGACTGATAGCAACGAATGGTGGGGAGGGGAGAAGGGCGGGGTGTGGTGGAAATAAATGTGGTGAAAAAAAGTTATGACCATAAAAATAATTTCACCAATCCAAGAATCAGTTGCGGCCCTTAAAAAAAATAAATATTTCGCGACACTCATCAAAAAATATGGTTTGCCAGATTTAAAACGCGGCAAAAATCATTTTCAGGCGCTCGTGAGTTCAATTATTTTTCAGCAGCTTTCTGGTAAAGCGGCCGCGACAATTTATAACCGTTTTGTGGCTTTGTTTGGTAAGAGAAAAAAATTTCCTACTCCTCGGGAAGTTTTGCGTATGCCTGTAAAAAAATTACGCTCGGTCGGGCTCTCGGGCCAAAAAGCCAGATACCTCCGTGATCTGGCGCAAAAATTTTCCGACGGCACAATTCAGTACAAAATACTCCACCGGATGAGCAACCAGGGAATAGTCGATCATTTAGTGCAAGTAAAAGGCATTGGCGAGTGGACGGCGCACATGTTTTTAATTTTTACCTTGAATCGACCAGGCATACTCCCGACCGGAGATTTAGGTATTAAGAAGGGTTTACAAAAAATTTACGGTTTAAAAAATTTACCAAGTGAACGCACAATGGAGCGCTTGGCTAAGCCCTGGCGCGCGCATGCTACTGTGGCGGCGTGGTATTTGTGGCGGGAAGCAGATAGCCAGAAGTAGATTTAAGGGTCGGTCTGCTCAAATATAAATGTTGACAAAAGTGAAATTTTGTTTTAAACTTGTTACATATGAGTTTTACAAAAAGATTAAAAGATCAATTGATTAAGCTAATGTTGGGCAAATCTACTGTCCCGCAGGGTCTTGTTGAATTATTTCGTTATTCTCGAGATTTTGGATCGATTAATTTTAACTTCGAGAAAAGTGAAAATTGTATAGTGGCAGTGAGCACAAATTTTCGGTATGGTTCGATTATTACATCTGGAAAGAACAACGAGGAACTTGATAAAAATATTAAAGATGCTATTTTGACATCGTTTGAAATACCATTTTCGTATGCGTCCGAAGCCAAAATTACCAAACTCGGAGAGGGACGGGTAGGAGAATATGCCGCCGCTTAGTCAGCTACCGAGTGATTTGAAACGGAAAAAATTTACCAAGGCTCTAGAGCGTCTTGGTTTTTTTATAGATAAAACCGGCGGTGTCGGTAGCCACATCAAAATCATTTGGCCAGCCACCCAAAAATCTATTACTGTACAGCAAGATTTGCGTAAAGATGTGCTATATTATTTGTTGAAAGAAATTGAGTTGATTAGTGGCGTAACTTGGGAGCAGATTAAAGAGAGATTGTAATAATCTTAGCCCAATTTTATCCACACAATATGCCCTTGACAGCCTAGCTGGAAAAGAGTAATATGATGGAGCCTCAAAAAACCATATTTGCCCTAGGCAGGCGCAATTCTCTACAATCTAACATTTGCTAAGTCGCAACCTGGCAACAGATCCGCCTTATCGGCGGATTTCGCTTCGCGAAACTGGCGAGAAAAAAGAGCAACTTCTAAACTAGGGTTTCTCTTTTTTCTTTCTAGGAAGCATCCCGCCAAAGGCGGGACGGCAACATAAGAAAGAAAAGATCATTGACAACATTAACGTGACAAGAACCATATTCTACCATGCACCGAATAGGTGCACGGTAACATCTGTCTAAGCCATGAATCTTTATGGTTCATGGTAAACTTTGAGCTGCCCCGTAAAACGGGCTACTCAATAGTAAGTACTACAAATATAAATAGCTACTTTCTTCGCTTTAGCAGTGAAGAAAGCCTACTCTTTTTGAGAGTTTGATCCTAGCTCAGGATGAACGCTGGCGGCGTGTCTAAGGCATGCAAGTCGAGCGACGTGCTGTGTAGCACAGAAATTTTGATGATAGCCGTTACGTCTGTAGAGACGTAGCAATGCTACGTCTCTACGCGAGATGTTCGAAATTTATGCGCTACGCAGTTACGAGCGGCAAACGGGTGAGTAACACATTGGTAACCTGCCTCCAAGTCAGAGACAGCTCGCCGAAAGGCGAATTAATATCTGATAGTCACGAGGGGACGAAAGTCATTCTCGTGTAAAGGTTTTTCGCTTGGAGAGGGGCCTATGGCCTATCAGCTAGTTGGTGAGGTAATGGCTCACCAAGGCTACGACGGGTAGCAGGCGTGAGAGCGCGACCTGCCTCAGTGGGACTGAGACACTGCCCACACTCCTACGGGAGGCTGCAGTCAAGAATCTTCCTCAATGGCCGAAAGGCTGAAGGAGCGACGCCGCGTGCAGGATGAAGGTCTTCGGATTGTAAACTGCTTTTATAGGGGACGAATTAGTGACGGTACCCTAAGAATAAGAGGTTGCTAACTCTGTGCCAGCAGCAGCGGTAATACAGAGACCTCAAGCGTTATCCGGATTTATTGGGCGTAAAGCGTCCGCAGATGGTTTGGCGGGTGAGGAGTTAAAACTTATCGCTTAACGATAAGACTGCTTCTCAAACTACCAAACTCGAGGGTGGGAGAGGTAAGCGGAATTCTCGGTGTAGTCGTAATAAGCGCTGATATCGAGAAGAACACCAAATGCGAAGGCAGCTTACTGGAACACTCCTGACATTCAGGGACGAAAGCGTGGGGAGCAAACAGGATTAGATACCCTGGTAGTCCACGCCCTAAACTATGTGCACTAGGTATTGGCAGTATCGACCCTGTCAGTGCCGTTTAAAAAAGCTAACGCGTTAAGTGCACCGCCTGGGGAGTACGGCCGCAAGGCTAAAACTCAAAGGAATAGACGGGGACCCGCACAAGCGGTGGAGCATGTGGTTCAATTCGACGATGAACGAGGAACCTTACCTGGGTTTGACATTTAGCTGCAAGGCCGCAGAAACGCGGCCCGCCTTCGAGGGTGCTAAACAGGTGCTGCATGGCTGCCGTCAGCTCGTGCCGTGAGGTGTACCATTAAGTTGGGAAACGAGCGCAACCCACGTTGCGTGTTACATCGGACACACAAGACTGCCCAGCACTTTGAATATGAACAGGAACCCCGCCACAAGCGGGGTAAAGTTTCTGCAGTTCATAAAAACGTCAAATATTGTCACAATAATGATTAGAGTACCAAAAGTATAATAGTATATTGTGTACAAGTTTTTATGGATTGTAGATAACTGTTCGTAAGCAGAGTGCTGGGAGGAAGGAGTGGACGACGTCAAGTCAGCATGGCTCTTACATCCAGGGCTACACACATACTACAATGGGGTGCAACAATGGGTTGCCAAGTCGCGAGACGGAGCTAATCCCACCAAACCACCCCCCAGTTCAGATTGAAGGCTGCAACTCGCCTTCATGAAGCCGGAATCGCTAGTAAACGCATATCAGCCACGGTGCGTTGAATACGTTCTCGGGTCTTGTACTCACCGCCCGTCAAACCATGGAAGCTGGCAGTGCCCAATACCCCGCCTCGGCGGGGCTAAGGCAAGGTTAGTGACTAAGGTTAAGTCGTAACAAGGCATGGGTAGCGGAAGCTGCTCATGGATCACCTCCTTTCTGGAGATACTCAGTCGAAAGACTGTGATTTCTATGTCGACTCCGACGAATTTTACTTCGGTAAAATTGTCAGAGCAAGCATTTTTTAGCGCAAGTTAAGAGATGTTTGACAAAAAGGGCAGATGAAAAAAATATGGACTCTTGTCACGTTAATGTTGTTCAAACAAACTGGCCCCTTAAACGGGGCTTTTTTGTTTACCGAGCCGAAGCGCAGCGCGCGAAGGCTGGTTTGCTAAAAAATACGCGAGGTAGTAAGATATAAAATGGAGAAATAAATACCATTTTTTCGTGTAGTATGGCCACAGCTAATTGGCAGCCAACCAAAGCCGAATTTTGGAAAAATTTACCCTCCCCAGCTCGGCCGTGGCCGAGCGAGGTGGCGTGGTTCGAAGAATATGTTTTAGAGAAAAAGGCTTTAGACCCAGTTGATGTTTTAATACTTGGCTCCACCGTAGAATTTCGTTCTATGTGCCACAAGAATGGTGTCAGTGTTCACGTAGTTGATTTTTCCAAGAAATTTTACGACATTCTTTCGGAGCAGCCCATGGAGTTTACTGGCCCCGAAACATTCTACGAGGAAGATTGGCGCACCATGGAGCTTGGCAAACAGTTTGATTTAATTTTTGGCGACTGGGTGCCGGGAGTCCTCCACACTAAAGATTACGACGTATTTTTTAAAAATATTTTGCGACACCTTAAAGACGACGGATTATTTATTGGCCGCGAGTGCCTGCGTCCGAATCGTTCGGTGGTAGATTTAGAGCCGGTGTTAAAAGAGCACTATGCCAAGCACGCCGATAAATATTCTTTGTACGAATCGTCCATGCAATTTATCTACGGCTTTCGTCCGGACGCCGAGAATATGTGGAATATTACGGCCGCTCAAGAGGAACTCGAGCGCCTTTATGCGAAGGGCGTTTTACGAGCCGATGACCATGATTTTTTTGTACGCGCCCTAGCCATAGAAAAATTTCCGGCTTCAATAATGGTGCAAGAAGATTTTGATAAAGAAGTCGCCCAATATTTTATTACGCTTGCTAAGCACCACGTGGCCGAGCCTTCTTCGGATTGGTACCCGATTTACGTTTTGAAGAAAAAGTAGCGCGGCTTTGCCAGGTTAAAAAATAGTTGGTAATATAGGCTGACTGACTCAATTTTGCTTATTCTATTTGTAATTTTATCACTATGGTTAGAGAAATTGACAGGGGAGGAGAGTTTCACGGTGGTTTAATTGAAAAGGCTTATCTTGATGAAAAGCTTTGTTTCGGACTTCCAGCCGAGCGCGATACCGAAGGGCACGAAGTGGCTAACGTAGAATGGCTAAAATTAGAATGGGGAGGCCAGCGCGTGGAAGGCAAATTATATCGGCCAGCAGATAAAAATACCGACAGCCTCATTATTTGGACACCTGGCTTGCCCGGCGATGGCACCACTTGGTTCGAAGAAAAGCACGTACCGGCGCTTGTGGCCGAAGGGTATACTGTCATGGCCTTGCGGCACCGCGGTACACGTACTAAAACCGAGAAAGCAGAAAACTACGTTCATTGCCCCGAAAGGCAAGCTAAACCAGCCGAAACTTTAGGAGAAGACCGAGTAGTAAGCATGGATGACCTCGCTTTTGAGCCTGCGATTGCTTTGAATGTGCTTGGTCCCAAATTCTTTACAGTTAAACTGATCGGTCACTCGGCCGGCGCGCCATTTTCTTTGCACAGCTTGCGCCATGCCCCGACAGTAGTTGGTAAAATTACGAATATTGTTAGTTTAGCGGGCGCAGTCGGCGGCGAGGGCCATTTTGCCGATTCTTTTCCTCCGTTTGAAGAATATATGAAATATTGCCAGACCAGGATAAATATCGGCGACCCGAAAGCCAATATGGAAGCCTTTTATCGTATTGTTGAAGAAATTTACCAGCGTGAAATTGAAATTCCTGTACGCGCCCGCGGTAAACTTCCTGAAATCCCAGAGCACATTATGATGACGCTTGTGCACGGCGAGGGCGATGAGTATCTTAAAGCCAGCGGCGAGGAACGGCTTTTTACTCATCTTAATCGCGGACTTAATATTAATGATAAGACTCAGTTCGAGCCCGAAATTCATGATTTAAAAAATCTCCGCCCCGAAACGCTTCTTCGTTTGCTTGCCATGCACTACCCAAAGGCCAAGCACCGCGCCACAGTGAGCGCACGCGAGCCACGGCAAAAATAAAAAATATGCGGAAGCGCCAGTGGACAAAATCAGTAGCAGACCAATGGGGTTTATTTTTGCCGCCGGCCCGGCCGTCACTTTCGGAGCTTGCTAAAATTGAAGAGATTATATTGGCGTATCGACAGAAAAAGCCAAACGCTCGGGCAGCCATTTTGGGTTCTACTCCGGAATATCGCGATCTTTGCTCAACTTTAAATATTTCCTACACCTGTATTGATTTTAGCCGTGCTAATTTTGAAATTCTTGGTCAGTATTTATTGCACAAAGATTCTGCCGCAAATTTGGTAGTCTCTGATTGGCGCAAGATGAATTTTAAAGACAAATTTGATATTTTTATTGGCGATTTATTTACTTGCGTTACGCCAGTTGCTGACCACGCGCTTGTCTACAAAAATGTCAAAAAACATTTAGTACCCGGCGGCCTGCTAATTAATAAAGCCCCGTTGCGTACAAGCAACCGCGCCTTTACGCATAAGCAAATTTTTACTAAATATCGCCAAACGCCGCAGCTGCGAGCGCGCAGCCCCTTTGCCGCCGTATGGCACGAAGTCCTGCTCGCCGATTATGACTTTAAAACCGACTCGATGAACTGTGAGACGAGCAAACAAAAATTACAGGCATCTTTCCGCCGAGGAATTATTACCGAATACGAATTTACCGAATTCAAAAAACGTTGGGATGCGCTCGGTGATTTTAATATGAATATTCCGCTCCGGCACGAATATCTTAAATCACTAAAAAAATATTTTAAGATTAAACAAATCACCTCAGGCGGCGATTGGTACCAGAAGATCTGCCCCATTATTATAGCCGAAAATTCTTAGTTGCTTTGCCTATTAATTTTCGCCCCCAGCCAAAATTACTATGAAAAAAACAAATTCAAAAACGTGGACCAAGCACATTGCCGACTCTTGGAATATGTGGACCCCGCCCGATCGGCCCTCACCCGGTGAGCTCGCCGTATACGAAAAGGCGCTGCAAGGAATTTTGGCGCGAAAAAAGAACGCCCGCCTGCTCGTACTTGGCTCTACGAGTGAATTTAGAGATTTAGCGGCCAAATATAAAGTGCCCTGCACCGTGCTCGAGTACCGTGCCGAAAATTATGATATTTTAGGCTCCCTCATGAAGCGAAAAAAATATCGTGAGACGCTGGTAGTGGGGGATTGGCGTACCGCTAAATTAAAACAGAAGGTGGATTTAATTGTAGGCGATTTTTGTTTTGGTGTTGTCCCTAAGGCCGACCAAACTAAATTTATAAAAAACGTAAGCACGTTTTTAGCGCCCGGTGGCGTGTGTATGATAAAAACATTCGTGCGCTACGATGCCAACCGCGGCGATTTGGCGGCCAGCCTCGTTTGGTACCGTAAGCACAAGAGAAACCGGCCGATTCTCGAATCCATCATGGCGCCAATGTTTAAGTATGCGTATAATTTTTCTACCGAAGTAACCACCTTCCCCGATGTCTGGAAGAATTTTGTAAAACTGTATCAGAAAAAGCAGATGACCGCGGCCGAGTTGAAGTATTTTGAGAAGTTTGCTATGGACAAAATCCCGCTTAAACTCTATATACCATTTTTTCCAGATCTTATAAAAAATGTCAGAGAGAACGCTACGCTCGTTGGGGTTTGTTACGCGAGCGATTGGTTTTCAATCGACGTCCCAATAGTCATATTCAAACGGCCATAGTGAGCGGCTTTAGTTAGAGAGCCCCATATTTCAAGCCCCTTGATTTTTTTGGTCTTTTTGGTATACTGATGTAGATAAATTGGCAGCGGTTCTTTACAATCGAACTTAAGACATGGTATAGTATAAATGTTAACATCTAATGTATGAGTTGCTATGTTATTCGGTGTAAAGCGGGATGAATTAAAATGCAGTGCAATTAAGCTCAGGGAGCAGGGTGAAAGTTACCCGGCGATTGAGACGAAGCTCGGTATTAGCCGCTCTACTTTGAGCGGCTGGCTAAGTAAATTGCCGCTGTCCGCTCGGGCAAAGAAAATTATTTTGTACCGAAAGAAAAAAAATATTAAATTGGCACAGAATTTAGCGGCAAAATTAAAAAATCTTTCCAGAGAATCTAAAAAAAGAGACGATCGGGAAGCGGCAATGCAAGATATAGAGAAGCTGGATTTCTCCATAGTCCTCAAAGAGTTGCTGCTCACTATGCTGTATTTGGGTGAAGGATTTAAAAAAATAAGATCAGCCGTAGCCTTAGGCAATTCTGACCCGCGCATTCTTGGAGCGTTTGTTAAATTGCTCCGAGATATATACAAGGTTGCAGACTTTCGCTTGCGTTGTTATCTATATTTGCGAGCGGATCAAAATCCAGAAAAGGAAAAAAGATTTTGGTCCAAAGTTTTAAAAATTTCTGCTACACAATTTCGCAAATCACAAGTGGACAAGCGTACTCTTGGCAAAAAAACATGGAAGGGGTATCATGGGGTTTGCGCGGTTTATTGTTATGATGCAAGAATAGAAAAACGGCTAACTGTATTGCAAGAAGTGCTGCTAGAAAAATTATTAATGGGCGTATAGCTCAGCTGGTTAGAGCGTTACATTGACATTGTAAAGGCCCCCCGTTCAAATCGGGGTACGCCCACCATTGGTAAAAATATGTAAGTAGTTCTTTAGTTAAATTTATATTAATGGGCGATTAGCTCCCGCCAGAGGCGGGCAGGCAGCTGGTTACCCGCCCGAACGACTGAAGTCGTTCAGTCGGGCGGGGAGCGCGGTCGCCGCGGCGACTAATGACGAGGTCAGAGGTTCAACTCCTCTGTCGCCCACTAAGCGAGGGCCTATGTTCCTTGCCTAAAATACAAAATTTTGTTAGTATTGTTGTAGTTTTTTCATTATTATTTTCCCAATCTATGGCAGGCGACCGTGGCGAATCGCAAAAAGTAAGCCGAAAAGAAGTTATCATTACTCTTACTAGATTATTTACAGATCTAGCCGCCGCCCCCGCGGAAAGTGATTTTGAAGATGTTGTCCCGCATGTTCGAGTGTTTGACGACACTCCCAAAACAATGAAAAAATTTGGCATCACCTTTGCGGATTTTGGTTTAACTCAAGAGCGTTTTTCTGCTGGCCACCGTGCGGCCAATTGCTTTGAGATGCGTGAGTGGTTAAAACTGCATAAAACTGGGGCGTATGACGTTGGCGCTGGCGGCGAAACGCATGCGGCTCAAGTAATTGCTCGTTGGAAATTTACCGCCGCGGAACTAGGCATTACAGAAGCCGAGTTTAGAAGCTTGCTTGGCGCCAATAATTAATAACATGGGCGATTAGCTCAGCTGGTTAGAGCGCGTCACTGATAATGACGAGGTCCGAGGTTCGAGTCCTCGATCGCCCACTATGGATACTTCAGATGAGGGAAACAGCGTTCGTCTGTTGCGCGAGCCAATCACACGCGTCGAGTTACGCACGACTGCACAGGAGCGTTTTGGCGACATGGTCAAGGCAGTTGTTGATATTGAGCAGGGGATAATGGCGATCGGCGGCGAGATGCACGCCGACGAGGAGCAGGCGCTTATTGCCAATGGGTCGTTGCAAAGCGCGTTGTGGGGTATTAATTTATATGTTGATGCTGTCGATGATGCTTTTATTGAGTTTGATTCAATGATTAATATACGCCCGAGGCAGGGTAATCGCTCGCGTAGCGTTGAGGATTTGTCTGTTCAACAGAAAATTCGAGCGATTGTTTCAGCGCTTATTTTTCCGTAGTATGTTGCCTACCGCACAACACCAATTTATGACTGCTGGCCGTTGGTCCACCTTTTCCCTTGCGGAGCAGCTTGGTAATGTGGGGAGTGAAGTAGGCCGTGCCGCAATTCGCGAGCGTAGCGGCGATACCGCCCAACGTGATCGCGCTTTAGAACGAGCCCTTGAGCTTTTGGATTTAACTATTGCTGACTCCCGTTGGCAGAAGCGCCTCAAAGAAATTTGTCGGGCGCGCGAAGTTTTGTGTGATACTTTTTGGGGCAAGCGCGAATACCACTCTACGCCCGAGGCTATGGAAAAATATTTTTATCACTTTGCCCTCCTCGCCCGCTGTGGGTTATAAAAGCCGCCCGAAAAAAATCGCTTCCCTAATTCCCCTTTAAAAATTTCGTTCGTAAAAGGTTCGTACAGCGTTCAAGGTATCCCACTTCGGATAGAAATTCACTAGAATCTCTTTTTTATTATGGAGCCCGCAATACCCGGCGGCTTTGCCGCCGGGATGAAGGGCAAATCAGATATATATCGGCGGAGCCGATACCGCTCATAAAAAACCCGCCCAGATACCCTGCGACTAGTCGCAGGGTCTGGTTTATTTTGCTTTTCGCCTAGGCGCACGGTATAATAGTTCAGCTTAAATATTTTATGATCGCGAATATCAAAAAATACGAATGGCTGGGGGCGGCTTTGATTCTGCTCGGAGCAATTATGTGGGGAGCGTATCCAGTGATCGTCAGCTATGGAACCAAAACCATGCCGCCGCTTACCTTTGCGGCCTTGTCTGTCTTAGTCGCGGCGGCGGGTTCTTTTGCATATGCCGCGGCCACTAGAACGCTCGGAGAATTACGCGAGCGCCGCGCAGTTTGGCCGCTCTTGGTTATCGCGGTGTGTGGCATTATTATTCCGCCGGCTTTATATTTTTTGGGCGCGAGCAAAACTAGTAGCGTCAACGCGGCACTCTTGCTGCTTTCGGAAATTATTTTTACAGTTATTTTTACGCCCTTTATTGGCGAAAAAAATACGGTTTTAAAAATTAGCGGTGCGGCGATCGTGCTCTTTGGCGCGGCGATAATTTTGTATCGCCCGGGCGCGCCGGTCGTTAGCCATTCGGGGGACCTATTAATAATTTTAAGCACCGTGCTCTATCCGTTTAGTAATTTTTACGGTAAAAAGGTTTTGCATTTGCTATCGCCAGCCACGATTTTGTTTGCCAGGTTTTTTATTGGTGGTATTTTTTTGTTTATTATAGCCCGTTTAATTGAGCCGTCCGCCGCACCGTTGGCTCTTTTTATTGCCCACTGGCCGCTCATTACCAGTTACAGCCTAATCATTTTAGTTTTTAGCCGGATACTCTGGTACAAAGGTCTCAAACAGGTTGACATTTCCAAAGCAGTGTTGCTCGGTATGACTTTTCCCGCTTTTAGTATGCTGATTTTATTTATGCGCGGCGAGCCAATTAGCACTCGGGAATGGGTTGGTTTTGCCGTGCTTATGGTTGGTACCATGCTTGTGGTATTGCGGCCGTCCGTAGACCAGACGACCACTAAGTACGCCGCCCCTGTTAATTATGGCCCCAGTTAGAATAGAAAAACTTATTTATGGGGGCCAAGCTCTTGCCAGGGATAATGGTAAGACGATTTTTTTGTGGAACGCTTTGCCCGGTGAATTAGTGGAGTACGAAATTTTAAAGAAAAGAAAGGGGATTGTTGAAGCGAGGGCGGCTAAAATTTTAGAGCCTTCAGCGGTTCGGATAGAACCGCGCGAGGCGCACTATTTGTCTTGCAGTCCGTGGGAAATTATGACCCGCGAGGCCGAAGATAAGTGGAAGCAAGAAATAGCGCTCGAGACGTATCAGCGCATTGGGAAGTTAGATATTGCCGAGCCAGATTTGGAAATAATATCAGCCGGGCCTGATTACGGGTATCGCAATAAAATAGAATTTAGTTTTTGGACAGAGCCGAGTGATAATTCGCCCGCTTCATCGGCGGGCAAGCTTTCGCTTGCGTTTTTTAATCGTGGTACGCACAGATTAATTAGTTTGCCCGCGGGTTGCGCGTTGGCACACCCCGAAATTAACAAAACCGCGGAAATTATTCGGGCGTGGCTGGAAAGTGAGGGCGTGCACGGGCGTATTGCCAAAAGTTTAATTGTACGGAGTAATGAACAGGGCGAGACAATCGCGGCGGTTTTTCTTAAAGGCGAAATTAATTTTACATCGTATCCACTGTTAAAGGGGTTGTTTAAAGGTCTGCAGATTTATTATTCGAGCGCCCTGTCGCCCGCCTCGACCCCGGATAAATTATTATACACGGCCGGGCAAAATTATTTGATTGCTAATATCGGTGAGAAACAATTTAAATTTGGGGCTTTAAGTTTTTTTCAAATTAATGGGCCGGTTTTTTACGAAGCTCTAAAAGATATTAAAAAGTTTGTATTAGGCAGTAAAAAAATTGTGGATTTTTATTCTGGAGTAGGAGCTATTGGTCTGTCTCTAGGAGAGAAGAGCGCTATAAAAAATAGTAAATTAACTTTGGTAGAAATTAATTCTGAAGCTAGTCGCTATGCAAAAGAGAACGCAGTGCTAAATGGTAGTTGGGCAGAGGTGGTTCTGGCGCCGAGCGAAAATGCGCTAGATTATATTACGAGGGATGTCACTATTGTTGTGGACCCGCCACGCGCCGGCCTGCATCCTAAGTTTGTTGATAAAATTTTGGAAGTGGGGCCAGAGCAGTTAATTTACCTGTCTTGCGATATAGCGACGCAAGCGCGGGATTTACAGATTTTATCTGTTAAATATAAAATTATTTTTCAGAAGTTGTATAATTTTTTTCCGCGCACCCCGCATATTGAGGCGCTCGCTGTGCTCGAACAAAATTAAAGACCGTTGAAAAACTCCGGTTTTGTCATTTCGAGTCCCTCGGCTTCGCTCGGGGTAAACTCCGACGAGGAATCTCTGGCCGTTATTGATTGGGACAGAGATTTCTCCTTCGTCGTCGAAATGGCACATCTCTTGCCAAAAGGCTTGGTAACAGTTATAATACCAGGGTTAAAGAATAGGCCGTAGTGCCTGAATTTTGTGTTATGGACGATAATAAAATCAAGCTTGGGAGTGGCAAACTGGGGCAGAAAATTAGAATATCACTGAAGGCGGCTAGTTTAGTTATCTTGGAATTTTTGAAAGTGGCGATTATCGCGGGCGTGACGATTGTGGCCGTGCGCTATTTTTTGTTTAAGCCATTTTACGTGAAAGGCGCTTCGATGGAGCCTAATTTTTATGACCATGAGTATTTAATTATTGATGAGCTGACTTACCGTTTTGATGAACCGGCGCGCGGGGACGTGGTGGTGTTTCGCTATCCCGAGAACCCCAAGGAATATTTTTTAAAGAGGATCGTGGGCCTGCCCGGTGAACGGATAAAAGTTTCGGCGGGGAAAGTGACCGCCTACAATACAGCCCACCCCGAGGGGGTGGAGATTCAAGAATCTTATTTACCTGATAATCTAATAACGATAGGAGAAAAATTTTGGGTTTTAGGGGATAATCAATATTTCGTATTAGGGGATAACCGCATGAACAGTTTTGATTCGCGCCGTTTTGGCCCGGTGGATAGGAACGCCTTGGTAGGGCGGGCGTGGCTGCGCGGCTGGCCGCTCCCGCGAATCCAAAAATTTTCTCCGCCCCAGTATAATTTTTAAGAAATATTAAGCCACACTTAAGATGAAAAATACTAAACAAAACAAAAAACCGGCTAAGTTTGTGAAGCGTGAAATTAAGAAAGAAGCGAACGAGCCGTTGCCAGAGGGGGCGGCGTTGAATAAGAGTTTGCCAGCCGGCAAGGGCGGGAAAAAGATTTATCAAGCCCTGCGCGGCATGCACGATGTTTTGCCCAAGGACGAAAAATATTGGGCCGCGCTTTACCACACGGCGGAGAAATTGGCCAGTTACTACCAATTTGCCCGCGTGGAAACGCCAATTTTGGAAGAAGCCAGTTTGTTTATACGATCGGTTGGCAAAGGCACGGACATAGTTGACAAAGAAATGTATATTTTTGAAGACCGAGACGGCACTCGGGTGGCGCTCCGGCCTGAACCAACCGCCGGAATCGTGCGCAGTTACATTCAACATGGTCTTTGGAACGCGCCCCAGCCGGTAAAGGTTTGGACCAGCGGGCCCATCTTCCGCCATGACCGCCCGCAAGCGGGCCGTTATCGCCAGTTTTATCAATTTGATTTTGAAACTATTGGCGCTAAGGACCCGGCGATGGATGTGGAGTTAATTTTAGTAGCCTATAGCATATTTAAAGATTTAGGGATAAGCACAGAAGTGAGGATTAATTCGATTGGTGACCGTGAAGAGCGGGCGCGCTATGTGGCCGAGCTGACTAATTATTACCGCGGTAAGCGAGCTTATTTGTGCGATGACTGTAAAAATCGTTTGTCTAAAAACCCCTTGCGCCTCTTGGATTGCAAGGTGGAAGGTTGCCAACCGATTAAAGAAACGGCGCCGCAAATTATTGATTGGCTAGGGGAAAGTTCAAAAAATTATTTTATGAAAGTTTTGGAGTACTTAGACGAGCTTAGCATTCCATATTTGCTCGACCATACGCTGGTTCGCGGTTTGGATTATTATACCCACACTGTTTTTGAAATTTATGAGTCAGCTCGAGAGGCTGACCCCTCGGCGGCGTCCCTGACAGGCGCGCAAAGCGCCTTGGCCGGGGGTGGGCGGTATGATTTGTTAGCGGAAGAGCTCGGCGGCCAAAGCGCTCCGGCGGTTGGATTTGGTTTGGGTATAGAACGGGCCGTAACTGTTCTTAAAGCGCTTGAAGAAAAAAAACCGGGTTCAATTCCGGGCGTGGTTTACGATGTCTTTTTCGCGCAACTCGGGGAGGAGGCCAAGCGCCGTTCGCTTAAGATTCTCAACGAATTACGCTTTAGCGGCATTCGTCCGGCCTTTAATTTGTTTAGAGGATCTCTAAAAGCCCAACTAGAAACCGCTAATAGCCTCAAAGTACCTTATGTTTTGATCTTGGGTCAAAAAGAAGTTCAAGACAAGACAATAATTATTCGCGATATGGAATCTGGTGTGCAAGAGATTGTGGACCAGAAGAAGCTTGAAGCGGCTATCAAGAAGAAATTAATAGATCGGTTGCCAAAATAGTGAATAAACCGAGCGTTTAACACCTGGTTTTAGAAATAACGCCAGGTGTTTTTTTAATTAAGTTATTCACACGTATGTAATTGAGACATAATCGCGGTTGTCATTCTGAGCGCAGCGAAGAATCTAAGTCAATTCGCCAAAATATAAAACGCTTAGATCTTTCGCTACGCTCAAGATGACAGGATTATGCGTAAAGTACATACGTGTGCGCTTATCCACACCCGAGCGTTTGACAGCCAAAGGCTTAGTTGGTAAGGTAAACATATGAAATTCACAAACCCACAATCCGCTTATTTTTTTACCCGCTCTGCCGAAGGCGCGTAGTTTGATGTTTCTCTAAAACGAAATTTCAGCCGCTCGCCTAAGGCGAGCGGCTTTTATTTTATCCTGATGGTGTTAACTGCCGGAAAGATATTGCGCGGCGCATGGTGCGCCGACACAATTCGTTCTGGCTTGGACCCTAACAGGAGGATGAATTTGGACGAGAGCAAGCAGGAAGAACCTGCCGCACCGGGCGCGGCCGAAGCCGGCGCTCCCAATGACCAGGCCAAGAGGCCTGAACCGGACGAAGAGAGGCGGCCTGTCCTCTCGGAACTCCAGCGGACAGACCCATTCGATAAGAGCTGGGCCCAGGCGGACCGCGACGGCGACCTCGGCCACTTCTAGCCCCCTCCGCTTCGCTCTCTCCTTCGCGCCCCCTCGCGGCGCATCTTCGGGAGTCCCGACTCCGCCACCTGGCGGACGTCGGGACTCCCGCCTTCCCCCCTTCGGCCTATTTTTCCGTTCTGTGTTATAATACTAGCGCTATGAACTTTGGCCTGATTCAATTTATTTCTTATTACTATCGTTGCCCCGGGCTAGGGTTGCGGTAAGTTTGCTTTGTTTAGACAAGCGCCGCCCTAGTCTCGGGGCGGTGTTTTTTATTTTCACAACTATAAATAAACTATAAATATAAATTAAAATCAACTTACTAAAATAATCAAATTATATGACTATCCCAAACCAAGCGCTAGCACCAAAACCAGCATCCACAAACGAACCAGTTATTATCGAACCCAAAGAAATTCTAGGAATTATTAATTTGGACCACCCGGGCGCCCACGACCCAGAATACCGGGAGCGCCGCGAGCATATCGCGACCTTGGCTAAACAATTCCGGGCCAACCCCCGTTTGATTCCCGAATTAAAATACACCGAGGCTGAACATGAAACCTGGAGCATTGTGGCCAACGAACTGGAACGCCTCCACGGGGCCCGGGCCTGCGAGATGTACCTTGAGGCGCGCCCCAAACTAAAAATCCCCATTGATCACATTCCCCAAATGGAAGATTTAAACCGCGCGATTAACCGCTTCCAAGGAATGCGCCTCGCGCCCGTGGAAGGGCTCGTTGATAGCCGCTCGTTTCTCTCGCAGCTCGGGAATCGCGTAATGATGTGCACGCAGTATGTGCGCCACCACTCGCGGCCAACCTTTACGCCCGAGCCCGATGTGATCCACGAATTTTTAGGGCACGTGCCCACGTTTGCTAATAAAGAATTAGTAGAATTTTCGCAACTGGTAGGGCGGGCCGCGAAAATTGCCACCGAAGACCAGCTTAAAAAGCTGGAGCGGCTGTACTGGTTTACCCTTGAATATGGTTTAATACAGGAAGGAAATGGCATTAAAGCCTTTGGCGCGGGGCTTCTAGCTGGCATTGAGGATATGAATAATGCGTTTAAACCAGACGCTGACATCCGGGAATTTTCGGTTGACGAGGTGGTAAAAACCGAATACAATTACTCAATACTTCAACCAACGTACTTTGTGATTCCTTCGTTTGAATTTTTGCGCGACGCCACCAAAAAATTACTTGATACCTTCTAATAATTCACGCCTTATATATGTCTCTAGCCGACAAAAACTGCGTCCCTTGTGAAGGCGGCGTGCCGCCCTTGACAGCGCCCGAAATTGCCAAACTGCAAAACGAGCTTAAGCTCGCCTGGACTGTGACGGACAACCAAAAAATCCGCCATGATTTTAAGTTTGCCAATTTTAGGGCGGCAATGGAATTTGTGAATAAACTGGCGGCCCTGGCCGAAAACGAGGGCCACCACCCGGATCTGCATATCCACTATAACCGCGTCATCGTGGAACTCACGACCCATGCTATCAATGGCCTTTCGGAAAACGACTTTATCCTGGCTAAAAAAATTGAGCTGATCTAATAGTTATCCATACGTATGTAATTGAGACATAATCGCGGTTGTCATTCTGAGCGCAGCGAAGAATCTAAGTCAATTCGCCAAAATATAAAACGCTTAGATCTTTCGCTACGCTCAAGATGACAGGATTATGCGTAAAGTACATAC
>JAUSEN010000017.1 GCA_030650025.1 Candidatus Magasanikiibacteriota bacterium | reverse complement strand
ACCGAGGAATCGCCGGCGGAAAGCAATCCAATGTTTCGGAAAATAATACGCTGGCTGGTTTATGCCGCGGCGTTTTTGACGCCATTGTGGTTTTTGCCGTGGACGGCGGATATTGTGGCGTTCAACAAGCAGATTTTATTGATTGCGATAGCCGGTATAGGGTTAGTATTGTGGCTGGTTGATGTCATCAAAAGCGGAGTTGTAAGATATAAGCCAAGCAGTTTATATTTACCGGTTTTCGGGTTGGTTGTGGCCGCAGCAGTTTCAGTAATTTTCTCGGTTAACCGGACTGTCAGTTTTTTCGGTACTGCCGGCGATAGGAGCTGGTCATTAATAAGCTTAGCGGCGTTGGCGGTATTATTTGTACTTGCCGTTAATGTAATAGAAGATAAGGGTAAAGCGTTGAGGAAGATAATGATAATATCGCTGACTCTGGCGTTTCTTTACGGAGCGCTTCAAGTATTCGGCCTGTATTTATTCAAGGGCGCGTTGTTTGCGAGCAGGTCATTCAATAGCATTGGCTCTCTTAATTCCCTAGGTATTTTAGCGGCGCTGGCACTGGCATTCTTTACTTCTACAGGATTTTCTAAGCGCAACGAAACAAGTGGCGAGGCGGGATGGCAGAATTTGGTGATTGAGGGAGCTAGATATATTGGTTTGGCTTTGGCGTTGTTTTTCGTAATTCTCATCAATTGGTGGCCGGTTTGGACGGTTACTTTTGTTTCGCTTCTGGCCTCCGTCGCTTTCACTTCAGCCAGTGACGTCTCGCTATTTAAGAGGGGCAGAATGAGATTATTTGCTATGCCGATGGCGGTGATAGTGCTGGGGATATTCTTAATGCTGGTCAATTTTAACTGGACTTCCCTAAAATCTAAACTGGCGGTGGAAATAGCACCGACCCAGAAAGTTTCCTGGGCCATAGTCGTGAATTCTCTGAAAGCGCGGCCGTTGGGATTTGGCATGGAGAATTTTGGCATTGCCTACGACAAGTTCAAACCGGCTAGTATCGCTAATTCGGTTTTTTACCAAATCAGATTTACCGATGCTACGTCGGAGATTGTAAATATGGCCGTTGAGGGCGGCATATTGATGATTTTGGCGTTTTTAGCTCTTTTGTGGTTTTACGGCAGGTCGCTTGTCGCCGCGGTTAAAAATGGTTTTTCCGCCAGAGGCGGATCCACCTTAGGCGGAAATGCCGATTCAAGCGCCAATTGGGCGGCAAGTTTTGGGTTATTAGCGGTTTTCTTCTTGTACCCGTTTAATTTTACGCTCCTTATGCTATTCTTCATGCTTTTAGTTCTGACGGCACTATCAGGGTCAGAATCGGCTGAAGAAAGAATGATAA